>NZ_VATQ01000022.1:0-63824 GCF_005781135.1 Escherichia sp. E3659 | reverse complement strand
ACTGCTCCTGATGTACGATGATGCCCAGTCCATTTACCGGCGGGAGCGGGCCCTGAACTTTTCTCTGGCCAGTGTGGGGATTCAGGCGCAGGGACGCACTTCTGTCCTGCCGGTCAATTACCGTAATCCGAAACGCATTCTGCACTTTGCTTATGCATTCTCCCGCGAGTATTTTGAAAAACATCAGAACCGTGAAATACCGCTCGTTCAGCCACAGGCGGGTGGTGAAGAGGGCACAGAGCCGGAAATCCAGCGTTGTGCTTCTGAACGTGATGAAGCCAGACAGGTTGCAGACTGGCTGGAGAAGCGCCATGCCCTGTGCGGTCACTGGAGTGATATGGCTGTGCTGTGTCCGACAGAGCGTTCAGCGAAACAATTGCAAGACGTTATGACGCAACGCGGGATACCGTTTGCCACCTGTTTTGACAGGGAAGGCAAGAAGGCATACTCGCGACGTAAGGATGTGGTGCATTTACTGACGTACCAGAGCAGCAAGGGACTGGAGTTCCCGTATGTGGCAGTTATCAATGCGTCTTTCGTTCATTCTGGCGCAACGGATGAGTCTGAAGTGATTCCGGTGCTTTATGTGGCATTCACCCGGGCAACCCGTGAATTACTGGTGACCTGTTACCATGAAAACAGTATCAGTCGTCACCTTGAGGATTTTGCATAATACCAGACCATTTCTTTATTCCGGGCTTTCACCATACTGTTATTATCAGGTTTATTTAATTCGCCATGAACCCGTTATTTAACGATATTCAGATGCGTCTTTTTTATCTGAACCACTCTCCGTACTCCTGGCACTGGAATGTCAGATTCAGACTTCAGGAAGCCGTATATATTGGCAGCGATACCTGTCATATCACCATTACCTGTAATCAGTCTGGTTTTCATTTAACCCGGGACGGACAACGGGTATTCACTGAGCGTTATATCAGAAACCTTAATGAGCTGTTACCGGTTCTGAAACGGCGGTGGGATGTGACACCGGCAATCATCCGTGCAGTGGAATACCTTTCCCGGGTACCGGTATCACACTGACGTTCTTTCCGTAACTATTAATCATGATTTAATACAGCAATACTGAATCTGCCGATGACTTCTGAAGTGAAACTGAAAACAGGTGGTGACCCCCGGTCATTACCGGATTATGCTGCCCTGCGCGATGAAATCAGCAAACTGACACACCCGGCACGCCCGGATGCATACAACAGGATTAAGTGGCCTGAATGAAGGGCTGGCTGCTTGTAGCCTGTATTAATCCGGAGAGAAAGGGACAGGCTACACGTATGGCGGTCACCATACGGCATAACCGGGCTAGGGGTAACCATCAAATAACCTCAATGTCTGATATTGTCAGGGACCTTTCGCGTCTGGGGTGGACAGATGAGCATATTGGCACAGAACTGGGGATGGACCAGGATGAAGTGCTGAGGCTGAAACCGATTAGCGAACTGACAGAGCTGTTTCAGGAAGAGGCTTTCAGTACGGCATGAACGGTTCGCTGAGACCGTCAGATATGAGTATTATTTCAGTGAGTTGATGTTTTGAGCAGGAAAAAGAATAGCCCGGAAGTTGTGGAAGACACGATTGCACTGAAACTGGAGGCTGCAGGTTACTGGCGCAGAGCTTCCACCCGCTGGCTTTTTATTGTGGGTAATTTTGAATGTACAGAAGCACAACGGGAGTGGTGGTTGTTGCGACGGGAGTATTGTCTGACGCAGATATCATCGCCGACATTACCAGTGAAGCTGGATATCAGCAAATTGGCGAAAGCTGCAGATAAGATACTGCGTTGAAATAAATGAGGGTTAAAAAATCAAAACCTAAGATGCAATCAAAAACTTCTTCTGAAGTGCTGTTTTATATTTAGTTGTGGGAATTCGTTGTTCATTTTTTTGTAATCGAGGAGCTTTATGAAGATATCATTTTTTGGCGTGAATAACTTCAGGGCTATTTCAGGGGGCCTTGATAATAATAAAATCATTTTTAAAGATACGAACACGCTTTTTATATATGGGGCAAATAATGCCGGGAAATCCACTTTTTTAAAGGCTTATTTGTTTTTCTATTATGATGAAAAACCTGACATTAATGATTTCTTTAAACGTAACGATAATTTACCTATTGAATTTGAACTAGAAGTTCAGCTTGATGATTTAGATAAAGGTAAAATTGAAATAAAAGCACCCAAACAAAAAGATAGTTATAAGAAGTATTTGCATGATGGGTATATAAAAATTAAAAAGGTTTGGAGTAAGAATAACTCAAAAATAGAATGTAGAAATTATACTTATAATTACTCTAACGAGCAATATGATGAAGTTGGTTATGCAACAATTGGGTTGCACTCGGTATTTCAATCATGTTTGCCGAAGCCTGTATTTATTAAAGCAATGCCAACAGAAGAAGAGGCAAAAAAGATTCTTAATGAAATACTTAAGATGATGGCAGAAAGTACGCTAAAATCATCAGATCTTGAGGAGTTAAGAATAGCACAAGCTAAAATAAAAGAACTGCAAGATAAAATGTATGACTCCGGAGTGATAGAAGCATATCAAAACTCTGTTAATGGATATTTCAATAAAATATTTTTTGATACATCAATATGTTTTAAAGATAAAAAGGACAGAGTGGTTTGGACTGAAAATAAACTCGGTAGGGATTTTGAAATTGAGTTTATGAAAAAGAACGAATACGGTGAGTATGATGACGCAATTCCATCAAATTATAGTAGTGTAGGGCATGGAACGATTAGAACAGCTATATTTACTTTGCTACTCATGAGAGACGTAGCCGAAAGATTCGAGAGAAAAAAAGGAAGAAAAGACTATATGGTGCTATTTGAAGAACCAGAGTTGTTTCTTTATCCAAGAATAGTTAAAGAGTTACGAGAATTAATATATCAGGTCAGCGTTGAGGAGTTGCCATATCAGGTACTTTGTGCATCACATTCTTCAGCCATGATAGATCTTTCTAAACCTAAATCATCAATAATACGGTTAGTTAACAATTCTAAAGGTACAAAAATTTACCAAATCAATGATTCTTTTTTAAAGGATGCTAAAGGGATAATTACTAATGATGAGCTCAAACAAGAAATGTATGAGGTGCTGAGATTTAATCCTTATATATGTGAGTCATTTTATGCAGATGAGGTCTTATTAATTGAAGGTCCAACAGAGGAAATAATTTGTAGGGCTTATTTCCAAGAGTTTCCATCAAATAAAAATATTTTTGTTCTGAACTGCGGTACAGTCAATAACATTCCATTTTACCAGAAAATATTTTCCCAGTTTAATATTAAATATCATATTATCTGTGATACAGATAAATCAAAGATAATCTCTCTTGATAAAAATGGAAATCCTTATTTCGATTCGGGAATTCAGAAAAAAATTTCTGAGCAATACAAAGAGGATATAATTAAAATGAATGGGTGTATTGGATTGTTCAGGACTCACAATATAACTTTTGAACCAGCTCACCAGGATGATAGTATTCCCGAACATTTACGATTTGTTGATTGTGGGGATAGAAGTAAACCTTTTAATGCGAATATGTATTGGAAAACGATACTAAAGCCAAATATGTCCGACCGTGAAATAAATAAAGTCCCTATTATAAGACATTTACAGGAAATACTTGCACATTAGTTATAGTTTTTAAGAGAAAGAGTCCGAACACTCGCTCGGACTCTTTTCCCATTATTTTAGAGGATTGTTACCTTTGGCGTAATCGAAAGGGGAGATATTTATTTCTTTGTTTGTGTCCAGAAAATCTGCTCACCACTGTGGCATCAGTCGATGTTTTTCCAGATGCTCTGCTTTATAGATATACGCAGCACGTACGCCATTATGCTCCTGATGGCTCATCTGACGTTCCACTGCATCGCGGGACCACAAACCTGATTCAATGCACTGCACGCCA
The DNA here is from genome assembly GCF_005781135.1 of Escherichia sp. E3659. Taxonomy (NCBI): domain Bacteria; kingdom Pseudomonadati; phylum Pseudomonadota; class Gammaproteobacteria; order Enterobacterales; family Enterobacteriaceae; genus Escherichia; species Escherichia sp. E3659. Next base: position 59,891 of record NZ_VATQ01000022.1, on the reverse strand, counting down.
TCGCCCGGATTCCACGACCATAGATTTTTTGGGTTGTGTCATACCATGCCCCATCACCCTGAGGGCTTTATTTACGGTGTTTTCACTAATTGCTTTACGTGGGACATGTGCTCCCGTAAATATCAGACTATTTTCACCTGCCCATGTCTGAAGTTCTGCCAGTATGGCTACAGCCTGTTTGTAGAGTGGTACAAGATGTGGAGTCCGCATCCTGGCTCCCCCGATGTGGGTTCAGACAGTGTGAGCAAATAAAAAAAGGAATATAAATAAAGCCATCCTGCTGTCAGTGCAGGATGGTTATTCATTATTTTTGTATCACTGAACTTTCATTCATCAGGTTTGCTCAGATAGTGAATCTATGTAGTCAGCGTACCATTGCATCATTTCACGGCGGCCATCGAGATACTGAGCATGGTTATAAGTTCCCCTGATAGCATTTTTATCTACATGGGCTAACTGTGTTTCGATCCACGATGAATTAAAACCCTGTTCGTGTAAAATAGTACTCATGGTGTGGCGGAAGCCATGTCCGGTTAGCCTACCTTTATATCCCAGTAATTCAATAACCTGATTAATACTTTCCTTGCTTATAGGCTTGCGAGGATCGTTCCTGCCGATAAACACCAACGAATGATGTTTTGATATTGGCTCAAGCAGCTTAAACAGAGTAATGACTTGTTCTGAAAGCGGCACAATATGAGGACGTTTCATCTTCATCACTTCTGCTGGAATTTCCCACAACTTTGCTTCAAAATTGATATCCTCCCAGCGAGCAAAGCGCAATTCTTGCGTGCGTACGCCAGTTAACATGATGATCTGAGTCGCTGTTTTTGTGATGATACTGCCGGTATAACCTGCTAGATCGTTAAGGAAGTAAGGAAGCTCATTAGCAGTAAGGAATGGGAAATGCACTTTCTTTGGTGTAGCTAACGCACCGGCAAGATCGGGGGCGGGATTGTAACTCGCTCTGCCAGTAATGATTGCAAAACGGAATACTTCTCCACAGCGTTGACGAACTTTACGCATTTTCTCCAACGCTCCGCGTTTCTCCATTTTACGTAAAGTTTCCAGTAGCTCCATTGGTTTAATATCAGCGATGGGACGTTTGCCAATATAGGGGAAGATGTCTTTTTCAAAGGTGTCAATGATTTCTGCACGGTAGCGTAGGGACCAGCGATCTGCTTTAGACTGATGCCACTCGCGAGCAATCACTTCAAAGGTGTTTTCTGCATTAAGTTTCTGTGCAAGTTTCTCGGCTTTTTTAGTTTCTCCAGGATCTCCACCTGCCGCCAGAATCTTCTTAGCCGCATCACGTTTTTCACGGGCGTCAGCAAGAGAAACATCGGGGTAGACGCCAAAAGCGAGGCGTTTTTCTTTACCCGCAATGCGATATTTCATGCGCCAGTAGCGTGAGCCATTGGGAGCAACTTCAACGTATAATCCGCCTGCGTCGCTTATGCGATATGCTTTTTCTCTGGGTTTTAATGCGCGTACTTTTGCATCAGTTAACGGCATCTTTGTTTCCTCCTTAATGCAAGAATGTTTTGGTAACCAGAGTTTGTTTATATGTAAGGGAAAGGGTCAACTTGGTCATTTTGACGTTCTAATAGACTCAGTTGAGAGGGGGCCTGTCCTTAGTAACATTGCTCTCTTTCTAGAGTGTTATATGCGCCAGATCGTAACCATTCTTGATTTTTTTTGTGCATCCTCTCTTAATTTGATGGTCTTGATTAAACATCACATTCGATGTGTGTTGTGGAACGAGATGTTTTTACCCTTTCCCGTCTATTCGACAAGCATTCTGAGCCCGTTGAATTTATGAGCAGAAGGCTCTTTACCGATAGAAAATTTGCAAGGTCTACTATGGGTATCAGATGATGTTATTATTTGATTATAAAGTTTTTTTTATTGTTTTGGTGGCATGAACTTTCCTTTCAATATTTAGTTCCCCCAATTATGCCCCCAAAGGTATATTGAAGTATGTTGACTCCTGTTGACCTCAGGATACAAAGAAAGCCTGATATATAAGGGATTAGAAGGGGGGGATTGACGTCGGGAGAGTTCAGTAGAGGCATTTTGGCGGAAGATCACAGGAGTCGAACCTGCCCGGGACCGCTGGCGGCCCCAACTGGATTTGAAGTCCAGCCGCCTCACCGGAGACGACGATCTTCCGCGCCTCGATTGCTACATGGAGGCGGGGCGCATTATAGCTACTTCCTCGCCTTATCACATCCCCCATCACACTTTTTTCCGCTTCGTTTCGCCTTGCCATGATCCTCTTCACAGAAACTCTCGGCAAATCCATAAGTTACACTTTGGCACAACCGCGCTCCCAGAAAAAAGAAACGTAAGTTGATAACAAAAAATAGCAATATCCGTATTCTTAAGGATGGTTTACGCCGTGCAATGAGCGGGAACGAACATGGTAATTGGATACTCTACTGTTTGTTATTTATTGAAAAAATGCCGGGTACGGCTGTGTCGTACCCGGTGAGATTGATTTTTACTGCACTGGCTCCGTTGACGTAACTTCGCCACTGGAAACTACGCCAGCATTCATGGTTTGGGTTACCTGCTGCTTTTCAGCGTTCACAGCATGGAGTTGCCCGCTAACCGTGGGTTTTAGCGGTGCATCGGCCTGAATATTGCCGCTGGCGGTAAGCTGAATATTGCCGTCGCCAGTCAACGGTAATTCAGGCCATCCCCACTGTTGCAAAATATTCACCGGCACACCGCGTCCATTCAGGCTGATATGAGTCTGGCGCTGCGGGGTTTGTGAAACACTGGCAGTGGCTTCCAGAATGCCTTTCTCGGTAAACGCGCTAAGTTCGCTGATATTCACCGTGCTGCTGTTGGCGGCCAGTGCCAGCGACGGACGGCGAACATCAACACGATTGAACGTCGCGGCGGCGGCATTCAGATTCGCTGTGCCACTCCAGACGCCCCATTGGTGATTGGCAACCAGTGTCAGATTCGCGCCATAGCCATCGAGCGCGGTGAGTTGCCATGGAAAGTCAGGGTCGATATCAATGATCAGGTTGCGGCTGGCGCTAAATCTCTTCAGTTGCAGACTGTTTAACCAGCCGGGTGTTGTTTCCATCCATAACTGTTGCCAGTTTTTTGGCAGGGTATATTCCAGCCCGACAATTGCCGCATCATCGAGGATCAGCGTTTTCCCGTCGCGTTGCCAGTTTCCTGACGTTCTCACCATGCCACCTTCCCAACGGCTGGTAAACTGGCGCAGCGCCACGCCCTGCGGGGAAAATTCTGCGTTCATAATCGGGTCAAACAAATGTAGCGAACCATAAATAAACTCGCTGGCATTCATCGACAGCTTTCCTTCCTGTGTCTGCCAGTCATCTTTACTAAAGGTCATGTTGCGTAAGCTGAGATCGAGATCGGTCACCGCCCAGCCCGGGCCTTGCAGGCGAGCATCTATCACTTCCAGGCGACCAATCTGTAACGAAGGCACAGAGCGCAATGGCGCAAAGAAATCAGTCAGCGATTTTTCGCTTTGCAGACGGATATCCGCCATGCGCAGGTTTTCCACCTGCCAGCTACCGTCGGCGTTACGCTGCGCGTTTCCGGTTAATGTACCGCGCGCGATATCGGCACCCAGATTGGTCAGCGTAACGCGATCGTTATCAATACTGCCTTCAACCAACACATTGGTGGCAGGAACATCATTGAGCGACAGGGAGCCAGCACTGAACTGAATCTGCGCTTTCGTTCCCAACACTTTACCGGCTTCTGGCGACCACGGAATGACGCCGCCATTTACCCGCTGAGCACTTAATTTCCACTCGCTATTTGGGCTATTAAATGCCATATCGCGCAGTTGCAGGCGATCGGCTTTGAACGGTAGCGGGGCGGTCTGGTCGGTGAGATTCAGCGTCCCGTTTTCCAGCAGAATGGTATCGACATGGCGCGGTTCGGTCAGTTGCCGACTACTCAAGGCGATATCAACACTTTTTGCCACCAGGGTAGCGGGCTGTCCATCACGACCAAACGTGACGTTCTCCAGTATGATATGAGACGGCGCGGAAAAGCGGTGATCCATTGCCCCGAAGACCAAATGGTAGTCGCTATTTTCGGAAATCCATGCGCTGATATGCTCCGCACCCCAACGGGTTTGCAGAAGAAAATAGAGGCCAGTTATCACTACGAGTAGCGCGACGAAAATGTAGAGAAGCAGCTTCCCAATAAATTTCATAGTCTTCCATCCCGCGAAATACACATAAGGGAGTTATGCACGATTTACGCGCATTCCTCAAGGCGGGAATGGTGAAAGAGGGGCGCTGCGGCGGTAAAGAAACTTACCGCCGCTAAGTGAATTACGGTTTTTCCGGCGGGAAAATCAGGTTCAGCACAATGGCAGTAATACCGCCAGCGGCAATACCTGAAGAGAGCAGGTTTTTCAGCCAGTCAGGGGCAAATTGCAAAATCAGCGGCTGCTGAGAAACGCCCAGACCGACGGCCAGCGACAGTGCAATAATCAGAATTGCCCGACGGTTCAGCGGCTCGCGGGAAACGATGCGTACACCGGATGCGGCGATGGTGCCAAACATCACAAGCGTAGCGCCGCCCAGAACTGGCTCTGGGATGTGTTGCACGAAACCACTCACTGCCGGGAACAGGCCCAGCACGATCAACATCAGCGCCACCACAAAACCGACATAACGGCTGGCAACACCCGTTAACTGAATTACACCGTTGTTCTGTCCGAAGCAGGAGTTCGGGAAGGTGTTAAATACTGCCGAGACAAACGAGTTCAGGCCGTTTGCCAGCACGCCGCCTTTCAGACGTTTCATGTACAGCGGGCCGGAAACCGGCTGTTCGGAAACGTCAGAGGTCGCGGTGATATCGCCAATGGTTTCCAGTGAGGTGATCATAAAGACCAGCATCAGCGGCAGCAGTAGGCTCCATTCAATACCAAGACCGTAATAGAGCGGCGTTGGTACCATAATCAGTTCTTGCGTCATCGGTTCGTTGCTTTCTGGCAACATACCCATAAACCACGCCAGCGCATATCCGGCCGCCATCGCAATCACCAGAGAGGCCACGCGTAAGTAAGGGTTACGTTGGCGGTTAAGCAGGATAATTAAGGCTAAGACCACACCCGCCAGCAGCAGGTTTTTCGGTGCGCCAAAGGTGTTGTCGCTCATGGCCGCATAGCCGCCACCAATGGACGTTAACCCAACCTGAATTAGTGACAGGCCGATAATCATCACCACGACGCCAGAAACCAGCGGCGTAATAATGCGGCGCGCCAGATGCAAAACGCGGGAGATCACCATCTCCGTGCAGCTTGCTAACATCAGCGTACCGAACAGTGCCGCCATCATGGTGGGAACATCAGCACCACCGGTCTTCAGCGCCGTGCCGCCCATAATCAGCGGGGCAACGAAGTTGAAACTGGTCCCCTGAATCGACAACAACCCGGAACCTACCGGCCCCCAGGCTTTAATCTGAATAATCGATGCCACACCGGAGGCAAACAGCGACATACTAATAATGTGTTGTGTGTCCTGTGCCGGTAAACCTAGCGCCTGGCAGATGAGAAGCGCAGGGGTGATCACCGCGACAAACATCGCCAGCAGGTGCTGACAGGCGGCAAACAGAGTTTGAGCAAGCGGTGGACGATCTTCAAGACGATAAATCAGTTCGCTGTTTTGAGTCTGCGCAACCGGTTGCGCATTTTCTGACTCGAGGGTGGAAACAGACATCGAAAACAATCCCGTGGTAGCAAAGCGGGCATTTTAGCTGACCGAAGGGCAAAAGCAAACGTTTGCCATGCATTCTTCTAAATATTTAAATGCGATAAATGCACTTTTTTATATAACTTTTGGTTGTTTTCTGCTTAAAATCCATGCCATTTTTTTATTTTCAGCTAAGAATTCGAACCGGGAAAGCATGACTCGAAACTCGTCATAGTGCACCTTACAGTACATGTGCGATGCAGTATGACGAGTATGAAAGAGTGGTGCGGATACAAAGGAGCTATCTATGTTTCATCTCGACACTTTAGCAACGCTTGTTGCAGCAACGCTGACGTTGCTGCTCGGGCGCAAATTAGTTCACTCTGTCTCCTTTTTGAAGAAATACACCATACCGGAACCTGTTGCGGGTGGTTTGCTGGTGGCGCTGGCGCTGCTGGTGCTGAAAAAAACCATGGGCTGGGAAGTCAACTTTGATATGTCGCTGCGCGATCCGTTGATGCTGGCTTTCTTTGCCACCATCGGCCTGAACGCCAACATTGCCAGCTTACGTGCCGGTGGCCGTGTGGTGGGTATTTTCCTGATTGTGGTTGTTGGTCTGTTGGTGATGCAAAACGCCATCGGTATTGGTATGGCCAGTCTGTTAGGTCTTGATCCGCTGATGGGACTGTTAGCAGGGTCTATTACGCTTTCTGGCGGTCATGGGACTGGCGCGGCATGGAGTAAATTGTTCATTGAACGTTACGGCTTTACTAATGCGACGGAAGTCGCAATGGCCTGTGCAACGTTCGGTCTGGTGCTGGGCGGGCTGATTGGTGGCCCGGTGGCGCGTTATCTGGTGAAACACTCCACTACACCGAACGGTATTCCGGATGACCAGGAAGTCCCGACGGCGTTCGAAAAGCCAGATGTAGGGCGCATGATCACCTCGCTGGTGCTGATTGAAACTATCGCGCTAATTGCTATCTGCCTGACGGTGGGGAAAATTGTTGCGCAACTTTTGGCTGGCACTGCTTTTGAATTACCAACCTTCGTTTGTGTGCTGTTTGTAGGCGTGATACTGAGCAACGGTCTGTCAATGATGGGCTTTTATCGCGTCTTTGAACGTGCGGTATCGGTGCTGGGTAACGTAAGCCTGTCGTTGTTCCTGGCGATGGCGCTGATGGGCCTGAAGCTGTGGGAGCTGGCTTCGCTGGCGCTGCCGATGCTGGCGATACTGGTGGTACAGACCATTTTCATGGCGTTGTATGCCATCTTCGTCACCTGGCGCATGATGGGCAAAAACTACGATGCGGCGGTGTTGGCTGCGGGTCACTGTGGCTTTGGTCTTGGTGCAACACCGACGGCAATCGCCAACATGCAGGCGATTACTGAACGCTTTGGCCCGTCGCACATGGCGTTCCTGGTAGTGCCGATGGTCGGTGCGTTCTTTATCGATATCGTTAACGCCCTGGTGATTAAGCTGTATTTGATGTTGCCAATTTTTGCGGGTTAACCGATGAAGCGGCGGTGTAAGCGCCGCTGCAACAAAGACAAATGCCTGATGAGCTTCGCTTATCAGGCCTACATATTGATTCACAATTTATTGAGTTCGTAAGTTTCTGTAGGCCGGATAAGGCGCTCACGCCGCATCCGGCAGGAAGGTAGATCAACCTGAAACGGCGGTCTTCTCACCGCCGCCTTTTACGCATTCGAGTAACGTTCAGTCTCTGGCATCCAGCGTTCTATCAGGGCTTTTGCCTGCTGTGGGTAACGTTCATGAATATGTCGCGCCAGGCGCTGAACTTCCGGGATCATCGCCTGATCGCGCAGTAAATCCGCCACTTTAAATTCGGCATTCCCCGTCTGACGTGTGCCTAACAGTTCACCCGGTCCACGTATCTCCAAATCTTTCTGCGCAATCACAAAACCGTCGTTGCTGTCACGCAGCACTTGCAGGCGGATTTGCGCCGTTTTGGAGAGCGGTGTTTTGTAGAGCAGGACACAGTGAGAAGCCACCGCGCCACGACCTACACGCCCGCGCAGCTGGTGTAACTGCGCCAAGCCGAGACGCTCCGGGTTTTCGATAATCATCAGACTGGCGTTAGGCACATCAACGCCGACTTCAATAACAGTAGTGGCAACCAGCAGGTGTAGCTCACCTTGCTTAAACGATGCCATCACCGCCTGTTTCTCGGCTGGTTTCATCCGCCCGTGCACCAGACCGACATTCAACTCTGGTAGCGCCAGTTTCAACTCTTCCCACGTGGCTTCCGCCGCCTGCGCTTCCAGTAATTCCGATTCTTCAATCAACGTACAAACCCAGTACGCCTGACGACCTTCAGTCATGCAGGCGTGGCGCACGCGGTCAATGATGTCGGTACGGCGGGTATCAGGAATTGCCACTGTCGTCACTGGGGTACGTCCTGGCGGCAGTTCATCAATGACCGAGGTGTCGAGATCGGCATACGCGGTCATTGCCAGCGTGCGGGGGATCGGCGTGGCGGTCATGATCAACTGATGTGGATGGAAGCCCTGTTGCTGGCCTTTCTCCCACAATGCCAGACGCTGATGCACGCCAAAGCGATGCTGTTCGTCGATAATCACCAGCGCCAGACCGTTAAACTGCACCTGTTCCTGGAAAATGGCATGAGTGCCAACAATCATCTGCACCTGACCGCTGGCGATGGCTTCTTGCTGAGCCAGTCGCGCTTTACCTTTCTGCTTACCGGCGAGCCAGCCCACTTCGATACCGAGCGGTTCAAACCAGTTGCGGAAGTTATTGGCGTGCTGCTCGGCAAGTAACTCGGTGGGTGCCATCAGCGCCACCTGTTTGCCGTGCGCAATCGCACGCAGCGCGGCGAGGGCGGCGACCAGCGTTTTACCGGAACCTACATCGCCCTGTACCAGACGCATCATCGGCACATCCAGCGCCATATCGCGCTCGATCTCCGCCACTACGCGTGCCTGTGCGCCCGTTGGCTTGAACGGTAAGGCGGCGAGGAGTTTATTTTTCAGCGCGTCATTGGCGCTAAGCGGCTGGGCATGGAAACGTTGCGCTCCGGCGCGTAACGCCAGCATGCTAAGGTTGTGCGCCAGCAGTTCTTCCAGAATCAGACGACGTTGCGCCGGATGCTGCCCGGTTTCCAGATCGCTAAGTTGCAGCGTTGGCGGTGGGCGATGCAGAGTGCGCAACGCTTCCGGTAACGTCATCATTCCTTGTGACAGTTCCGGCGGCAGGAGTTCTTCAATGGCGCAGGTGTCGAGCAGATCCAGCGCCTGGTCGGTTAATTTACGCAGCGTCGCCTGCTTTACGCCTTCGGTGGTTGGGTAAACCGGCGTGAGCGTTTCCTGCAACTCTGGCGTACTGAGATCGCCCTGTACGCGGTATTCCGGGTGGATCATCTCCGCGCCATATTTGCCGCGCTTTGCTTCGCCATAGGCCAGCACGCGGCGGCCCGTCGCCAGGCTATTTTTCATCGCCGCGCTGAAATTGAAAAAGCGCATGGTGAGAATGCCGGAACCGTCGCTGATCTGGCAGGTCATCATCCGCCGACCGCCGAAGGAGATATTGCAGTTCAGCACTTCGCCTTCCACCGTGGCATAAACGCCCGGCAGTAGCTCACCGATGGGGTAGAGATGGGTGCGATCTTCGTAGCGCAGGGGAAGGTGTAAGAGTAAATCCTGCACAGTATGCAGATTGATTTTCGCCAGCTTGTTACTTTGCGCCGCGCCAACGCCCGTTAGGGAACTGAGCGGGACAGCATCTAACAGGCGACCTTTCATGGCACTTACCCTGCAGCCTGCATAGTGGCCCACCAGTCGGCATCGGCTTCAATTTCGCCTTGCTGATTGACGTGGGGGTAAGGCAGGCCTTTGCGTTTTGCGACTTTCGCCAGCACCGGATAGCCGCCTTCAAATAATAAACGTTGTTGCTCTGCTTCCGGCAACATACTGTTTTCATGCAGGTACATGCCTGCGTTTTGCCGCTGGCGCTGGGCTTCGTAAAGAATGAGGGCTGAGGCAACGGAAACATTCAGCGACTGCACCATGCCGATCATCGGAATGATGATGTCCTGATCCGCCAGGGCTAATGCTTCCTGAGTGATGCCCGTTTTCTCCTGACCCATCAAAATACAGGTCGGGCGGGTGTAATCAATTTCGCGGAAATCGACAGCGTTATCAGAAAGATGGGTTGCCAGAATCTGCATGCCCTGGCCTTTCAGATGGGCGACGGCATCGCCAATGGTACGGTGCGTTTTCACCTGTACCCAACTGTTGCTGCCAGCCGCAGCTGAAGCCATAGTGCGCATCCGGCTACCAGGCCAGACGGCGTGGACTTCGTGTACGCCAACGGCATCTGCGGTACGAATGATCGCAGAAACGTTATGGGGTTTGTGGACCTGCTCCATGCAGACGGTCAGATCAGGCTGCCGCCTGGCGAGCATTTCGCAGATACGTGCATAACGTGTTGGGTTCATAAAACATTAATTTCGGTTTCGGGTGACTTTAATCACGTCTGGCATCACGCGGATTTTGCGCATGATATTCGCCAGATGCACACGGTCACGGGCGGTCAGACGAATAAAGGCGCTGTAGACGCGACCATCCTTTTCTTCTGTATTCAAACTTTGAATATTGGAATTGGTCGTATTGATCGCTGCCGTCAGGTTTGCCAGCGCGCCCTGATGATTGAACATCTCCACCTTGATTTCGGTGATGAACTCTTGCGCCGTCTCTTTATCCCACTCCACAGCCATAAATTTCTCTGGCTCTTTCTGGTAGCCACGGATGTTACGGCAGGATTCATGGTGGATCACCAGTCCTTTACCGGGGCTGACGTGGGCGATAATCGGGTCGCCAGGAATAGGGCGGCAGCATTTCGCAAAGGTGATCAGCACGCCATCGGCACCTTTAATTGGCAGATGTCCGTGACTTTGGGTTGCCGGTGGAATGGAGGCGTCCCCATGTTGCAGATTTTTCGCGACCACCACACTCATTGCGTTACCAAGGCCGATTTCTGCCAGCAGATCGTCAAGCGTTGCCAGCTTCATACGGTCCAGTTCACGCTGAATATTTTCCTGCGGGATTTCATTCAGCTTACGGCTACCACCCAACGCATGGTTGAGTAGACGGCGGCCCAGGCTTACAGAATCATCACGCTTGAGGTTTTTCAGCAGCTGACGAATTTTGGCGCGCGCTTTCGAGCTGACGACAAAGTTCAGCCACGCGGCATTCGGGCGAGCGCCCGGTGCGGTAATGATTTCAACGGTTTGACCACTGGTAAGCGGCTGCGACAGCGGGTAAGGCTGACGATCGACGCGCGCGCCCACGCAGGCATGGCCGATATCGGTATGCACCGCATAAGCGAAGTCGACGGGCGTTGCACCGGCAGGCAGCTCGACAATGCGCCCTTCCGGTGTGAAAACGTAAATCTCATCCGGGAAGAGATCGGATTTAACGCTCTCGATAAATTCGAACGAGCTACCGGCGCTCTGTTGCAGCTCCAGCAAGCTTTGCATCCAGCGCTGGGCGCGGATCTGCGCGGTAGTACTGGTTTCGCCGTGCTCTTTATAAGCCCAGTGCGCGGCAACACCCATCTCCGCCATCTGATCCATATCTTCGGTGCGGATCTGGACCTCAACCGGCACGCCGTGCGGGCCAATCATCGAGGTGTGCAAAGATTGATAGCCGTTCGCTTTTGGAATGGCGATGTAGTCTTTCACGCGACCCGGACGCGGCTTGTACAGGCTGTGCATCTGGCCGAGCACGCGATAACAGGTGTCGGAATCATTGACGATCACGCGGAAGGCGTAGATGTCCATAATCGAGTGAAAACGCTGCTCTTTGAGCACCATTTTGCAGTAAATCGAATAAAGATGCTTTTCGCGACCACTGACGCGGCACGGTATTCCCGCTTCCTGCAAACGCCCTTCGATTTCCGAGAGGATTTTTTGGATCATCTCTTTACGGTTGCCGCGCGCGGCTTTCACCACTTCTTTGATTACGCGATAACGGTTGGGATACAGCGCTTCAAAACCCAGTTCTTCGAGTTCGGTTTTAATGTGGTGGATACCTAAACGGTGCGCCAGCGGGCTGTAAATTTCGAGAGTTTCACGGGCGATGCGGCGACGTTTGTCCGGGCGAAGTGAGCCCAGCGTGCGCATGTTGTGGGTACGGTCTGCGAGTTTGATGAGAATGACGCGGATATCCTGCACCATCGCCATAATCATCTTGCGAAAGTTTTCGGCCTGCGCCTCTTTCTTATCGCGGAACTTGAGCTTATCAAGCTTTGATACTCCCTCTACCAGTTCGGCGACGCTTTTACCAAAAAGCTGTTCCATGTCCTGGTAGGTGGCGGGAGTATCTTCAATCACGTCATGCAGCAGCGCTGCCATTAGCGTTTCATAGTCGAGTTTCATCTCGGCCAGAATGCAGGCAACCGCTACCGGGTGCGTGATATAGGGTTCACCGCTTGAACGTGTTTGCCCCTCGTGAGCATCACGTGCAACGAGATACGCCTGCCGCAGACGTTTGATTTGGTCTTCCGGCAGGTAGGTTTGAATCAGTTGATTCAGGCTTTCAAACAGATACAAGGGCGACCCGCTTTGTGATTAACGACGACCTTCAGCAATAGCGGTAACGGCTTGTAATTCAGCGGCTTCCTGCTCTTGCTGTTCCTGGCGTTCGCGAACATCGAGGATCTGGTTGTTGATCAGACCTTCTTCGATTTCGCGCAACGCGATTACTGTGGTTTTATCGTTTTCTTCCGGTACCAGCGGATCCTTTCCGCCTACCTGCATCTGACGAGCGCGACGCGCGGCGACCAGTACCAGGTCAAAACGGTTACCAATTTTCTCTACAGCGTCCTGAACAGTTACGCGTGCCATACTTAAAAAGCTCCACAGGTGAAGAAATGACTGGGCATGATACTGAAAGAAGGTTCAGTCTGCCAACAATTTGCTGATTAAAGCGTCATGACGCTGCTTTTGGCGGCTCATGCGCAAGCGTTCGGCGCGAATGATAGTCTTTAGATCACCCAGAGCGGTGTCGAAATCATCATTCACTATTAAATAATCATATTCGGCGTAATGGCTCATTTCTGCAACTGCTTGCGCCATACGCTTTGCAATGACCTCTTCGCTGTCCTGACCTCGACCCCGTAAACGGCGGTCTAACTCAATTTTTGACGGCGGTAGAATAAAGATACTCCGCGCATGCGGCATTTTCTGGCGAATTTGCTGTGCGCCCTGCCAGTCAATATCCAGAAAAACATCCACGCCGCTCGCCAGTACTTGCTCAATGGCCTCGCGTGAAGTGCCATAGTAATTACCGAACACTTCCGCGTGCTCAAGGAATGCATCTCTGCTAATCATCTCTTTAAATTCATCATGATTAACAAAGAAGTAGTGTTCGCCATGTACTTCACCCGGACGCGGTGCGCGCGTGGTGTGTGAAACAGAAACCTGAGTGTCGTACAACGGTTGGGTTTTTAATAAAGCCTGAATCAGGCTGGATTTACCCGCGCCACTGGGGGCAGAAACAATATAAAGCGTGCCTTGAGCCATGAGTATCTTTCGTATGTGATTAAGCGAAATAAAGCCTACATACGGGCTTATTATACACGGCGCGGCCATGTGACGTAGCCCTTGCTCACACTTTTTGCGCAAAGTTGTTGCGTTTTGCGTACCTGTTTCCGCAATTCCCGGTCATTTACTGCAACAAAGACGATTCTCTGGAAGCGTCATCTCACACTTTATTTTTGCCTCTCGGTTTTGCATTCATCTCGTTGTATATCTGCCCGCCTGACTACAGCGGAGGTGACGATGAAAGTATGGATTGCAGTGTTAATGAGTATTTTGTGCTGGCAATCATCAGCGAAGGCGGTCTGCCCGGCCTGGTCTCCAGCCAGAGCGCATGAAGAAATCTCCCGCCTACAACAGCAAGTAAAACAGTGGGACGATGATTACTGGAAAAAAGGGAAAAGTGACGTGGAGGATGGGGTTTACGATCAGTTAAGCGCCCGCCTTGCACAGTGGCAACGCTGTTTTGGCGAAGAGACAACGGGTGACGCTATGCCGCCGCCGTTGAGTGGCACGGTTATCCATCCGGTTGCGCATACGGGGGTACGTAAGTTAGCGGATAAAAATGCGTTACGTCTGTGGATGCATGAGCTCAGCGATCTTTGGGTACAGCCAAAAGTTGATGGCGTTGCGGTAACACTGGTCTACCGTGATGGAAAACTGATTAAAGCGATCAGTCGTGGCAATGGGCTTAAAGGTGAGGACTGGACGCAGAAAATACGCTTGATTCCTTCTGTTCCGCAATCTGTTAGCGGAGCTTTGGCCAACAGTACCCTGCAGGGTGAGATATTTCTCCAGTGTGATGGGCATATCCAACAACAAATGGGAGGAATGAATGCCCGTTCAAAGGTCGCTGGCATTTTGATGCGCCAGGACAATAGCGACACGCTGCATTCACTGGGCGTGTTTATCTGGGCATGGCCGGATGGACCACAGTTGATGGCCGAGCGATTACAGCAGCTTGCTACTGCGGGCTTTACTTTGACGCAGAAGTATACCCTTGCGGTGAAAAGCGCAGACGAGGTTGAGCGAGCACGTAATGAGTGGTGGAAAGCGAAATTGCCCTTCGTCACCGATGGCGTGGTGGTGCGAGCGGCTAAGGAACCCGAATCCCGTCATTGGCTACCGGGTCAGGCGGACTGGCTGATAGCGTGGAAATATCAGCCTGTGGCCCAGGTTACTGAAGTAAACGCGATACAGTTTGCTGTCGGTAAGAGCGGAAAAATCTCGGTGGTGGCATCACTCGCGCCTGTCATGCTGGATGATAAAAAAGTTCAGCGGGTGAACATTGGTTCCGTCAGACGTTGGCAGGAGTGGGACATTGCACCTGGCGATCAAATCCTTGTGAGTCTTGCCGGTCAGGGTATTCCACGCATTGATGAAGTGGTCTGGCGCGGTGCAGAACGCACAAAACCGACGCCGCCAGAAAACCGTTTTAACGCGTTGACATGCTACTTCGCTTCTGATGTTTGTCAGGAACAATTCATATCGCGATTAGTTTGGCTGGGATCAAAACAGGTTTTGGGGCTGGAGGGCATCGGTGAATCTGGCTGGCGCTCGCTGCATCAGACGCATCGCTTTGAGCATATTTTTTCCTGGCTTTCATTAACGCCAGAGCAATTGCAGCACACGCCGGGGATCGCGAAGAGTAAAGGTGAGCAGTTATGGCATCAGTTTAACCTGGCACGTCAGCAGCCTTTTACTCGCTGGGTGATGGCAATGGGAATACCGTTAACCCAAACGGCGCTTAATGCCAACGACTTCAGCTCCTGGGAGCAACTTTTGCAGAGAAGCGAACAGTATTGGCAGCAACTACCGGGGACAGGGCTGCGTCGCGCAAGTCAGGTTATGGAATGGAAGAATAATGCGCAAATCAAGATGCTGGGCAACTGGTTGGCTGCCCAGCAGATCACAGGTTTTGTGCCTTAGTGGCCTTCGTGGCTGTAATAAAAAACCGGTAATCCCAGTTTAAGACGCAGCGCCAGCAAGCGAGCGAAAAAGCCGAATACCAGGGTGGAAATAATCACCACATCATGGTTGGAAACATAGTGTTGCAGTGCGATATACAGCACGGCGGAAGCAAAAGAAACCCCGGCGTACAACTCTTTCTGGAATACCAGTGGGATGCGTTTACAGAACATATCGCGCAAAACGCCGCCAAACACGCCAGTCGTCACAGCCGCGACAACGGCAATGATCGGGCCGTGTCCCATATCCAGCGCGACCTGTGCGCCAATGATAGAAAAAACCACCAGTCCGAGTGCATCGAGCACCAGAAAGACTTTACGCAGGTAAGGCATCACGGGAGCAACGATGGTGGTGAATACGGCGGCGGTGGCGACGATAATCACATACTCCGGGTGTTTGACCCAGCCGAGCGGATAGTGGCCCAGCAGAATATCACGTACTGATCCTCCGCCAATTGCGGTGGCGGTAGCAATGATAATTACGCCAAATGTATCCATGCGCCGCCGTCCGGCCGCCAGCGCCCCTGTCATGGCTTCGGCAGTAATGCCAACCAAATACAAAATGTGTAACAGCATGGTTCTCTCCCTAAAAATCTGCCTGGCAGGGTAGCGATTTGTGCGCATTGTCACGATTGAGATTTTTTAAGGAGAGTTGTAATTGATAACTTATAGTTATGTGAAGTTGGCGTTTTGTGTAGTGAGAATGCATTTTTCTGATTTTGTGATAAGAAAAATGCATTAGAAAAAGTATGGGGTAAATAAATATGAGGATGAAACTATATACGTAGCGCCGCTGTAATTAACAACGGCCTACGGAGATATGTCGCTTACTCGATGTTCTGAATCTGCTCGCGCATTTGCTCGATCAACACTTTCAGCTCGATGGCGGAGTTTGTCACTTCGGCATTGATAGATTTCGACGCAAGAGTGTTCGACTCGCGGTTGAACTCCTGCATCATAAAGTCCAGACGACGGCCAACCGCTTCTTTTTTCTTCAGAATGTTGTACGTCTCTTTAACATGCGCTTCGAGGCGGTCCAGCTCTTCGGCAACGTCAATTCGTTGTGCCAGCAGAACCAACTCCTGCTCCAGACGGTTATTTTCCAGCTGTACCTGGGCATCTTCCAGCTTTGCGACCAGACGCTCACGCTGCCATTGTAGGATTTCCGGCATATGGGCGCGGACTTTGACCACTTCGGCGGTGACGCCTTCCAGACGCTGCTCGATCAATGCTTTCAGCGCCTGACCTTCGGTTTCACGCGCGATGATAAAGTCGTCCAGGGTGCCATCCAACGCCGCAAGAATTTCAGCAGCAATGGCGTCGAGATCCTGCTCCTGGGCTGCCATCACGCCTGGCCAGCGCAGAATATCAACCGGGTTGATTTCCCCTTCGTCGCTCTGCATTTTTACCCAGTTCGCGGCAGTTACCAGCTGTTTAGCCAGTTTTTCGTTGAGGATCAGCTCACCTTGCGCGCTGACATCTGGCTCATAGCGCAGGGTACATTCCACTTTACCGCGCGTCAGGCGAGAACGAATACGCTCGCGAACGACAGGTTCAAGGCTACGGAACTGCTCCGGCAGACGAAAGTAAGTTTCCAGATAACGCTGGTTTACCGAGCGCATTTCCCAGGTTGCGCTCCCCCATTCACCCTTGATTTCACGCCGGGCGTAGGCGGTCATACTGCGGATCATAGACGTTCCTGTTTATAAAAGGAGAGGTGGAAGGATTATAGCCATCGATGCCTTGTCAGGATAGGAATAACCGCCGGAAGTCCGTATAATGCGCAGCCACATTTGTTTCAAGCCGGAGATTTCAATATGCGTCCAGCAGGCCGTAGCAATAATCAGGTGCGTCCCGTTACCCTGACTCGTAACTATACAAAACATGCAGAAGGCTCGGTGCTGGTCGAATTTGGCGATACCAAAGTGTTGTGTACCGCCTCTATTGAAGAAGGCGTGCCGCGCTTCCTGAAAGGTCAGGGCCAGGGCTGGATCACCGCAGAATACGGTATGCTGCCGCGTTCTACTCATACCCGTAATGCCCGTGAAGCGGCGAAGGGTAAGCAGGGCGGCCGCACGATGGAAATCCAGCGTCTGATCGCTCGTGCATTGCGCGCCGCAGTAGATTTGAAAGCCCTCGGTGAGTTTACTATTACGCTGGATTGCGACGTACTTCAGGCCGATGGCGGCACCCGCACTGCTTCTATCACCGGTGCTTGTGTTGCACTAGCCGATGCGCTGAATAAACTGGTTGAAAATGGCAAGCTGAAAACTAATCCAATGAAAGGGATGGTAGCCGCGGTTTCTGTCGGTATTGTTAACGGTGAAGCGATTTGCGATCTGGAATACGTTGAAGACTCAGCGGCTGAAACGGACATGAACGTGGTGATGACCGAAGACGGACGCATCATTGAAGTGCAGGGGACGGCAGAAGGCGAGCCGTTCACCCATGAAGAGCTGCTCACCTTGTTGGCGCTTGCCCGAGGGGGAATCGAATCCATTGTAGCGACGCAGAAGGCGGCGCTGGCAAACTGATTTTTAAGGCGACTGATGAGTCGCCTTTTTTTTGTCTGTAGAAAAGTAAGATGAGGAGCGAAGGCATGAAACCATATCAGCGCCAGTTTATTGAATTTGCGCTTAGCAAGCAGGTGTTAAAGTTTGGCGAGTTTACGCTGAAATCCGGGCGTAAAAGCCCCTATTTCTTCAACGCCGGGCTGTTTAATACCGGGCGCGACCTGGCACTGTTAGGCCGTTTTTACGCTGAAGCATTGGTGGATTCCGGCATTGAGTTCGATCTGCTGTTTGGCCCTGCTTACAAAGGGATTCCGATTGCCACCACAACCGCCGTGGCGCTGGCGGAGCATCATGACCTGGACCTGCCGTACTGCTTTAACCGCAAAGAAGCAAAAGATCACGGTGAAGGCGGCAATCTGGTTGGTAGCGCGTTACAAGGGCGTGTGATGCTGGTGGATGATGTGATCACCGCCGGGACAGCGATTCGCGAGTCGATGGAAATTATTCAGGCCAATGGCGCGACGCTTGCTGGCGTGCTGATTTCGCTCGATCGTCAGGAACGGGGTCGCGGCGAAATTTCGGCGATTCAGGAAGTTGAGCGTGATTACAACTGCAAGGTGATCTCTATCATCACCCTGAAAGACTTGATTGCTTACCTGGAAGAGAAGCCAGAAATGGCGGAACATCTGGCGGCGGTTAAGGCCTATCGCGAAGAGTTCGGCGTTTAAAAATATGCGCTGTGCAGGTTTTTTACTGTGCGCAGCGTGATGCGCTTTAAGATATCGTGTTAATCTGCTTTCGCCAGCAGTGGCGATAGCGTTTCCGGCCTTTTGTGCCGGGAGGGTCGGCGAGTCGCCGACTTAACGCCAGTAGTATGTCCATATACCCAAAGCCGCTTCATTGTACTTAAGTACGCTTCGCGTACGTCGCGCTGACGCGCTCAGTACAGTTACGCGCCTTCGGGATGGTTTGATGGTATTGCCGCTGTTGGTGCCTCTTTTGGCCGCCGTGATGTGGAGAGTGGAATGGATGCTACCCGGATAACCCTTCTGGCGCTCGATTTGTTTGGCTCGCCGGGCTGGAGTGCCGATAAAGAAATACAGCGGCTGTATGCGCTCAGTAATCATGTCGGACGCCATTACCGACGCATTATTCTTTCTAAGTGCCACGGTGGTCAGCGGATGGTGCTAGCCCCTGATTACTTGCTCAAAACCGTACAGCGCAACATTCTTAAGAACGTACTTTCACGATTTCCGCTTTCCCCTTTTGCTACCGCCTACCGGCCAGGTAGCCCAATCGTCAGCAACGCGCAGCCACACTGCCAACAGCCGCAGATCCTGAAACTCGATATCGAAAACTTTTTCGATAGCATTAGCTGGTTACAGGTCTGGCGTGTATTTCGCCAGGCCCAGTTGCCAAGTAATGTGGTAACCATGCTGACCTGGCTTTGTTGTTATAACGACGCGTTACCGCAGGGGGCACCAACTTCGCCAGCCATTTCCAATCTTGTGATGCGCTGTTTTGATGAGCGCATAGGGGAATGGTGTCAGACTCGGGGAATTACCTACACCCGCTACTGCGATGACATGACCTTTTCCGGTCACTTCAATGCCCGCCAGGTTAAAAATAAAGTGTGCGGATTGTTAGCGGAACTGGGCCTGAGCCTCAATCAACGCAAAAGCTGCCTGATAGCTGCCTGTAAGCGCCAGCAGGTAACCGGGATTGTTGTTAATCACAAACCACAGCTTGCCCGTGAAGCTCGCCGGGCGCTGCGTCAGGAGGTGCATTTGTGCCAAAAATATGGCGTTATTTCGCATCTTAGTCATCGTGGTGAACTTGATCCTTCAGGCGATCTCCACGCACAGGCAACGGCGTATCTGTATGCTTTGCAGGGAAGAATAAACTGGTTATTGCAAATCAACCCTGAGGATGAGGCCTTTAAACAGGTGAGGGAAAGTGTAAAGCGAATGCTGGTGGCATGGTAAGAAAAGCGTCAGGCAGACGTTTCTGCCTGAACGTTTAGGGGAGAATTACTGCAACTGCGCAGCAATCAGTGGCCAGCGGGCGTCAAAATCATCCGTCGGGCGGTATTTAAACTCGCTGCGGACAAAGCGTGACAGCATACCTTCACAAAATGCCAGCAACTGGCTTGCCAGCAGCGTTTCATCGGTGGTGTAACCTTCACCCTCACGCATTCTCTTTTCACGCAATACCTGACGCAACTGCGCTTCAATACGCTCGAACAGTTGGTTGATGCGCCCTTGCAGGCGGTCTTGTTCAAACATCAGCGCATGCCCGGTAAGGATGCGGGTCAGGCCAGGATTACGCTCACCAAAACCGAGGAGCAACAACACAATCAGACGCAGGCGCGTTGTGGTGTCCTTCTCATCTTTCAGAATCAGATTGATGCGAGTAATCAGGCTATCTTCGATAAACTCAATCAGGCTATCGAACATGCGGGTTTTACTGGGGAAGTGGCGATACAGAGCCGCTTCGGAAACGCCGACAGAGGCGGCCAGTTTCGCTGTCGTGATACGTTGGCTTCCATCGCTGGATTCCAGCATCAGCGCCAGAGACTGAAGTATTTCTTCGCGACGGTTCCTTTTCGCAGTTTGTTTTTCTGCCATGTTACAAAATACCCCTGAAAATAAGCACTTGCCAGGCGGCACCCACGCTATGACCGCAAACGAAATGTTTGCGGCAATGTTATGACGTTATTTGGATGCGTATGTGTTACTGACGACCAGAGTGACCAAAGCCGCCTTCACCGCGGTCGGTGGCGTCGAAATCTTCCACCAGATTAAATTCGGCCTGTACCACCGGAACAAAAATCATCTGGGCGATACGTTCGCCAGGTTGAATGGTGAAGCTGTCCTGACCACGGTTCCACACGGAGATCATCAACTGACCCTGATAGTCAGAATCGATCAATCCCACCAGGTTACCGAGCACGATGCCGTGCTTATGGCCCAGTCCGGAGCGCGGCAGCATCATCGCCGCCAGTGAAGGGTCGGCAATATGAATCGCCAACCCGGTAGGTACCAGGGTGGTGTCGCCCGGCGCCAGTTCTACGGCGTCGTCGAGACAGGCGCGCAGGTCAAGTCCGGCAGAACCAGAAGTGGCATAAGTCGGGAGCGGAAATTCCTTCCCAACGCGCGGGTCCAGAATCTTAACGTCGATTTTTTTCATCATAACGGGTCACGATCTCGTCGAGTAATAATTGGCCAAGGAGTTCTTTGCGCTCAAGCGGTAAGACTTTATCTCCGTCTTGCCAGAAAAGGTGTAATGCATTGCTGTCGCTGTTAAATCCTTGAGTTGGCCGGGAAACATCGTTCGCGCAGATCAGATCAAGGTTTTTACGAATACGTTTTTGCCGGGCGTATTCTTCCACATTATTTGTTTCGGCCGCAAATCCAACAACATAAGGCCTTTGGTCTTTTAGTGCGGCAACTCCGGCGACGATATCAGGGTTTTTGACCATTTTTATTGTTAATTCATCCCCCTGAGTCGCCTGCTTTTTGATTTTTTCACTGGCGACAGCGGCTGCGCGATAATCAGCCACGGCGGCGCAACCGATAAAAATATTTTGCTGCTGTACAGAGGCCTTCACAGCGGCTTCCATCTCCAGTGCGGTCATCACATCAACACGTTTAACAAACGGCGGTGTCGGTAGCGAAACCGGTCCGGAAACCAGTGTAACGTTCGCTCCGCGACGGGCAGCGGCAGCGGCGATAGCAAAGCCCATCTTGCCGGAGCTGTGATTAGAGATATAACGCACGGGATCGAGCGGTTCACGCGTCGGGCCGGCGGTAATCATAATGTTCAGATGTTTCAGGTCGTTGACGGGCGAAAAATGCGCTACCGCCATATCCACAATGGTTAATGGATCGAGCATTCGCCCAGGGCCGATATCACCACAGGCCTGACTGCCGCTATCTGGCCCCCAGATCAGCAAACCACGTGAGGCAAGTACCTCTAAATTATGTTGGGTAGCCGCAGCACGATACATCTGCTGGTTCATGGCTGGCAGTACGGCAACAGGCGCAGGCGTGGCCAGGCAAATCGTTGATACCAGATCATTCGCCATCCCGGCAGCTACGCGGGCAATCAAATCTGCCGTGGCTGGGGCGAGAATCACTAAATCAGCCCATTTACCCAGCTCAATATGACCCATAGCCGCCTCGGCTGCTGGATCCAGCAGACTATCGGAAACGGGATAACCCGAAACCGCCTGCAAGCTAAGTGGGGTGATGAAGGCTTTTGCCGCTTCGGTCATGGCTACGCGGACGTCTGCTCCGCGATCGCGCAAACGACGCACCAGCTCAGGGGTTTTATAGGCAGCAATACCGCCGCTGACGCCGAGAACGATTTTTTTACCGGCCAGGCTCATGATGATTTTTCCTGTAGGGGGACACCAGAAGTTGGCGATTTTATCACAATACTTTTGTTGTCGTGCTTTCACCTGAGAATCACTTTGCGAGGCGCTTTCCAGGATTGAAAACTGGCCGTCGATTTAACCAAACGACTATGACAGCATGCGCCCTCCACAAAGGAGGTGAAGGTGAAAAGCAATGTAGAATTGTTGATGCCACGCGAAAAAATGCTGAAGTTGGGCATTGGTGCGTTAACGGATGTTGAACTGCTGGCGTTATTTCTGCGCACGGGTACGCGCGGTAAGGATGTGTTAACCCTGGCGAAAGAGATGCTGGAGAATTTTGGGTCGCTATACGGCTTGTTATCCTCTGAATATGAACAATTTAGTGGCGTTCATGGAATTGGTGTGGCGAAATTCGCCCAGTTAAAGGGAGTTGCGGAACTGGCGCGGCGTTACTACAACGTGCGGATGCGCGAAGAAAGCCCGTTGCTCAGCCCGGAGATGACGAGGGAGTTTTTACAAAGCCAACTTACGGGAGAGGAACGAGAGATCTTTATGGTGATCTTTCTCGATTCCCAACACCGGGTCCTTACCCACAGCCGACTCTTTTCCGGCACGTTAAATCATGTGGAAGTCCATCCACGAGAAATTATTCGTGAAGCGATAAAAATAAACGCCTCGGCGCTGATCCTTGCCCATAATCACCCTTCTGGTTGTGCTGAACCCAGTAAAGCGGATAAACTCATTACCGAACGGATAATAAAAAGTTGTCAGTTCATGGATTTACGCGTGCTCGACCATATCGTGATTGGGCGTGGAGAATATGTTTCTTTTGCCGAACGCGGCTGGATTTAATCCGCTATGCGCGATCCTTCGGGATCTTTGTCTGTTCGGGACTTGAGCACATCGCCGAGTCAGCGTATACTACGCCACCTTTGAGAATCTCGGGTTTGGCATTTGGGCCTGGCAATCGAGAGTTCACATAGAACTGCGATGACCGGGCTGTAAAGCCTGACGAGGCGCCAATACCCCATACGAAGCTCGAGCTAATTTGATTTTTGGAGAATAGACATGTCCCGAGTCTGCCAAGTTACTGGCAAGCGTCCGGTGACCGGTAACAACCGTTCCCACGCACTGAACGCGACTAAACGCCGTTTCCTGCCGAACCTGCACTCTCACCGTTTCTGGGTTGAGAGCGAGAAGCGTTTTGTCACCCTGCGCGTATCTGCTAAAGGTATGCGTGTAATCGATAAAAAAGGCATTGATACAGTTCTGGCTGAACTGCGTGCCCGTGGCGAAAAGTACTAAGTACTTAGAGGAAATAAATCATGGCTAAAGGTATTCGTGAGAAAATCAAGCTGGTTTCTTCTGCTGGTACTGGTCACTTCTATACCACTACGAAGAACAAACGTACTAAGCCGGAAAAACTGGAACTGAAAAAGTTCGATCCAGTTGTTCGCCAGCACGTGATCTACAAAGAAGCGAAAATCAAATAATTTTCGCTTTGATGTAACGAAAAACCTCGCTACGGCGGGGTTTTTTGTTATCTGCCTGCCCCCATATTGACTGCATCTGTTCATTCCTGGAGATGCTATGCCTGAATTACCCGAAGTTGAAACCAGCCGTCGCGGCATAGAACCGCATCTCGTTGGTGCAACCATTCTTCATGCGGTGGTGCGCAACGGACGCTTGCGCTGGCCGGTTTCGGAAGAAATCTACCGTTTAAGCGATCAACCAGTGCTAAGTGTACAGCGCCGTGCTAAATATCTGCTGCTGGAGCTGCCTGAGGGCTGGATTATCATTCATCTGGGGATGTCTGGCAGCCTGCGCATCCTTCCAGAAGAACTTCCCCCCGAAAAGCATGACCATGTTGATTTGGTGATGAGCAACGGCAAAGTGCTGCGCTACACCGATCCGCGTCGCTTTGGTGCCTGGCTGTGGACCAAAGAGCTGGAAGGGCACAACGTGCTGGCCCATCTTGGACCGGAGCCGCTTAGCGACGATTTCAACGGTGAGTACCTGCATCAGAAGTGCGTGAAGAAAAAAACGGCGATTAAACCGTGGCTGATGGATAACAAGCTGGTGGTAGGCGTAGGGAATATCTACGCCAGCGAATCTCTGTTTGCGGCGGGGATCCATCCGGATCGGCTGGCGTCATCACTGTCGCTGGCAGAATGTGAATTGTTAGCTCGGGTGATTAAAGCGGTGTTGCTGCGTTCGATTGAGCAGGGTGGTACAACGCTGAAAGATTTTCTGCAAAGTGATGGTAAACCGGGCTATTTCGCGCAGGAATTGCAGGTTTACGGGCGAAAAGGCGAGCCGTGTCGGGTGTGCGGTACGCCGATTGTGGCGACTAAACATGCGCAGCGGGCTACGTTTTATTGTCGGCAGTGCCAGAAATAATTGATGCTTGCCGGATGGCATACCATCCGGCATAAACGCTACGCTAACTTCGCCATCAGCGCCTGATGGACATTCTCCGGCAGGAAATGGGTGACATCACCCTGATGGCGCGCCACTTCTTTAACAAGCGATGAAGAGATAAACGACCACTCTTTCGACGGCATCAGAAACACACTTTCCAGTTCCGGCATTAAGTGGCGATTCATATGCGCCAGCTGCATTTCATATTCAAAATCTGCCACCGCACGCAGACCACGAATCAGCACAGTGGCGTGTTGATTGCGGGCGAAGTTTGCCATCAAATCGCTAAATCCGACCACTTCAACGTTTCCCAGATGCGCAGTTGCCTGTTGTGCCAGCGCCACACGCTCTTCCAGAGTAAACATCGGTTTTTTACTGGGGCTGGCGGCAATCGCCAGAATAACGTGATCGAACATCTGCGTGGCGCGCGTCACGATATCGATATGACCATTGGTAATGGGATCGAAAGTACCCGGATAAATCGCCCGTTTTTGCATAACAACCTCAATGCGTTTTCGGTGGCAGGTAAGGTTCCAGCAGTTGAAGCAGACGCTGTAGCGCGCCCTGGTTTTGATACAGCACTTCAACGGCATGACGGCCATAGAAACTACGGTAATCGGCGTCGGTGAGTAAAGAGGAAACCTCTTTTGCAAGCGTAGTGGCATCGGTGACGGTAATCAGCCCGCTTGCCTGCTCCAGCCGCGCGCAAATGTCTTTAAAGTTAAAGGTATGCGGCCCCATCAACACCGGGATAGCGTGTGCGGCGGCCTCCAGCGGATTATGCCCACCGCGTTCAACCAGTGAACCGCCAACAAACGCGAGATCGGCAATACCGTACAGCAACATCAGTTCGCCCATCGTATCGCCAACCACCACTTGTGTACTGGCGGAAGGGACCTCTCCGGAAGAGCGTGTGATATAGCTTAGTCCAGCCTGGCGGACAAGGTTAATCGCATCCGGGAAGCGTTCCGGATGACGGGGTACCAGGATGAGCAATAAATTCGGGAACTGTTGTAACAGCGCCTGATGGGCGGCAATCACTACGCTCTCTTCGCCATCATGAGTACTGGTTGCAATCCATACCGGACGATGCGGCGCCCACTGGCGGCGCAGTGTTACTGCTTTAGCGGCCAACTGTGGCGTCACTGAAATATCGAATTTCAGGCTACCGGTGACGGTGACCTGATTATTTTTTGCACCTAGCGTCACAAAGCGCGCAGCATCTTCTTCATTTTGCGCAGCAATCAGCGTAATACGGCGGAGCAAGCGACGAACAAATTTACCCAGTTTGGCGTAACCTGCGGCAGAGCGTGCAGAGAGTCGCGCATTAGCGATAACCAGTGGAATTTTACGTTTATGTAGCGCCGCAATCAGGTTAGGCCATAGTTCGGTTTCCATAATCAACACCAGTTTTGGGTCGACTTTATTCAGGAAACGGTTGAGCGCATCGGGCAGATCGTAAGGCAGATAGACGTGCTGAACATCTTTTCCAAAAGCCGATTGTACGCGCTCCGAACCAGTCGGCGTCATAGTCGTGACTGTGATTGGTAAATCAGGATAGCGATGACGCAGCGCGCGCACCAACGGGATTGCCGCCAGGGTTTCACCGACGGAGACGGAGTGCAGCATAATGCCGCCTGGTGTTAGCGGATGGCGGTAAAAACCGTAACGTTCACCCCAGCGTTTTCGATAGGCCGGAGCCTTACGTCCGCGCACCCAGAGCCGTATCCAGATTAGCGGCTGAATAAGGTAGAGAAGGGCGGTGTAAAGCAATTCGAGCATAATAAATAGCTGACTTATGGATGTGCTGGGGATTCTATGTATTTAACGGTGGCTTTACCATTACTTTTCCCGTTTTTGACTTAAATAGCTTCAGTTTGGTCTGATCTGCCGCTACATCTTCATTTTTTTTGTATTTTTATGCGAATCATTGAAACTCGGCCCCATTTTCAACTCTACATTGGCCGTACCGACATTATCGACATGCTATTTTTTATCTGTTTGATTTATATGATTAAAACATATTTTGTGTATAAAAATCATTCGGGTCGGATTGCTGCGAAAGAAATGATACACTAGCACGTCAAGTAAGTGCGTTATCAGTATTCAGGTAGCTGTTGAGCCTGGGGCGGTAGCGTGCTTTTTTCTGCTTAACTTAACCAGACAATCACACAAAAGAGTCGCTAGTGGAAAAGCCATTTCGAAAAATCCTGGTCATAAAGATGCGATATCATGGAGATATGTTATTAACTACTCCTGTCATCAGTACGCTCAAGCAGAATTATCCTGATGCAAAAATCGATATGCTGCTTTATCAGGATACCATCCCTATTTTGTCTGAAAACCCGGAAATTAATGCGCTCTACGGGATAAGCAATAAAGGTGCGGGAACATTCGATAAAATTAAAAATGTGCTTTCGTTGATAAAAACTCTGCGTGCGAATAATTATGACCTGGTCATTAATCTTACGGATCAGTGGATGGTGGCGCTGCTGGTACGTTTTTTACCCGCACGGATGAAAATATCGCAACTTTATGGTCATCGGCAGCATGGCATTTGGAAAAAAAGCTTCACACACTTAGCGCCAATACACGGCACACATATTGTTGAGCGTAATTTATCGGTCCTTGAGCCATTAGGTATTACCGATTTCTACACCGACACAACAATGAGTTACGCCGAAGATTGCTGGAAGAAGATGCGCCAGGAGTTAGATGCCCTGGGCGTAAAAGATCATTATGTTGTCATCCAACCGACAGCGCGTCAGATATTTAAGTGCTGGGATAACGATAAATTTTCTAAGGTTATCGATGCGCTGCAACAGCGAGGGTATCAGGTTGTCCTGACCTGTGGGCCTTCGGCAGATGATCTCGCTTGTGTAGATGAGATTGCACGAGGTTGCGAAACGAAACCCATTACTGGCCTTGCAGGTAAAACACGTTTTCCTGAACTAGGCGCGTTAATTGATCATGCTGTGCTTTTTATTGGCGTGGATTCTGCGCCGGGGCATATTGCGGCGGCGGTGAAGACGCCAGTTATTAGCCTATTTGGGGCCACTGATCATGTATTCTGGCGCCCATGGACCGAGAATATTATTCAGTTCTGGGCGGGGAATTATCAGAAAATGCCGACCCGGCATGAACTTGACCGCAACAAAAAATATCTTTCTGTTATTCCAGCGGAAGATGTGATCGCCGCCACGGAAAAGCTGTTGCCAGAAGATGCCCCTTCAGCTGACAGGAATACACAATTATGATCGTGGCGTTTTGTTTATATAAATATTTTCCATTTGGTGGGCTTCAACGTGACTTTATGCGCATTGCATCAACAGTTGCCGCACGGGGCCACCATGTTCGAGTCTATACGCAGTCGTGGGAAGGTGATTGCCCGAAAGCATTTGAGCTTATTCAGGTGCCAGTTAAGTCCCATACCAACCATGGACGCAATGCAGAATATTATGCCTGGGTACAAAATCATCTCAAAGCGCATCCCGCTGATCGCGTTGTTGGGTTTAATAAGATGCCAGGGTTGGATGTTTATTTTGCCGCTGATGTTTGTTACGCCGAGAAAGTTGCGCAAGAAAAAGGTTTTTTATATCGTTTAACATCACGATATCGCCATTATGCCGCATTTGAGCGAGCGACTTTCGAGCAGGGTAAATCGACGAAACTTATGATGCTGACCGATAAGCAAATCGCCGATTTCCAGAAGCATTATCAAACTGAATCTGAACGTTTTCAAATTCTTCCTCCCGGTATTTATCCGGACAGAAAATACAGCGAGCAAATCCCAAACAGTCGTGAAATTTATCGCCAGAAAAATGGCATAAAAGAGCAACAAAACTTATTACTGCAGGTTGGATCAGATTTTGGCCGTAAAGGTGTGGATCGCTCAATTGAGGCTTTGGCATCGTTACCGGAATCATTACGTCACAATACGCTTTTATTTGTTGTTGGTCAGGATAAACCGCGGAAATTTGAAGCGTTGGCAGAAAAACTCGGCGTGCGGAGCAATGTGCATTTCTTCTCTGGCCGCAATGATGTGTCAGAATTAATGGCAGCCGCTGATTTATTACTGCACCCCGCTTATCAGGAAGCCGCGGGTATCGTTCTTCTTGAAGCGATCACTGCTGGATTACCTGTTTTAACAACTGCGGTATGTGGATATGCGCATTATATTGCGGATGCCAATTGTGGAACGGTCATCGCTGAACCTTTCTCCCAGGAACAATTAAATGAAGTTTTACGTAAAGCGTTAACACAGTCTCCATTACGAATGGCCTGGGCGGAGAATGCTCGCCATTATGCCGATACTCAGGATTTGTATAGCCTGCCAGAGAAAGCCGCAGATATCATTACAGGTGGTTTAGATGGTTGAATTAAAAGAGCCGCTTGCCACACTTTGGCGTGGTAAAGATGCTTTTGCAGAAGTCAAAAAACTGAATGGCGAGGTCTTTCGTGAACTCGAGACGCGTCGCACATTACGCTTTGAACTGGCCGGGAAAAGCTATTTCCTCAAATGGCACAAAGGGACGACTTTAAAAGAAATTATAAAAAACCTGCTCTCATTGCGGATGCCCGTTTTAGGCGCAGACAGAGAGTGGCACGCTATTCATCGCCTGAGTGATGTTGGCGTTGATACAATGAAGGGCATTGGGTTTGGTGAAAAAGGGTTAAACCCATTAACCCGTACATCATTTATTATTACCGAAGATCTCACTCCCACGATTAGCCTTGAAGATTATTGTGCCGATTGGGCCGTTAATCCTCCTGATATATGTGTTAAACGTATGCTGATCGCGCGTGTGGCAACCATGGTGCGTAAAATGCACGCCGCAGGGATAAACCACCGCGACTGTTATATTTGCCACTTTTTGCTCCATTTGCCATTTACTGGCCGGGAAGATGAATTAAAAATTTCGGTTATCGATCTGCATCGGGCACAGATACGGGCAAAAGTACCACGTCGTTGGCGGGATAAAGATTTGATTGGTTTGTATTTCTCATCAATGAATATTGGGCTGACGCAGAGAGATATCTGGCGATTTATGAAAGTTTATTTTGGGATGCCTTTACGTAATATATTATCTCTTGAACGGAATTTATTGAACATGGCAAGTGTTAAGGCCGAGCATATTAAAGAGCGAACACAACGTAAAGGATTATAAAAATATTTATCAGTATGTACTGGAACTAACTTCATTATGACTATTTATTTTATAAACTGGGTTGCAGATTATGAATTAAAAATGATCCAGTACCTGAAAAAAAAGTACAAGATAAAAAATATAACAACACCAAAAAAATACAACTGGGTTAATAAGAAAATTTCGAAATTAGGGATGGATAATGCATGGCTGGGACGATTATTTATCAAACATCACCTAAATGCTGTAAAAAAGGATGATATAATTATCTTTAATGACAGTGTCATTAATAAAGGTATTAACAAGCAAATATTAATAAATATTAATTGTCATAAGGTATTACTTCTAAGAAATACTGTCAACGAAGATTTTATTTTTGATAACACTAATTATTTTGATATTATCTATGATTTTGAGCATAGATTTATAGGGAATGAAAAGACCAAGGCAATAGAACAATTTTTTCCTATAGGAATGGATGAAATTAGAAATTATAGTTTATCTGACAAAAATAACAGTCAGCCAATATGTTTTTTTCTTGGTCGTGATAAAGGACGTCTTCAAATAATTAATGAATTAGCCGATAGATTAACAACACTAGGATGTAAACTGGATTTTAATGTTGTCAAAGATAAAACATCATCTCCGACTTCAAAGTATTTGATTGAAAAACAAATACCGTACGAAGAGAATATTAGAAGAACATTAAATGCTAATATAATTGTTGATATAACTAAAGAAAACCAATCTGGCTGGACTCTTCGTATACTTGAGGCACTATTTTTCAATAAAAAATTAATTACTAATAATATAAATATACTTGGCTCAGAAATCTATAGTGAGTCTCGTTTTTTTATAATAGGTCATGATGATTGGGATAAGTTAGAGTATTTTATTAACTCATCTGTTAAACCAATGGATTATGATAGTTTATATAAATTCAGCCCTGATAAAATGATGTCAACAATTGTTTCTGATTTTATAGAAAAATAAAACCGTTAAAACAGTGAGTTTTACTCAATTAATGAGAGTTTCAATGAAAATAGCATTTATCGGCGAAGCTGTTTCTGGATTTGGCGGCATGGAAACAGTCATTCGTGATGTTATTACTACCTTCAGGCAACAACATATCCAAAGTGAAATGTTTTTCTTTTGTCGTAATGATAAAATGGATAAGGGATGGCTGGAAGGTATTAAGTACTCGTGTTCATTTTCCAATATTCGCTTAGGTTTTTTGCGTCGGGCGAAACATATTCATGCTTTAAGCAAATGGCTTCAGAATTATCAGCCAGATGTTGTTATTTGTATTGACGTTATCTCGTGTTTGTATGCGGCCAAAGCACGTAAAAAATCAGGAATTGATGTGCCAGTATTTTCATGGCCGCATTTTTCTTTAGATCACAAAAAACATGCTGAATATATCACCTGTGCCGACTATCATTTAGCAATCAGCTCTGGCATTAAACAGCAAATGATTAATCGGGGTGTACCAGAATCGACGATAAATGTTATTTTTAATCCAGTCGAAGCTAAAGGCACAGTCATTCCTGCGCCTGAGGAAGGCGAAACGGCAACGTTCATTTATGTTGGGCGTATGAAATTCGAGGGCCAGAAGCGGGTTAAAGACCTCCTTGATGGCTTATCACAAGCGCAAGGTAACTGGAAACTCCATGTATTGGGTGATGGTTCCGATTTCGAAAAATGCCAAGCTTATGGTAGAGAATTAAATATTGATGATCGAATAGTCTGGTATGGTTGGCAACAACATCCCTGGGAATTGGTCCAGCAAGATATTAAAAAAGTGAGTGCATTATTGCTCACGTCATCTTTTGAAGGTTTCCCAATGACCCTACTTGAAGCCTTGTCATGGGGAATTCCTTGCATCAGCGCCGATTGTGTCTCCGGGCCTGCTGACATTATTCAACCTGATGTTAATGGTCATCTGTATCAACCGGGAGATATTGCTGGTTTTGTATCTCTTCTCAATAAATATATAGCAGGTGAAATTTATATCGAACATGAAAAAATTCCTGCGTCGATCGATAAATTTTACCAATCGAAGTACTACGATAGATTACATAAGATAATTATTTCTGCTATTTCCCGGAGGAAATAATGCAGCAGGTGTTTTTCCAGGAAACTGAGTTTCTTAATTCAGTTATTGATTATAATCATAAAGTAGAAACAGAAAATCTTTGTCTGGACATCGCTTATGGAACTGACAAAAATTTTCTATTTGGTTGCGGAATTTCGATTGCTTCAATATTAAAGTATAATGAAGGAAGTCGATTGTGTTTCCATATTTTTACTGACTATTTTGGTGATGATGATCGTAAGTATTTTGATGCCCTGGCGCTGCAGTATAAAACCAGAATTAAAATATATCTGATTAATGCTGATCGACTCCGCTCATTGCCTAGCACTAAGAACTGGACTCATGCAATATATTTTCGCTTTGTTATTGCAGATTACTTTATTAATAAGGCGTCTAAAGTCCTTTATCTGGATGCAGATATCATTTGTCAGGGGAGTATTGAGCCACTAATTAATTTCTCATTTCCTGACAATAAAGTCGCAATGGTTGTTACAGAAGGGCAAACTGACTGGTGGGAAAAACGCGCACATTCGTTAGGTGTTGCGGGAATTGCTAAAGGTTACTTTAACTCCGGTTTTTTATTGATTAATACTGACCAATGGGCTGCTCAGCAAGTTTCTGCACGAGCCATTGCAATGCTAAATGATCCAGAAATAGTCAAAAAAATAACACATCCTGATCAGGATGTATTAAATATGTTGCTGGCAGACAGACTTATTTTTGCTGATATAAAATATAACACCCAGTTTAGCTTAAACTATCAACTCAAAGAAAGTTTTACAAACCCAGTAACCAACGATACTATTTTTATCCACTATATCGGTCCAACCAAGCCCTGGCATGATTGGGCCTGGGATTATCCTGTATCACAAGCCTTTATGGAGGCAAAAAATGCTTCGCCATGGAAGAGTACGGCGTTGCTGAAACCGAACAATAGCAATCAATTAAGATATAGCGCAAAACATATGCTTAAAAAGCATAGATATCTAAAAGGATTTAGCAATTATCTTTTTTATTTTATTGAAAAGATAAAGCATTAAAACTGGGAAACTATAAAGTAATGATATAAGGGTAGCATTGTGGACTCATTTCCTGCCATAGAGATAGATAAAGTTAAAGCCTGGGATTATCGGCTAGTTAATATAAATACTTCTGAATGTTTAAATGTTGCCTATGGTGTCGATGCTAATTATCTTGATGGTGTAGGTGTTTCCATCACATCAATTGTCCTAAACAATCGACATATTAATCTTGATTTTTATATTATTGCTGACGTTTATAATGATGGTTTTTTTCAAAAAGTCGCAAAGCTTGCAGAGCAATACCAATTAAGAATCACGTTATATAGAATTAACACTGATAAGCTCCAGTGCTTGCCTTGTACACAGGTCTGGTCAAGAGCAATGTACTTCCGTTTATTTGCATTTCAATTATTGGGTTTAACGCTTGATCGTTTGCTTTATCTTGATGCAGATGTTGTTTGTAAAGGCGATATTAGCCAACTATTGCATCTGGATTTAAACGGAGCGGTAGCTGCTGTTGTTAAAGATGTTGAGCCAATGCAGGAAAAGGCGGTATCCAGGTTGTCTGATCCTGAATTACTTGGGCAGTACTTTAATTCCGGCGTCGTTTATTTAGACTTAAAAAAATGGGCTGGCGCAAAACTAACAGAAAAAGCGTTGTCTATTCTTATGAGTAAAGATAATGTTTATAAATACCCTGATCAGGATGTTATGAATATCTTACTGAAAGGGATGACAATATTTTTGCCTCGTGAGTACAATACAATTTATACAATTAAAAGTGAATTAAAAGACAAAACACATCAAAACTATAAAAAGCTGATTACAGAAAGTACTCTGCTTATTCATTATACAGGTGCAACTAAACCGTGGCACAAATGGGCAATTTATCCATCGGTAAAATACTATAAAATAGCTTTAGAAAATTCACCATGGAAAGATGACTCTCCACGAGATGCAAAATCAATTATTGAATTTAAAAAAAGATATAAACATCTTTTAGTACAGCATAAATATATCTCAGGAATTATAGCAGGAGTCTGTTATCTTTGCCGAAAATATTACCGTAAATAACATTTAACTGGTTTATTATGATTCAGAAGAGCAAGATCAAAGACTTGGTTGTTTTTACCGATGAAAACAATTCAAAGTATCTCAATGTATTAAATGACTTCTTGTCTTATAATATAAATATCATCAAGGTTTTTCGTTCTATTGATGATACAAAAGTTATGCTTATTGATACCGATTACGGTAAATTGATTCTTAAGGTTTTTTCTCCGAAAGTTAAGCGTAACGAACGTTTCTTTAAGTCTCTGTTAAAAGGTGATTATTACGAACGCCTTTTTGAGCAAACCCAAAAAGTAAGAAATGAAGGGTTAAATACACTCAATGATTTTTATTTATTGGCTGAGCGGAAAACCTTACGATTTGTCCATACTTATATCATGATCATCGAGTATATTGATGGCATAGAGTTGTGTGATATGCCTGATATTGATGATGTGCTAAAAAATAAAATTCAGCAATCAATTAATTCCTTACATCAACATGGCATGGTTTCTGGCGACCCCCATCGTGGTAACTTCATTATAAAAAATGGTGAGGTTCGAATTATTGATCTCTCCGGAAAACGTGCTTCAGCGCAGCGTAAAGCGAAAGATCGTATTGACTTAGAGCGTCATTACGGTATTAAAAATGAGATTAAAGATCTAGGCTATTATCTTTTAGTATATCGTAAAAAAATGCGCAATTTTATGCGGCGTTTGAAAGGGAAACCAGCGCGCTAAAATAGAAATACCCACAATTACATGTCTTCACCAGGACAGTTTTAAGCGGAGTTATTTATTTCACAGGTTTATCATGAAGAATATTAGATACATTGACAAAAAAGATGTTGAAAACCTGATTGAAAATAAAACATCTGATGATGTTATTATTTTTCTTTCTGGCCCTACATCGCAAAAAACACCTTTGTCAGCATTACGAACAAAGGATATTATTGCTGTCAATGGTTCTGCGCAATATTTGTTAAGTCATAATATCGTTCCTTTTATATATGTACTTACAGATGTCCGCTTTTTACATCAGCGTCGTGATGATTTTTATAAATTTAGCCAGAGAAGTCGTTATACCATAGTAAACGTTGACGTTTATGAACACGCTTCCAAAGAAGATAAACTTTATATCCTCCAGAACTGCCTCGTATTACGATCTTTTTACCGCCGAGAAAAAGGCGGTTTGATAAAGAAGATTAAATTTAATATTTTGAGCCAGATTCACAAAGAACTGCTGATCTCTGTACCGTTGTCTAAAAAAGGTCGTCTGGTTGGATTTTGCAAGGACATTAGTCTTGGTTATTGCTCATGCCATACTATTGCTTTTGCTGCAATTCAAATAGCATATTCACTTAAATATGCGCGAATTATTTGTTCCGGTCTGGATTTAACTGGTAGTTGTTCGCGTTTCTATGATGAAAATAAGAATCCAATGCCCTCGGAATTAAGTAAGGATTTATTCAAAATCTTGCCATTTTTCCGTTTTATGCGTGATAATGTAGATGATATTAATATTTATAATTTGTCGGATGATACGGCAATTAAATATGATATCATTCCATTTATGGAACTGTCATAAATTCTATAATCTTGAGTTTGCTATAAAATAATCTAGTATTTTCTATGTCTTTATCTCGTATTATCAAAATATTGGAGTTGGCTAATAATGATTAAAAAGATAATATTTACCGTCACACCAATATTTTCTATACCGCCAAAAGGAGCTGCAGCGGTTGAAACATGGATTTATCAGGTCGCCAAAAGACTTTCGATTCCAGCAACTATCGCATGTATTCGAAACGACGGTTACCCTATCTACACAAAAGTAAATGATAATTGTGATATTCACTACATTGGTTTTAGTCGAGTCTATAAACGACTTTTCCAAAAGTGGACTCGACTTGATCCTGTGCCATATTCTCAGCGCATTTTAAATACTCAACCTATAAACGCTGATCCGAAAGACTCAGTTATTGTTATCCACAATAGTATGAAGCTGTATAAACAGATTCGTGGCAGAAGTCCTCAAGCACAGCTAGTCATGCACCTTCACAATGCTTTTGAACCCGGGCAGTTAGACAAAAATGCAAAAGTAATTGTTCCTAGCCAGTTTCTGTACGATTTCTATTCGGAAAAAATGCCTGATGCAGATATTACTATTGTGCCTAATGGTTTTTGCTCTGAATCGTATACACATGATAATACTGAAGATTTAAGGAAGAAGCTTAACATCGATGCGAATGATACGGTGTTATTATTTGCAGGAAGGATATCGCCAGATAAAGGCTGTCTGATGCTTATGGATGCTTTCAATAAGCTGCGTAAGAATCGAGATAACCTTAAATTGGTTATCGTTGGTGATCCTTTTGCCAGTAAAAAAGGTGAAAAAGCTGAATATCAGAAAAAGGTTCTGGATGAAGCGAAAGCTATTGGCGCGCAATGTATTATGGCGGGTGGGCAGCCACCGGAGCAGATGCATAAATATTACCGCTTAGCAGATTTAGTTGTTGTTCCTTCTCAGGTAGAAGAAGCTTTTTGCATGGTAGCTGTTGAAGCGATGGCGGCTGGTAAACCTGTACTTGCGAGTCAAAAAGGTGGGATAAGCGAGTTTGTTCTGGAAGGAATAACAGGATATCACCTTGCAGAGCCTATGACATCTGAAAGCATTCTCTTTGATATTAACCGGGTCTTAGCAGACAGTAATAAAGCACAAATTGCTGAAAATGCCCAGAAATTCGTTTTTTCAAAATATAGCTGGGAACATGTAACTCAGTGTTTTGAGGCACAAATGCAAGACTGGTTTGGTTAAAAATTATTTGATTTGAAGAGTCTGCCTGAACTCAATGTCAGGCAGGCTTTTTTTTATTTATTCCGCATAGCTAACAGCAAACCAACAATCAAGCCAATAGGTTTGAGATCAACTTCCTCGAAATTACCTCGGATAATATAAAAACCAACAAGAGTTAAAAATAGCAGTAATTGACCATTATAAGGAGTGATCACTACTTTTTTAAATGTTGCGTTAGCTGTTTCTTTGATAATAGAGCCATACAGATAAAGTAAAGCGAGTAGCCCAGCTAAACCTGCTGCAAACCAAATTGATAAAATAATGTTGTGTGGTCCAATGGATTGCCTGAACGTCCATGATGGAAAATCTACGACACGCTTATTGTATATTGCATGGTAAATATCATCGCCATAGCCATATCCCTTAAGTGGGTTCTCCATAATTAATGTCCACGCTGTACCTTGTGTACCATTGGTATAGCGATAAGAACTGTCGGTCTGTTGAAGCTTATAAATAAGCCTATTTTTATCGGTATGATCACTTTTATAGATAAATACACATGCTGCGGCAACAGAAATAACGATGGACGTCAGCATCAATAATTTCCACTGACGATTTAAGATTAACCATAGTAGAGCCACTATGAATACTGCCAGCCATGCACCACGAGAGAGCGTTCCTAATAGCAGAAACAAGAAAACTGCACTAAAAATTACGAATGCTATTTTATAAGAGGTTTTCTTGATAAGCCAAAGATTTAATAATGCTGGAAATAGAAACACCATTGAGTCGGAAATACTACGGTGTTCAGAAGTTGAAAATGGCATTATTCCTTTATTATAATCCTGAATATAAAGAATGATCTCAACAAGGCAACGTAATCCAAGTCCGGTAACTAATGAGAATAGTACAACTTTACCGATGCTTTCATTATCCTCATCTTTTAATAATGCGGGTATAAGTAAACTATATGCCAAAAATCCTTTTAGCACCGTGTTACTGAATTCTTTAAAGCTTATTTTCAGATCTGGTGATATGAAAGAGGCATATGAAAGAATGAGTGACAGTGCCAGGACACTATAAAAAAGATTATTTTTATAGAGCACTTTAAATGTCCCAGGTGCACGAAAAACTTGATAGATTACCGTAATAATCATTAGTACAGATATGATATGTTTATAACGGGTAATACCATCAAGGAAAAAGGTTGCAATAAAGAGGAATACCAATATTTTATTCCAGTATGGTTTCCAATTCTCTTTATTACGCAGCGCCAGCGAGGCTGTTAACATTGCTTCTCCACCATCTTAAATAATATAGAACGTGTCAATCAGGAATTGATTTTTTTTAATACTGCTTCTGCAGCCAGATGAGCAAGATCTTTATCCGGTGCCATGCAAACTACCTGATTCTTCCCATAACCGCCAATTAATCCAGGGTCTGTAGGCCCATAAACTGTGATATTGGGTTTATCGAGTGCCGCAGTTAAATGGCTTAATCCTGTATCGACTGACACAACAAATTTAGCTCCAGCCAGCACGCGGGCAACGCCTTCCAGAGTCATCTTCGGCAGTACGTCGACATAATCAAAGCCTTCCGCCAGCCTTTTTGCCCGCTCTTCTTCATGCGGCGCTCCCCACGGTAGTTTAATTCGAATCCCTGAACCTGCCAGTAAACCAATTAATTCTCGCCAGTGCTCTTCCGGCCAGTGTTTATCATCGCGGGTGGTCGCATGAAGGAATACAGCATACTCCCCAGCATCCGTTAGTGGATTTGTCAGGAAATGCTGCGCAATAGCATAATCGCCCTGGGCCTGCGGTTTGCTATACCCAAGGCTTTTTGCAAACAGTTCACGGGTACGTTCTACAGCATGCTGCTGTTTCGCAATATGATGTTTGCGATTGTAAAACAGGCTGGCTAAAGGCTCGCGAGCAGTTTGCCAGTCCATTCCATGCTTAACGCCATGTGCTAAACGTGTCACCAGTGCCGCGCTTTTTACCAGCCCTTGGGCGTCGATAACTGCGTCATAGTTCTCTGTTTGTAGCGATTCACGAAACGCTTTGCGTTCCGCTTTTATGGGGGCCGAGAACCAGGCTTTGCGCCAGCGTCGTATCGCCACCGGAATAACCCGCTCAACGGCGGCGTGCCAGGAAGGAATCTGTGCGAATCCCTCTTCCACCACCCAATCAAACTTAATCCCCGGGATTGCCTGCTGGGCATCGGTGAGTGCGGGCAGCGTATGGAGAACATCGCCCATCGACGATGTTTTAACGATCAAAACCCGCATCCGTCAGGCTTCCTCTTGTAACAATAGCGCGTTGAGTTCTTCCAGTACGCGCTGGGGAGTAATGTCGATCAGACTCTGGTGATATCCTTCTGCGGCATCGCCTTTACGCACTTTGTGGTAGCCGGTAATCAGACGAATGACTCGCGCTTTATGGGATAGCGGCGGCGTAAAGTCCGGACTGCTCGGCCCATACAGAGCAACCAGTGGACGATTGAGC
This sequence comes from Escherichia sp. E3659, assembly GCF_005781135.1. Taxonomy (NCBI): domain Bacteria; kingdom Pseudomonadati; phylum Pseudomonadota; class Gammaproteobacteria; order Enterobacterales; family Enterobacteriaceae; genus Escherichia; species Escherichia sp. E3659. The sequence continues at coordinate 20,719 of NZ_VATQ01000022.1, read as the reverse complement.
GCCGCAGCAACGTGCATCAGGCCAGAATCGTTCGTGACAATGGCTTTACAGGCGGCAATCAAAATGACTGCCTGCTCAAGCTGTGTTTCCCCCGCCAGGTTCCGACACCATGCCTGCTGCTCGGTATTCAAAGCGGCAAGAATCTCATTGCCCGCCTCATGATCTTTCGCAGAGCCAAACAGAACCACCTGATAACCTTCATCAATCAGCTGCTTTGCCAGCTCTGCATAGTGGTAGTGTGGCCAGCGTTTCGCCGGGCCAAACTCCGCACCCGGGCAAAAGCCAATCATCGGACGTTCTGATGAGAGCGAAAATTGGTTACAGGTATACGATTTTTCACCTTCGCTCACCTGCAATTGCGGCCATAACAACGGTTTTGGTAGATCTTGTGCGGTACGCATCACGCCTTTGTCATAGGCCAGCGCCACATAGCGTTCCACCATTAGCGGCCAGGCTTCTTTATCGAGCACACGTACATCGTTGAGTAAACCGTAGCGCATCTCGCCGCGCCAGCCGGTGCGATGAGGAATACCCGCGAAGAAAGGCACTAATGCGGATTTGAAGGAGTTGGGTAAGACGTAGGCGCGGTCGTAGCGCTTTTCACGCAGACTATGACCCAGTTTGCGGCGTTCGCCGATTTCCAGCGCCCCGTGACCGAGAGGCATAGGGATAGCTTCGTTAACTTCCGGCATCCGCGATAATAATGGACGGCACCATGCCGGTGCCATCACGTCGATTATCGCCTGGGGATAGCGCGCCTGGAGCGTGCGATAGAGACTTTGCGACATCATCATGTCGCCAACCCAAGACGGGCCGATCACCAATATTTTCATTCACTTCATCCTTCAAGCTGTCTCTGCGGCGGCTGCCTGCGTTCACTCCGGTCACTTACTTTTGTAAGCTCCCGGAGATTCACTTAGTTGCCGCCTTGATACCGCTCGAATGATTTTGTGAATTTACGTTGATGTCGCGATTCAGCCAGGCCATGTATTCCGTTACACCTTCAGCAACGGTTTTGAACGGTTTGTCGTAACCCGCAGCGCGCAGATTAGTCAGATCCGCCTGAGTAAACGCCTGGTAGCGGCCTTTCAGTTTATCCGGGAACGGAATGTATTCGATCTGACCTTTCTTGTGATAAGCAAGCGTTGCATCTGCTACTGCCTGGAAGGATTCCGCACGACCAGTACCGAGGTTGAAGATGCCGGAAACGCCATTTTCCAGGAACCACAGATTCACATCAGCCACGTCGCCCACGTAGACGAAGTCGCGTTTAAAGTTCTCGCTACCTTCGAACAGTTTCGGAGACTCACCGTTGTTAAGCTGGGTGTTGAGATGGAAAGCGACGCTCGCCATGCTGCCTTTATGGCCTTCACGCGGTCCATAAACGTTGAAATAGCGGAAGCCAACAATCTGCGAGTTCGCTTCTGGCAGGATTTGACGAACATATTCATCAAACAGGAACTTCGAATAACCGTAGACATTCAGTGGTTTTTCGTATTCGCGGGATTCAATAAAGTCGGAGGTGCGACCGCCGTAAGTGGCTGCGGAAGAGGCGTACAGGAACGGGATTTCGCGCTCCAGACAGTAGTGCAGCAGCTCTTTGGAGTATTGATAGTTGTTATCCATCATATACTTGCCGTCCCACTCGGTAGTGGAAGAGCACGCGCCTTCGTGGAAAATCGCTTCGACATCGCCGAACTCTTCGCCCGCCATAATCTGGATCAGGAAGTCTTCCTTATCCATATAGTCCGCGATGTTCAGGTCCACCAGGTTCACAAACTTGGTGCCGTCTTTCAGGTTGTCCACCACCAGAATATCGGTGATGCCTTTATCATTCAGGGCCTTAACGATGTTGCTGCCGATAAAGCCCGCGCCGCCGGTAACGATGATCATAACTGTAACCTTCGAATTATGGAGTCAGAGACAATCTCAGACACGAATACTTCTATCATATCACTACACGGCGTTGGCTTCAGCCATTCGCCGAAAGTGAGGGGGATGGACGTTATTTATTCTAAATTTTACAGAAGTGTTAACGCGTCATCTCGTCGCGAACTATAAGTTTGGGTAATATGTGCTGGAAATTGCCCTGTCTGGAGAATCGCAATGCGTGGAGAATTTTATCAGCAGTTAACTAACGATCTGGAAACCGCAAGGGCGGAAGGGTTGTTTAAAGAAGAACGCATTATTACGTCTGCGCAGCAAGCAGACATCACTGTGGCTGATGGAAGTCACGTCATAAACTTTTGTGCCAATAACTATCTCGGACTGGCGAATCATCCGGATCTGATTGCGGCGGCAAAGGCGGGAATGGATTCTCACGGTTTCGGCATGGCTTCGGTGCGTTTTATTTGCGGCACTCAGGACAGCCATAAAGAGCTTGAACAAAAACTGGCGGCCTTCCTGGGGATGGAAGATGCGATTCTCTACTCTTCCTGCTTTGATGCCAACGGCGGTCTGTTTGAAACGTTGCTGGGCGCGGAAGACGCCATTATCTCCGATGCTCTGAACCATGCCTCGATCATTGACGGCGTGCGACTGTGTAAAGCCAAACGCTATCGCTATGCCAACAACAATATGCAGGAGCTGGAAGCGTGCCTGAAAGAAGCGCGTGAATCCGGGGCGCGCCATGTGTTAATCGCCACCGATGGCGTGTTCTCTATGGATGGCGTAATTGCCAACCTGAAAGGGGTTTGCGATCTGGCCGATAAATACGATGCGCTGGTGATGGTGGATGATTCCCATGCGGTCGGTTTTGTCGGTGAGAACGGTCGCGGTTCTCATGAATACTGCGATGTGATGGGCCGGGTCGATATTATCACCGGAACACTCGGTAAAGCACTGGGCGGGGCTTCTGGTGGTTATACCGCGGCGCGCAAAGAGGTGGTTGAGTGGCTGCGCCAGCGTTCTCGCCCGTACCTGTTCTCCAACTCGCTGGCACCAGCGATTGTCGCCGCTTCCATCAAAGTGCTGGAGATGGTTGAAGCGGGTAGCGAGCTGCGTGACCGTCTGTGGGCGAATGCGCGTCAGTTCCGTGAGCAAATGTCGGCGGCGGGCTTTACCCTGGCGGGAGCCGATCACGCCATTATTCCGGTCATGCTTGGCGATGCGGTAGTGGCGCAGAAATTTGCTCGTGAGCTGCAAAAAGAGGGCATTTACGTCACCGGTTTCTTCTATCCGGTCGTTCCGAAAGGTCAGGCGCGTATTCGTACTCAGATGTCTGCGGCGCATACTCCTGAGCAAATTACGCGTGCGGTAGAAGCGTTCACGCGTATTGGTAAACAACTGGGCGTAATCGCCTGAGTGAGGATGTGAGATGAAAGCGTTATCCAAACTGAAAGCGGAAGAGGGCATCTGGATGACCGACGTTCCTGAACCGGAACTCGGACATAACGATCTGCTGATTAAAATCCGTAAAACAGCCATCTGCGGGACTGACGTTCACATCTATAACTGGGATGAGTGGTCGCAAAAAACCATCCCAGTACCGATGGTTGTAGGCCATGAATATGTTGGTGAGGTGGTTGGCATCGGTCAGGAAGTGAAAGGCTTCAAGATCGGCGATCGCGTTTCTGGCGAAGGCCATATCACCTGTGGTCATTGCCGCAACTGTCGTGGTGGTCGTACCCATTTGTGCCGCAACACGATAGGCGTTGGTGTTAATCGCCCGGGCTGCTTCGCCGAATATCTGGTGATCCCGGCATTCAACGCCTTCAAAATCCCCGACAATATCTCCGATGACTTAGCCGCAATTTTTGACCCGTTCGGAAATGCGGTGCATACGGCGCTATCATTTGATCTGGTCGGCGAAGATGTTCTGGTTTCTGGTGCAGGCCCAATTGGTATTATGGCCGCGGCGGTAGCGAAACACGTTGGTGCACGCAACGTGGTGATCACTGATGTTAACGAATACCGTCTGGGGCTGGCGCGCAAAATGGGCATCACTCGTGCGGTTAACGTCGCCAAAGAAAACCTCAATGACGTGATGGCCGAGCTGGGCATGACTGAAGGCTTTGATGTTGGTCTGGAGATGTCTGGTGCGCCGTCAGCGTTTCGCACGATGCTGGACACCATGAATCACGGGGGGCGTATTGCGATGCTGGGTATCCCGCCGTCTGATATGTCTATCGACTGGACAAAAGTGATCTTTAAAGGCCTGTTCATTAAAGGTATTTACGGTCGTGAGATGTTTGAAACCTGGTACAAGATGGCGGCGCTGATTCAGTCTGGTCTGGATCTCTCGCCAATCATTACCCATCGTTTCTCCATCGACGATTTCCAGAAAGGCTTTGATGCTATGCGTTCTGGCCAGTCCGGGAAAGTTATTCTGAGCTGGGATTAACACGAACAAGGGCTGGTATTCCAGCCCTTTCTCCTGAGGATAATCCGTTAAATATGTAAAATCCTGTCAGTGTAATAAAGATATCGTAATTGCGCTGTTATCTTATATTGCTGCTTTCATTATCTCTCTAGCCTGAAGTTACTTTCTCACCCGTAAAAATAATATTTCACAAGCTTAATGGTTTCTTAATACAAAGCCTGTACAACGTTAGGGTAACTTCAGAGGTCGTCGGTAATTTATGATGAACAGCACCAATAAACTAAGTGTTATTATCCCGTTATATAATGCGGGAGATGATTTCAACGCTTGCATGGAATCTTTAATTGCGCAAACCTGGACTGCTCTGGAAATTATTATTATTAACGATGGATCAACGGATAATTCTGTTGAAATAGCAAAGCATTACGCAGAAAAACATCCACATGTTCGCTTGCTGCATCAGGCGAATGCTGGCGCATCGGTGGCGCGTAATCGCGGGATCGAGGCAGCGACGGGCAAATATGTTGCTTTTGTCGATGCTGATGATGAAGTCTATCCCACCATGTATGAAACGCTGATGACTATGGCGTTAGAGGACGATCTCGACGTGGCGCAGTGCAACGCTGACTGGTGTTTTCGTGAAACGGGGGAAACCTGGCAATCCATTCCCACCGATCGCATACGCTCAACCGGCGTATTAACCGGCCCGGACTGGCTGCGGATGGGACTTTCTTCTCGCCGCTGGACTCACGTTGTCTGGATGGGCGTTTATCGCCGCGATGTTATTGTAAAAAATAACATTAAATTTATTGCCGGATTACATCATCAGGATATTGTCTGGACAACAGAATTTATGTTTAACGCGCTGCGTGCGCGATATACCGAGCAATCGTTATATAAATATTATCTGCATAATACGTCAGTGAGTCGGTTGAATAGACAAGGGAATAAAAACCTTAATTATCAACGTCACTATATTAAGATTACCCGCCTGCTGGAGAAATTAAATCGAAATTATGTCGACAAAATTACAATTTATCCGGAATTTCATCAGCAAATAACTTACGAAGCATTGCGTGTTTGCCATGCGGTGCGCAAAGAGCCGGATATTATTATCCGCCAACGGATGATTGCTGAGATATTTACTTCCGGCATGTATAAGCGCCTGATTACTAATGTCCGCAGCGTAAAGGTGGGTTATCAGGCATTACTGTGGTCTTTCCGCTTATGGCAATGGCGCGACAAAACACGATCGCACCATCGCATTACGCGTAGCGCCTTTAATTTGCGCTAGCGTTAAACTTCGCCGCTTCGGGCTGTTTGCCCCAGCCTTGCCACTGATGTTGAAAGTAAACGATCAGCGTGCTCTGGCTGATGCTTTCGCTTAATACTTCAAAGAAGCGATTCGCATAAACTGGCTCCAGCGGTTTTTTCGGTTTACACAGCTTCACGCCACGGAACGGATTACGCGGTGCGTCGGGCACAGTATTTTTCGGCGGTGTAGATGTATCGACCTGTGGTTCATTCAGCAAGCTGCTGGCTTTCACCAGCGTAATGTCTGGCGGCAGGTTATAAACCATTTGTTGCAATACGCGTACCGTTGAGGGATGTGGATGACCAATGGCGATGGTCGAACCGTTGCGACGCGCCAGGTCAATTGCACGATTAAACTGTACACGAATATCCGCTTCATTTTGCGAATCGTCGAGGAACACCTTCCGTTTAATAACCTTCACGCCAGTGCCTTGTGCGGCGCGCATCGCCTGGGTATTACCGATGGTTACGCTGTCGAGGAAGTAAAGATTGTAACGCGCCAGCGCCTGCATCACTTTCTGCATACCAAACAGGTTAGAGGTCATTTTGCTGCCCATGTGGTTGTTGATCCCCACGGCATAGGGCACGTTATTGACCGCACTACGAATAATGCGCTCAATTTCGTCGCTGCTCATCTCCGGGCGCAGCGTGTTTTTCTCCAGCGGCTGTTTACTCAACGGTGCCATTGGCAGATGGATCAACACTTCGTGACCGCTGTTATGCGCTTTGGTCGCCATCTCTCTGGCGTGCGGTGAGTCGGGTAATACCGCAACGGAGATAGCGGAGGGCATTGCCAGCACCTGGTTTTCGTTGTGCGGGCGATACCCAAAATCATCAATGACGATGGCTAGTTTGCCAGCAATTACGGGGGAGGAGAGCGCCAACAGCGCGGCAAATGCAAGAACGTTACGACGAAATGGAAACAAAACTTATCTTCCCAACCACGGCTGTGGATTGACCGCCTGACCCTGGCGGCGAATTTCGAAATAGAGTGAAGGCCGACCCTGACCACCACTGCTGCCCACCAGTGCAATTGGCTGGCCCGCGCGAACCTGCGAACCAACGCTCACCAGTGCGCTCTGATTATAGCCGTAAAGACTCATGTCGCCTTTACCGTGCTCAACCACCACCACCAGACCGTAGCCTTGCAGCCAGTCGGCCAGAATCACCCGACCGTCGGCAATCGCTTTAACTTCAGTACCTTCAGAAGCACCGATAACCATCCCTTTCCAACGCAGTTCGCCTTGTAGCTGTTCGCCATAGCGATGCAGCGTTGGCCCGCGAACCGGCCAGAATGCCTGACCGCGCGGCGCGCCCAGACCACCGGTACGGGACATCAGCGATTTTTCGCTTTCAGTCGGTTTGTAGGTGGTGCCTTTACGCGTCGCTTCTTTCTGACGGTCGCGAACCGCCTGGGCTTCGCGCGCTTCACGTTCAGCACGCGCTTTCGCTGCCGCTTCTGCACGGGCAATGCTGTTACGCAGACGGGATTCGTTGGCACGCAGTTCACTTAGCTGCTGCTGACCTTGCTGGATGGAAGATTCCAGCCCCGCCAGCGTCTTTTTACGCTCGTTCAGCGCCTGAGTCAGTTTCGCCTGTTGGGCGCGTTGCTCATATAACAGCGTTTGTTGTTCGCTTTGTTTCTCTTCCAGTTCAGCACGCTGCATGGAGACTTCTTCACGCGTTTGCTTCAACTGGGCGATGGTTTCTTGTCGCGCCTGGTTGAGATAGCCGAAGTAAGCCTGCAATCGTTGACCGCGCTGGCTTTCTTCACCGCTGAGAATCAGCTGAATACCGGTATGTTCACCCTGACGAAACGCGGCATCCAGTTGCGCGGCGAGGCTGCGTTCCTGGGCGGCTTTTTGCTGCTCCAGTTTGGCAATCGACGCGTTCATCTCATCAATCTGTTTATTCAGTTGATTGAGCGTGTTTTGCGTTTCGCGCAGCTTGCGGGTGGCTTCGGAGATCGCCTCTTCCTGCTTTTTCAGCTGAGCAAGCAGGCTTGAGCGTTGTTGCTGCTGTTGGCGTACCGCGCGCTCTTTCGCGGCGATATCGGCCTGAATAGACTTGAGTTGGTCGCGGTCATCCGCGTGGGCGGAAAACGTGCACAACAATACGCCAGCGCTAAGAACGCTGGCGTAAATGATGGGCCTGACTGCAAACCTGCGCGGTTTCGTGGCCCGTGTCATGGTATTAATCGCCTTTCCCCTCATGGGGAGGGATTATTCCACGATGAACAGCGGCTTACCAGTCATCTCTTGCGGGATTTCCATCCCCATCAGCGACAACATGGTCGGTGCGATGTCAGAAAGTTTACCGCCTTCAACCGCTTTCACGTTCTTATCACCAACGTAAATCAGCGGAACTGGCAGGTTGGTGTGTGCCGTGTGTGCCTGACCCGTTGCCGGATCGCGCATCTGTTCAGCGTTACCGTGGTCAGCGGTGATCAGCAGTTGTCCACCCACGGACTCAACGGCTTTTGTCACTTCTTCAACACAGTGATCCAGCGCTTCTACCGCTTTAACCGCCGCTTCCATCACCCCGGTGTGACCTACCATGTCGCCGTTCGGATAGTTACAGATAATGGTGTCGTATTTGCCGCTCTTGATTGCCGCAACCAGTTTTTCGGTCAGCTCTGCGGAGCTCATTTCCGGCTGCAGGTCGTAGGTAGCGACTTTCGGCGAGTTGATCAGAATGCGGTCTTCGCCTTTGAACGACTCTTCTACACCACCGTTAAAGAAGAAAGTGACGTGAGCATATTTTTCAGTTTCGGAAATACGCAGCTGAGTTTTGTCGTTTTTCGCCATCCACTCGCCGAAGGTGTTAACCAGGGAAGCCGGTGGGTAAGCCACTGCGGTTTTGATGTCAGCGGCGTATTCGGTCAGCATCACGAAATCGACGTTAACCACTTTCTTACGCGCGAAGCCGTCAAAATCAGCGTTCACGAATGCACGAGTGATTTCACGCGCACGGTCAGCACGGAAGTTCATGAAAATCAGCGCGTCGCCGTCTTCCATTGCCGCGTCTGGCTGGCCTTCCGCACGGATAACGGTCGCTTTCACGAATTCGTCGTTTTCGTCGCGAGCATAAGCAGCCTGCAAACCAGCAACGGCAGTATCGGCCTGGAACTCACCCTGCGCCAGAGTCAGCAGGTCATAGGCTTTTTCAACGCGATCCCAACGGTTGTCGCGGTCCATAGCGTAGTAACGACCAATGATGGACGCTACGCGGCCTTTACCCAGCGCGGCAAATTTCTCTTCGAATTTTTTCAGCGAAGATTCAGCACTGCGCGGCGGAGTGTCGCGACCGTCAAGGAATGCGTGCAGATAGATTTTTTCTGCACCGCGTTCAGCTGCCAGTTCTACCATCGCCATGATGTGATCTTCGTGGCTGTGTACGCCGCCTGCGGAGAGCAGACCCATAATGTGTACTGCTTTGCCTGCGTTTTTCGCTTTATCTACCGCACCAGTCAGTACTGGATTAGCAAAGAAAGCGCGATCTTTGATTTCAACGTCCAGACGAGTCAGGTCCTGATACACGATGCGGCCGGCACCCAGGTTAACGTGGCCTACTTCGGAGTTACCCATCTGACGGTCAGGCAGACCGACTTCCAGACCGGAAGCGTCGATCAGGGTATGCGGACGATTGGCCCACAGTGCATCCATTACCGGGGTTTTAGCACTAAAAATGGCGTTATCCTGCTGTTCTTCGCGATAGCCATAGCCATCCAGAATCACCAGTACCATAGGTTTTTTAGAAACCGACATTGCGACAACCTCATACTCAAGAGTCAAAATTTGCGTAATTTTACTACAGCTGAATCGATAAAATAGCCTCTGAAGATCAAAATATACGACCGCTCGCGGCAAGCCGATGCCAGAATTGCGATTTTTTTTCGTCGCGCCCCGCAAAATTGCATTCCAGTTAACGCGCTGGCTGTATTTGCCGCACTGCGCAGGTATACTCCTTTCCTGGTTTTTTTAATCACTACGTCGGGAGTTGTTACCCCCCATGCAAGAAATTATGCAATTTGTTGGCCGTCATCCCATACTGAGTATCGCCTGGATCGCGTTACTGGTGGCGGTTCTTGTCACTACGTTTAAGAGCCTGACCTCGAAAGTGAAGGTGATTACTCGTGGTGAAGCTACGCGTCTGATCAACAAAGAAGACGCTGTGGTTGTGGATTTACGTCAGCGTGATGACTTCCGTAAAGGCCATATCGCAGGTTCTATCAATCTGTTGCCGAGCGAAATCAAAGCCAACAATGTTGGTGAGCTTGAGAAGCACAAAGACAAACCGGTTATCGTGGTAGACGGTTCTGGCATGCAGTGCCAGGAGCCTGCAAACGCGCTGACGAAAGCTGGTTTTGCGCAAGTATTCGTGCTGAAAGACGGCGTCGCTGGCTGGGCTGGCGAAAACTTGCCTCTGGTGCGCGGCAAATAATTTACCTGTCGTCTTTCATGATGCAGGCCGTTAGCTGCAATTATGCCCCCAGCGACTTATTGTTATAAGCTTCTGGGGACACTCCATTTTGCTGCCGCCCTGCAACATGAAATTTCAGGGTAAAAAACAGGAGCTAAGTTATGGCCAATGTTGAAATCTATACCAAAGAAACCTGCCCGTATTGCCATCGTGCAAAAGCACTGCTGAGCAGCAAGGGCGTGAGTTTTCAGGAGCTGCCGATCGATGGCAACGCCGCTAAGCGTGAAGAGATGATCAAACGCAGCGGTCGCACCACGGTTCCCCAGATTTTTATTGACGCACAGCACATTGGCGGCTGTGATGACTTGTATGCATTGGATGCACGTGGTGGACTGGATCCCCTGCTGAAATAACGTGTGAACGTTGGCATTACATTGCGCAGTATTTAAGGACAACACTTAAGGGTTTTCTACACATGTCAGAACAAAACAACACCGAAATGACTTTCCAGATCCAACGTATTTATACCAAGGATATTTCTTTCGAAGCGCCGAACGCGCCGCACGTTTTCCAGAAAGATTGGCAGCCAGAAGTTAAACTTGATCTGGATACGGCATCTTCTCAACTGGCAGATGACGTTTACGAAGTGGTACTGCGTGTTACCGTAACGGCATCCCTGGGCGAAGAAACTGCGTTCCTGTGTGAAGTTCAGCAGGGCGGTATTTTCTCCATCGCGGGTATCGAAGGCACCCAGCTGGCACATTGCCTGGGCGCATACTGCCCGAACATTCTGTTCCCGTATGCTCGTGAATGCATCACCAGCATGGTATCCCGCGGTACATTCCCGCAACTGAACCTTGCGCCGGTTAACTTCGATGCGCTGTTCATGAACTATTTGCAGCAGCAGGCTGGCGAAGGTACTGAAGAACATCAGGATGCCTGATGAACCAACGTAATGCTTCAATGACTGTGATCGGTGCCGGCTCGTACGGCACCGCTCTTGCCATCACCCTGGCAAGAAATGGCCACGAGGTTGTCCTCTGGGGCCATGACCCTGAACATATCGCAACGCTTGAACGCGACCGCTGTAACGCCGCGTTTCTCCCCGATGTGCCTTTTCCCGATACGCTCCATCTTGAAAGCGATCTCGCCACCGCGCTGGCAGCCAGCCGTAATATTCTTGTCGTCGTACCCAGCCATGTCTTTGGTGAAGTGCTGCGCCAGATTAAACCGCTGATGCGTTCTGATGCGCGTCTGGTGTGGGCGACTAAAGGTCTGGAAGCGGAAACCGGGCGTCTGTTACAGGACGTGGCGCGTGAGGCGTTAGGCGATCAAATTCCGCTAGCGGTTATCTCTGGCCCAACATTTGCGAAAGAACTGGCGGCAGGTTTACCGACGGCTATTTCGCTGGCCTCTACCGACCAGACCTTCGCCGATGATCTCCAGCAGTTGCTGCACTGTGGCAAAAGTTTCCGCGTTTACAGCAATCCGGATTTCATTGGCGTGCAGCTTGGCGGCGCGGTGAAAAACGTCATTGCCATTGGTGCGGGGATGTCCGACGGTATCGGTTTTGGCGCGAATGCACGAACGGCGCTAATTACCCGTGGTCTGGCTGAGATGTCGCGTCTTGGCGCGGCGCTGGGTGCCGATCCTGCCACCTTTATGGGCATGGCGGGGCTGGGCGATCTGGTGCTTACCTGTACCGACAACCAGTCGCGTAACCGCCGTTTTGGCATGATGCTCGGTCAGGGCATGGATGTACAAAGCGCGCAGGAGAAGATTGGTCAGGTGGTGGAAGGCTACCGCAATACGAAAGAAGTCCGCGAGTTGGCGCATCGTTTCGGCGTTGAAATGCCAATAACCGAGGAAATTTATCAAGTATTATATTGCGGAAAAAACGCGCGCGAGGCAGCATTGACTTTACTAGGTCGTGCACGCAAGGACGAGCGCAGCAGCCACTAAACCCAGGGAACCTTTGTTACCGCTATGACCCGGCCCGCGCAGAACGGGCCGGTCATTATCTCATCGTGTGGAGTAAGCAATGTCGTGTGAAGAACTGGAAATTGTCTGGAACAATATTAAAGCTGAAGCCAGAACGCTGGCGGACTGTGAGCCAATGCTGGCCAGTTTTTACCACGCGACGCTACTCAAGCACGAAAACCTTGGCAGTGCCCTGAGCTACATGCTGGCGAACAAGCTGTCATCGCCAATCATGCCTGCCATTGCTATCCGCGAAGTGGTGGAAGAAGCCTACGCCGCCGACCCGGAAATGATCGCCTCTGCGGCCTGTGATATTCAGGCGGTGCGTACCCGCGACCCGGCGGTGGATAAATACTCAACGCCGTTGTTATACCTGAAAGGTTTTCATGCCTTGCAGGCTTATCGCATCGGTCACTGGTTGTGGAATCAGGGCCGTCGCGCACTGGCTATTTTTCTGCAAAACCAGGTTTCTGTGACGTTCCAGGTCGATATTCACCCGGCAGCAAAAATTGGCCGTGGCATTATGCTCGACCATGCGACGGGCATTGTCGTTGGTGAAACGGCGGTGATTGAAAACGACGTGTCGATTCTGCAATCCGTCACCCTTGGCGGTACTGGGAAAACCAGCGGTGACCGTCACCCGAAAATTCGTGAAGGCGTGATGATTGGCGCGGGCGCGAAAATTCTCGGCAATATTGAAGTTGGGCGCGGCGCGAAGATTGGCGCAGGTTCCGTGGTGCTGCAACCAGTGCCGCCGCATACTACCGCCGCTGGCGTTCCGGCACGCATTGTCGGTAAACCAGACAGCGATAAGCCATCAATGGATATGGACCAGCATTTCAACGGTATTAACCATACGTTTGAGTATGGGGATGGGATCTGACGTTCTGTGATCGTGCCGGATGCGATGTAATCATCTATCCGGCCTACAGTAACTAATCTCTCAACACCGCTCCCGGATACCCCAGCTGCCGCCAGGCTTCATACACCACTACCGAAACCGCATTGGACAGGTTCATGCTGCGGCTGTCCGGCACCATTGGAATCCGAATTTTTTGTTCAGCGGGTAGGGCATCAAGAATGCTTGCCGGCAGGCCGCGTGTTTCCGGGCCGAACATCAGATAGTCGCCATCCTGATAGCTTACGGCGCTATGTGCGGGCGTACCTTTTGTAGTGAGGGCAAACAGGCGCTGGGGATTTTCTGCTTCGAGGAACGCGCTGTAGTCATGATGACGCGTAACAGCGGTAAACTCGTGATAGTCCAGCCCCGCGCGGCGCAAGCGCTTATCGTCCCAGGCAAATCCCATTGGTTCGATGATATGCAGACGAAAGCCGGTATTAGCGCAAAGACGGATGATGTTGCCAGTATTTGGCGGAATTTCTGGTTCGTAAAGTACGATGTTTAGCATACTGCCCCCTTAGTGCGGGGGCAGGATAGCAGAAAATTGGTGAGCCGTGCGGCCTTTTCCCCTCCCCCCCGACTATGCCGCATTCCCTTTCGCCATCGGAGCCAGCGCCGCAGGCAATTCTTTACCCAGCCCCTGCACCAACGAATCTTGCGTAATTTCACTGATCGATTTCGCGCCCGTCAGCGTCATCGCCACTTTCATCTCTTTCTCAATCAGATTCAGCAGGTTAGCCACGCCCGCCTGGCCCGCCGTTGCCAGCGCATACAGGAAAGCACGACCCAGCAGTACGGTGTCGGCACCGAGCGCAATCATACGCACGACATCAAGCCCGTTACGAATGCCGCTATCTGCCAGAATGGCGATATCACCTTTCACCGCATCCGCAATGGCAGGCAGTGCGCGGGCAGAAGAGAGCACGCCATCTAACTGACGACCGCCGTGGTTAGAAACTACAATCCCGTCAGCGCCAAAACGTACCGCATCACGCGCATCTTCTGGGTCGAGGATCCCTTTGATCACCATCGGGCCATCCCAGAAATCGCGGATCCACTCAAGGTCTTTCCATGAGATGGACGGATCGAAGTTATTCCCCAGCCAGCCGATGTAATCTTCCAGTCCGGTCGGTTTGCCGAGATAAGCCGAGATATTACCTAAATCATGCGGACGACCATTCAGGCCCACATCCCACGCCCATTGTGGATGCGTCACCGCCTGCAAGTAGCGGCGCATTGCCGCATTTGGGCCACTCATACCCGAGTGCGCATCACGGTAACGTGCGCCCGGTGTTGGCATATCCACGGTGAAAACCAGTGTCGAACAACCCGCTGCTTTTGCTCGCTCCAGTGCGTTACGCATAAAACCGCGATCGCGCAGTACGTAAAGCTGGAACCACATTGGGCGCTTGATGGCGGGTGCGACTTCCTCAATCGGGCAAACGGAAACCGTTGAGAGAGTAAACGGAATGCCATGCGCATCCGCCGCTTTTGCAGCCTGAACTTCGCCGCGTCGCGCATACATGCCGCACAAGCCCACTGGAGCCAGCGCTACTGGCATCGACAATTTCTCATTAAACAATGTCGTTTCCAGACTTAAGTCGGACATGTTTTTCAGAATACGCTGGCGCAGCGCCACTTCTGATAAATCTTCCATGTTACGACGCAGGGTATATTCAGAATATGCGCCGCCATCCATATAGTGGAACAGGAACGGCGGCAGAATGCGTTGTGCTGCGGCGCGATAATCGCTGGCTGCAGAAATAATCATGCGTTTTTCTCCCTCGAATGCTCATTATGCTCACCGGGCAGGCGGGTAATACGTGCACGGCGCGCCTGATCTTCATCGAATCTTTTCATGGTGCTGTGGACAAAACTGAGATGCGCCATCATCGCTTTACGCGCACCGTCGGCATCCCCGGTAAAAATGGCGTCAATGACCGCCTGATGCTGCTCGGTCAGTTGTGAAAAAACGGGCGGCACGAGATACATCCGTTGACGGCTTTGCATCACCGAGGATTGCAGAACATCAAAGAAACCACGCATGGTTTGTAGCAGCACGATGTTATGCGAGGCTTCGGCAATCGCCAGATGAAAACGAACGTCCGCTTGCGAAGCGAGGTCCGGGTCTTCGCTGAGCGTTGCTTCAAAACAAAGCTGAATCTTTTCTTTGTCGCCAGGCGTGGCACGCATTGCTGCATGCCATGCGGTGCTGGCTTCAATGGCGTAGCGGGCTTCCAGAATATCGAAACTGTAATCCGGATCATCGGCCATCAGCGTTTTCAGCGGCTGGACGATGTTTTGCTCCGACCACGCGTCATGACGCCAGCGTACAAATGTGCCACCACCGCGACGACTAAGAAGTACGCCTTCGCTCACCAGTTTTGCCAGCGCTTCGCGCAGTGAATTACGCGACACGCCGAGTTGCATCGCCAGTTGGCGTTCAGCGGGCAACTTCATGCCCGCCTCCAGTTGTTTTTCATCAATCAGCGCCCGCACACGGGAGGCAACTTCGTCTGACAGGCGTCTGGGTGTAGCAATCATTAAGGAATCATCCACGTTAAGACGTAAGCCTGAAGCGTGGTGATCACGCCGACCATACAGGTGAATATCAGGCTGTGTTTGACAGTAAAGCGGAACAGATCTGACTCTTTGCCTACCAGACCTACCGCCGCACAGGCGATGGCGATGGATTGCGGGGAGATCATCTTCCCGGTAACACCGCCGGTGGTATTGGCGGCAACCAGCAACAGGTCAGAGACGCCAATTTGTTGTGCGGCCGTGGCTTGCAGAGCGGCAAACAGAGCGTTAGATGACGTATCCGACCCGGTCAGGAATACCCCCAGCCAGCCGAGGAACGGCGAGAAGAAGGTGAATGCATGACCGGTGTGCGCCAGTGCCAGCGCCAGTGTTGATGACAGTCCGGAATAGTTCGAGATAAAGGCGAACGCCAGCACCATACCGATGGAGTAGATGGGCAGTGCCAGTTCTTTCAGCGTGCTGCCGAAGGTGCTGAGAGCGTCAGACGGTTTCATCTTCAGCCAGACAACCGAGAGCAGCGCAGCAAACAGAATGGCGGTGCCGGTGGCAGAGAACCAGTCAAACTTAAACACGGCGGCATAGGCTGTAGCTTCGCTGACCACCGGCGGCATACGTGCAACCAGTTTATCGAGATACGGCACCGGAATATTGATCACCCACTCATACAGCGCGCCACCCGATGCGA
This sequence comes from Escherichia sp. E3659, assembly GCF_005781135.1. Lineage (NCBI taxonomy): Bacteria > Pseudomonadati > Pseudomonadota > Gammaproteobacteria > Enterobacterales > Enterobacteriaceae > Escherichia > Escherichia sp. E3659. The sequence continues at coordinate 4,555 of NZ_VATQ01000022.1, read as the reverse complement.
ACAGGGCTTTAAACGGCGGGATACTCCACAGTGTTACGGTGGCGGTCAGGAACAGGAACGGTGTCCAGGCTCGCAGCACCTGACCCGCCGTGTAACCTGTGTGAGCCAGCGTCATATCAACCTGCGATGCACCCAGATCGCCGAAACGGAATACGCGCACTGGCTGCCAGCGTTTGAGGAACAGTGTCAGGCAGAGCAGCGATACCAGCGAAGAGATAATGTCCGGCAGTTCCGGCCCAATGAAGTTGGAGCTGAGATACTGTGCGATGGCAAATGAACCACCTGCAACCACGACCGCAGGCCACGTCTCTTTAATACCGCGCCAGCCGTCCATAATCGCCATGATCCAGAACAGGACGATAATGGTCATAAACGGTAGCTGACGACCCACCATCTGACCAATTTCAAAGCTGTCGATGCCCGTCACCTGTCCGGCAACCAGAATTGGAATGCCCATCGCACCAAATGCCACTGGCGCGGTGTTAACAATCAGGCACAGTCCGGCGGCGTACAGCGGTTTAAAGCCCAGGCCGACCAGCAATGCGGCGGTAATTGCCACTGGTGCGCCGAAACCCGCAGCCCCTTCGAGAAATGCGCCGAAACAGAAACCGACGATCAGCATTTGCAGACGCTGGTCTGGGGTTATTGAGAGAATAGACGAGCGGATGATGTCAAATTGCCCGGTTTTCACCGAGATCTTATAGACGAACACCGCCGCAATAATGATCCACGCGATGGGCCACAAACCATAGAAGAAGCCATAAACCACCGAGGCCAGCGCATTGGCAACCGGCATTTTGTAGAACAATAGCGCGACGGTCAGAGCGATAGCGACTGTCCACGAGGCGGCGACATAACCTTTGAGTTTGAGCTTAATCAGCGCAAAGAAGAAAAACAGGATGGGAAGCGATGCTATCAGGCTGGAAAGCCAGATATTCCCAGCGGGATCGTAGTTTTGTTGCCAGAGATTCATTGCAGGTCTCCTGGAGTCCACGCACATCGTGTAATGAGTCTGTTGCTCATCTCCTTGTCACACGTTGTGTAAAAGTGGCACTGCCAATTTTGTAGTGTAGGGATAATGACAATGAATAGTTAATTAAATGTTATTAATTGGCAATGTTAATGTGAGTTTTAATTGGGGAACTGTGAACCAGAGTTCAGATAAGCGAAGAATTGGTAGGGCCAATTTTTTGGTGAAGGGAGATGTCTGGTAAAGAAAAGGGCAATCCTCATCAGAGAATTGCCCTTAGATTGTTGACCCGGTGCGCCTTATCTTGCCTGATGCGCGTAACGCATCAGGCAATTTGGCGTTTACCCATTCGTTAATGGATGATTACCACTGGATACCGGCACCGAGTGCGGCGGAGTATTCACCCTGGCTATTGGTACTACCTTGTAATTTGTAGACCCAACGACCATTGGCGCTAACCATCGACACACCTAAAGCAACAGCTGATTCACCGTTGTAAGTACCGCCACCAATAGAGGCCATGCTGGCACCTGGAGTGTAAGCCTGCGGCAGACCGGTCATCGCCATTGCAGAAGCGATACCACCACTCAGCTTGCTTTCGGTTTTGGACAGTTTGTTATCCATCTCAACCATGCGCTGATCGGTGTATTGCTTCGTTTCCTGCACGCTTTGCTTCAACTGCGCGTAGTTCACCGCGTCGTTGTTGTTCACGCCAGCGGAAACGTTGCTGATGCGAGTCGTACCGCCGTTGCCACCACCGAGGGTGATGTTGCTGTAGTCGATAGAGCCATCAGCTTTGGTGTCGTAACGCACACCGCCTGCTTCAGAAGACTTCAACTGCGCAACGTTAACCGCGTCAGTCGCGTTTTTACCTGCGGCAACGTTAGTAATACGGCGTTGATTAGTGGAAGAACCTACGGAAATCGTATTTTCCTCGTTTGCCACGGAGCCTGTACCCAGAGCGACGCTGTTGTCAGCGGCAGCAATGGAACCAGAGCCAATTGCGACGCTATCTTTACCCTGCGCGTTAGCATCGACGCCATCGGTATTGGTCTTGAAGTACTTGGTGCTACCGGTGGTCACGATGTCGCCAATACCGTTTTCGATATTAGTAACGCGAGTATCCAGATTAGTGACCTGATTGTTCAGGTTAGTAATGCTCTGGGTATTCTGGGAAACCTGCGCGTCCGTTACTTTCAACTGACCCACGTTAACCGCATCAGTATCAGCCGAACCTGCTGCGACGTTGGTGATCTGGCGTTGACCGTCTTCACTGCCGACAGAGAACTCACCCACAGAGTTCTGCGGTGCGTCCATGTTGTAGGCGGTGTAGCCAGTCTGTGCTCCACGGGTGGTCTGGGAACCGTTACCCATCGCAATACTGTTTGCATGGTTTGCACTCGCGTTGCTACCGATAGCAATACCGTTGATTGCATCAGCCAGAACCAGAGTGTTCAGGCCGATACCAATACCCGCATTACCATTAACGATAGTTTTCGCGCCCATTGCCAGCGAGTCTTCACCTACTGCCAGTGAATCTTCTTCCGTTGAATTAGCGTGGAAGTATTTAGTCGGCGTGGTAGCGACTGCACCAATGGCATTCTGCAACTGGCGAACCGTAACGGCGTCATGGGCTTCGGAACCATCGGCGACGTTGATGATTTGACGATATTTACCGTCATCACCAATCGACAATGCGCCGAGCAGTTCACCGTCCGTGGTGTCATAACCAATCACAACACCGTCTTTCGACACGCTGGTGTCACGAGAACCTTTAACTATTACGCGGCTGGAGACAGAACTGCTACCCAGGGCGATACCCGTGTCAACAGTACTGCTGCTGTCCTGACCAATGGCTACGCTGCTGGCATTAGAGGCAACAGAGTTATAACCAATGGCTACGCTGCTGGCATTAGAGGCAACAGAGTTATAACCCATGGCTACGCTGCTATCGCCTTTGGCGACAGAGTTATAACCCACTGCTGTAGCGCCAACACCCTGTGCGCTGGCATCGTTGAACGCTAAGCCGTCGTCGTTAGTACGCACATAGTTAATGCCCGCACCGTTTTCTTCGATATAGGTTTCACTGGTGTTACCAGCAATGTTCTGGATCATCATATTGGTGGCATTCAACTGAGAACCATTAACCGCATCGGTGCTGCCTTCGCCAATGTTACCATCAGCAACGTTTGTGATGATGCTGGCCTTGCCGTCATGGCTGGCGTTGTAGGCACCTTTGCCGTCATTGGCCGTTGCATCCCACAGCAGAGCATTATCATCGAGCGCATCCAGGGCGTCACCGACGTTGTTGTACTCGGCATTCGCAATGGTGTAACTTGGCGCAGTGATGGTGCCGTCAGCGTTAACTTCTGCATCACCACCCAGCGCATCAGCGATGTACTTGTTGGTGGTATACAGTTGTGAGCCGTTAATAGCATCGCTGCTGGTAGCGGAGACTGTACCGGCTGCAACATTAGTGATCTTGCTGGCGGTGTTATCTTTCCCATGACCAGCACTGAATGCACCTTTGCCGTCATTGGCTGTGGCATCCCACAGCAGAGCATCATCGAGAGTGGTGTCGATTGCGTTCAGGGCATCACCGACATTATTGTAATCAGCATTAGCAATGGTGTACGTCGGCGCAGTGATTGTGCCGTCTGTATTTACCTCTGCGTCACCCCCCAGGGCATCAGCAATGTACTTGCTGGTGTCATAGAGTTGCGAGCCATTTACAGCATCGCTGCTCTTCGCAGAGATTTCACCGTCAGAAACGTTAGTGATCACGCTGGTTGTGCCGCCATGCATGGCGCTGAATTTTTCCGCTTTAGAATCCCACAGCAGGGCATCACCAAGTGAATTGCTGAACGATGTGTTAATCGCGTTCAGGGCATCACCGACGTTGTTGTATTCCGTCGAACCGATAGTGTAGGTCGGGCCTGTGAGAACACCTGTATCGCTGATATCGGCACCACCGCCGAGATAGGTCGTGAAGGAATCGGCTAAACTATAAAGCTGTGAGCCATTAATAGCATCAGAACTGTTGGCTAAGATGTCACCATTTGCAACGTTGGTAATTTTGCTGGCGGTTTTGAGTTTTCCGTGTGCAGCACTGAATGCACCAGCATTTGAATTAGCGGTTGCATCCCACAGCAGAGCGTCATCACCGAGACTGTCAACAGCGTCAGTCAGGTTGGTGATATCGGTGGTGTTAGTGGCGATATTGGTGGTGTTGGCTGCTACGGCATCGTTAGTGGTTTTCAGCTGAGAGCCGTTAATGGCGTCGGAGCTGTCATCATCAATCAGACCATCAGCGACGTTGGTAATGATGCTCGGCGTGTTATCTTTTCCATGTCCTGCGCTGAATGCACCATTATTTGAATTAGCGGTTGCATCCCACAGCAGGGCGTCATTATCCAGAGCGGTAAGGGCTGCGCCAACATTGGTGTATTCATTGCCGCCAATATTATATTTAGGGCCGGTAAATACGCCGGCATCACTCATTGCCGCGTCGCCGCCCAAATAGGACATAATGGTGCTTGCGGTACTCTGAAGTTGTGAACCATTAATGGCATCGGTGCTGGTGGT
>NZ_VATQ01000021.1:39419-94042 GCF_005781135.1 Escherichia sp. E3659 | reverse complement strand
GTGCATAATACGCTTTCCCGCTACAGAGTCAAGCATTTTTTTGCTTTTCTCTGCCGGAATTCTCAGGAGAATCCCGCTGACCCGGCGGCGCGTTTGCCGTTGTTCCGTGTCAGTGGTGGCGCATTATAGGGAGTTATTCTGAGCTGACAAGAGGAAATTTAAAATAATTTTCCGAATGCGCGTTTTTTATTCTTTATGCTTATTTCGACGCCGATCTGTTGGTTAATTGAGCTATTTCTCGGGCAAAATTCGCGACCTGCTCCCAATCGGTATAGACAACCTCTTTGCGCGTATCTGTTTCTCCGCCTGACATCTTCATAATCAGCTTGATCATAAAGCGGTCGTACCAACGATAGCGTGGATAACGCAGCGCCCCAGCAATAACGGCACAGCGATCGGGGCGCCATTGTGAGTTCATCAGAAACTTTCGTGCGTAGCTGTTGGTCTGCACAGTCCGCTTCTCCGGCTTGCGTGCCACCAGGTTGACGGAGTAAAAGGCGCTCGGCATTGAGTTCAGCCGGGTGGCATGCTTTTTGACAAATGCCTGGAACGCAGAATGGTAATGACCGTAGCGAATAGAAGCGCCAATCACCACGCGATCGTAGTTTTCCCACTGTGGTTCTTCAATGCGGTGCACATTAGCGACATCCGCCTGGATCCCCAGTTCTTTCAGTTCCGAAGCCAGGTAGGAGGCAATCTCGCGCGTTTGTCCGTCCCTTGTTGAGAAAAGAATTAATGTTTTCACGTATTACTCCATCATTCACGCCAGAAAGTCGGGGTAAAGAGCACCAGCAATGTAAAGACCTCAAGACGACCAAACAGCATGTTGGCAATCAGGATCCATTTAGCCACCGGGTTCATGCTGGTAAAGTTATCAGCAACCACGCCAAGCCCAGGCCCCAGGTTATTCAATGTCGCAACAACCGAGGCAAAGGCAGAAAAGTCATCCACGCCCGTGGCGATTATCGCCAGCATACTGACAATAAACACTAATGCATAGGCGGAGAAAAATCCCCAAACGGCTTCGAGGATACGTTCCGGCAGTGCACGGTTCCCCAGCTTAATGCTGTAGACGGCGTTCGGATGCACCAGTCGTTTCAGCTCACGGTTCCCCTGCTTAAACAGCAGCAGGATGCGGATCACTTTCAGGCCACCGCCCGTTGACCCGGCGCAACCGCCGATAAAAGCTGAACATAAAAGCAGTACCGGCAAAAAGAGCGGCCAGCGGGCAATGCTGTCAGTCGTAAACCCGGCGGTTGTCGCCATCGACACCACCTGGAAAAACGCCTGGTTAATTGTCATCAGCGCTGAACTGTAGACATTATGAAACCACAGCACGAGGGTACAAATAACCACCAGCGTAAACTGTACGCCGATAAACATGCGAAATTCCGGATCGCGCCAATAAACCTTCAGACTACGCCCACTTAACAGCGAAAAGTGCAGACCGTAGTTACAGCCGGAGATCAGCAGGAAGATAGCAATGATGGTGTTAATGGTCGGGCTATCGAAATAGCCAACGCTGGCATCATGAGTCGAGAAGCCGCCAATAGCGATGGTCGCAAAGCTATGACCGATGGCATCAAAGGCATCCATTCCAGCAAACCACAGCGCCAGTGCACAGGCGACGGTCAACAAGACATAAATCAACCACAGGGTTTTCGCCGTTTCCGCAATTCGCGGGCGCATTTTGTTATCTTTCAGTGGGCCGGGCATTTCCGCGCGATAGAGCTGCATCCCACCCACGCCGAGGATAGGCAGTATCGCAACCGCCAACACGATGATCCCCATCCCGCCAAACCATTGCAGCATCTGGCGATAAAAGAGGATGGCATGAGGGAGTGAATCCAGCCCCACCAGCGTAGTGGCCCCCGTGGTGGTCAGGCCGGAGAAAGATTCAAAAAACGCATCGGTAATCGTGAGGTTCGGGCTTTCCGAGAAGATAAAAGGGAGCGCACCGACGCTACCCAGCACGGTCCAGAACAGCACCACGATCAGAAACCCTTCACGGGATTTCAGTTCGCCCTTCTCTTTACGGTTCGGCCACCACAGCATAGAGCCAATGGCGAGGGCGACAAAAAAGGTCTGGGTAAAAGCGCGGCCCGCTCCATCCCGGTAGATGAGTGCTACCAGCCCGGGAATAATCATCGTCCCTGAAAATAAGATGACCAGTAGTCCAACGATTCGGGTAATGGCGCGAAAATGCATCTCTGCCGCTTCCTTAGTTCTGCAAAACGAAGTGGGGATTATTCTTCAATCGCTAACAATTGCAATGAACCACGGCTAAAATCCGCCAGCTTTGCGGAAAATTCAGCCACTTTCGCTGCCGGAAGCGCCACCCGCAGCAAAACGAATGCCTGATAATCACTGTTGATAATTTTGCCATCACACTGCCCCAGCAACGCTTCAATGCCGGTTAACTGACTATATTCACATTGCAAAGTATATTCGGTTAATGGCGTCTTGCGTTGGGTCGTTAGCTGGCGCAGCGCCTGATTCACACCGCCGCCATACGCTTTCACTAACCCACCGGTGCCAAGCAATATGCCGCCGTAGTAGCGCACCACCACAGCGGTAATTTCCCCGACGCCGCTGCCCATTAGTTGGGCGAGCATCGGTTTACCTGCCGTTCCCGCCGGCTCCCCGTCGTCAGAGAAACCCAGCTGTTGAGAATCATCCGGCGCACCCGCCACCCACGCCACGCAATGGTGGCGGGCATCGGGGTGTTCTGCCCGCACCGATTCAACAAACGCTTTCGCCGCCTCAACGCCATCGGTATGCGCCAACATCGTTATGAAGCGGCTCTTTTTGATCTCTTCAACGACCGTGACCGGTGCCGCAGGAATTAACCAGCTTTCCATCACGCCAGTTTCAGATCCCGGGTCATGTTTTCCACGTTGTTTTCGTGGATCACCACGTTGTCTTCGATACGAATGCCACCGAACGGTTTCAGTGCTTCAATTTTCTGCCAGTTGAAGTGTTTGCTGAACTGCCCTTCACGCCACGGCGCCAGCAGCGATTCGATGAAGTAGATGCCCGGTTCGATGGTTAACACCATGCCCGGCTGGAGAATACGGGTGCAGCGCAGGTACGGATATTTTGCCGGTGCCGCGAGGTGCGTACCGCTATCATCCTGCATAAAACCTGCTACGTCATGCACCTGCAGGCCCAGCGGATGGCCGATACCGTGCGGCATAAACGGTCCGGTGAGATCGTTTTCGACCATCGCTTCTTCACTCATATCGGTGATGATTTGATGTTTACGCAGCAGTTTGGCAATGCGCTGATGGAACTGGATGTGGTAATCCACATAGCTGACGCCTGCTTTCATGGTAGCGATCAGCGCCAGTTGTTCATCATTGACGTCTTTCACCAGCTGCGCGTAGTCGTTGTCGCTTTTTGCCGACCAGGTACGAGTCAGGTCAGCCGCATAACCGTTATATTCTGCCCCGGCATCCAGCAGGAAGCTGCGCATCTCTTCCGGTGCCTGATGATCCAGTTTGGTGTAATGCAACACCGAAGCGTGTTCGTTAAGCGCCACAATGTTGCTGTAAGGTACGTCGGTATCACGATGACCGGTCGCGGTCAAATAGGCAATGTTGATATCGAACTCGCTCATGCCAGAACGGAACGCTTCTTCTGCCGCGCGATGACCGTTAACCGCCATTTTCTGCGCTTCACGCATACAGGCCAGTTCATACTCGGTTTTGAAGGAGCGGTAGTAATGCAGATAGTCGATCACCCCTTTCGGGTTGATGTTGCTGGCCTCAATACCCAGTTGCAGCGCACGTTCCGGCACCGGACCGATATAACCGATATTGCCGCGCGCAGCAGGCAGCAGGCTACCAATGCCATCGGCTTTCGGCAGCGCGATCACTTCCACGTCTTCAGTCCAGAAAGAGGTCGGCAGCGGTTCGACGTTGTGCCAGTAATCAACTGGCAGATAGAACCACAGTTTCGGCTTGTTCACGCCATCCACAAGCAACCAGCAGTTTGGCACCTGAGTTACCGGCACCCACGCTTTGAATTGTGGGTTCACTTTAAACGGGTAGGGATGATCGTCGAGAAAAACGTTGAACAGCTCGCCGGAGTGAATAAGTAACGCATCCAGCTTGAAGCGCGCCAGCGCATCGCGAGTCCGTTCTTGTAAGGTAGCTATATGATTTTTATAGAGCGAGGCCAGTGATTCCATTTTTTACCCTTCTGTTTTTTTGACCTTAAGTCTCCGCATCTTAGCACATCGTTCATCCAGAGCGTGATTTCTGCCGAGCGTGATCAGATCGGCATTTCTTTAATCTTTTGTTTGCATATTTTTAACACAAAATACACACTTCGATGCATCTGGTACGACCAGATCACCTTGCGGATTCAGGAGACTGACATGCTTTACAAAGGCGACACCCTGTACCTTGACTGGCTGGAAGATGGCATTGCCGAACTGGTATTTGATGCCCCAGGTTCAGTTAATAAACTCGACACTGCGACCGTCGCCAGCCTCGGCGAGGCCATCGGCGTGCTGGAACAGCAATCAGATCTAAAAGGGCTGCTGCTGCGTTCGAACAAAGCAGCCTTTATCGTCGGTGCTGATATCACCGAATTTTTGTCCCTGTTCCTCGTTCCTGAAGAACAGTTAAGCCAGTGGCTGCATTTTGCCAATAGCGTGTTTAATCGCCTGGAAGATCTGCCGGTGCCGACCATTGCCGCCGTCAACGGCTATGCGCTGGGCGGTGGCTGCGAATGCGTTCTGGCGACCGATTATCGTCTGGCGACGCCGGATCTGCGCATCGGTCTGCCGGAAACCAAACTGGGCATCATGCCGGGATTTGGCGGTTCTGTACGTATGCCACGTATGCTGGGCGCTGACAGTGCGCTGGAAATCATTGCCGCCGGTAAAGATGTCGGCGCGGATCAGGCGCTGAAAATCGGTCTGGTGGATGGCGTAGTCAAAGCAGAAAAACTGATTGAAGGGGCGATGGCGATTTTACGCCAGGCCATTAACGGCGACCTCGACTGGAAAGCGAAACGTCAGCCGAAGCTGGAACCGCTAAAACTGAGCAAGATTGAAGCCACCATGAGCTTCACCATTGCTAAAGGGATGGTCGCGCAAACGGCGGGGAAACATTATCCGGCGCCCATCACCGCAGTAAAAACTATTGAAGCTGCGGCCCGTTTTGGTCGTGAAGAAGCCTTAAACCTGGAAAACAAAAGTTTTGTCCCGCTGGCGCATACCAACGAAGCCCGCGCACTGGTCGGCATTTTCCTTAACGATCAATATGTAAAAGGCAAAGCGAAGAAACTCACCAAAGACATTGAAACACCGAAACAGGCCGCTGTGCTGGGCGCAGGCATTATGGGCGGCGGCATCGCTTACCAGTCTGCGTGGAAAGGCGTGCCGGTTGTCATGAAAGATATTAACGACAAGTCGTTAGCCCTCGGCATGACTGAAGCCGCGAAACTGCTGAACAAGCAGCTTGAGCGCGGCAAGATCGATGGTCTGAAACTGGCTGGCGTGATCTCCACGATCCACCCAACGCTCGACTACGCCGGGTTTGACCGCGTGGATGTTGTGGTAGAAGCGGTTGTCGAAAACCCGAAAGTGAAAAAAGCCGTACTGGCAGAAACCGAGCTGAAAGTACGCCCGGATACCGTGCTGGCCTCTAACACTTCAACCATTCCTATCAGCGAACTGGCCAACGCGCTGGAACGTCCGGAAAACTTCTGCGGGATGCACTTCTTTAACCCGGTCCACCGAATGCCGTTGGTAGAAATTATTCGCGGCGAGAAAAGCTCCGACGAAACCATCGCGAAAGTCGTCGCCTGGGCGAGCAAGATGGGTAAAACGCCGATTGTGGTTAACGACTGCCCCGGCTTCTTCGTCAACCGCGTGCTGTTCCCGTATTTCGCCGGTTTCAGCCAGCTGCTGCGCGACGGCGCGGATTTCCGCAAGATCGACAAAGTGATGGAAAAACAGTTTGGCTGGCCGATGGGTCCGGCATACCTGCTGGATGTCGTGGGGATTGATACCGCGCATCATGCCCAGGCTGTCATGGCAGCAGGCTTCCCGCAGCGGATGCAGAAAGATTATCGCGATGCCATCGACGCGCTGTTTGATGCCAACCGCTTTGGTCAGAAGAACGGCCTCGGTTTCTGGCGTTATAAAGAAGACAGCAAAGGTAAGCCGAAGAAAGAAGAAGACGCCGTCGTTGACGACCTGCTGGCAGAAGTGAGCCAGCCGAAGCGCGATTTCAGCGAAGAAGAGATTATCGCCCGCATGATGATCCCGATGGTCAACGAAGTGGTGCGCTGTCTGGAAGAGGGCATTATCGCCACTCCGGCAGAAGCGGATATGGCGCTGGTCTATGGCCTGGGCTTCCCTCCGTTCCACGGCGGCGCGTTCCGCTGGCTGGACACCCTCGGTAGCGCAAAATACCTCGATATGGCACAGCAATATCAGCACCTCGGCCCGCTGTATGAAGTGCCGGAAGGTCTGCGTAATAAAGCGCGTCATAACGAACCGTACTATCCCCCGGTTGAGCCAGCCCGTCCGGTTGGCGACCTGAAAACGGCTTAAGGAGTCACAATGGAACAGGTTGTCATTGTCGATGCAATTCGCACCCCGATGGGCCGTTCGAAGGGCGGTGCTTTTCGTAATGTGCGTGCGGAAGATCTCTCCGCTCATTTAATGCGTAGCCTGCTGGCGCGTAACCCGGCGCTGGAAGCGGCGGCCCTCGACGATATTTACTGGGGCTGTGTGCAGCAGACGCTGGAGCAAGGTTTTAACATCGCCCGTAACGCGGCGCTGTTGGCTGAAGTACCGCACTCTGTCCCGGCGGTTACCGTCAATCGCTTGTGTGGTTCATCCATGCAAGCATTACATGATGCAGCACGAATGATCATGACTGGCGATGCACAGGCATGTCTGGTTGGCGGCGTGGAGCATATGGGCCATGTGCCGATGAGTCACGGCGTCGATTTTCACCCCGGCCTGAGCCGCAATGTCGCCAAAGCAGCGGGCATGATGGGCTTAACGGCAGAAATGCTGGCGCGTATGCACGGTATCAGCCGTGAAATGCAGGATGCCTTTGCCGCGCGGTCACACGCCCGCGCCTGGGCCGCCACGCAGTCGGGCGCATTTAAAAATGAAATCATCCCAACCGGTGGTCACGATGCCGACGGCGTCCTGAAGCAGTTTAATTACGACGAGGTGATTCGCCCGGAAACCACCGTGGAAGCCCTCGCCACGCTGCGTCCGGCGTTTGATCCAGTAAACGGTACGGTAACGGCGGGCACATCTTCTGCGCTTTCCGATGGTGCAGCGGCCATGCTGGTGATGAGTGAAAGCCGCGCCCATGAATTAGGTCTTAAGCCGCGCGCCCGCGTACGTTCGATGGCGGTCGTTGGTTGTGATCCGTCGATTATGGGTTACGGCCCGGTTCCGGCCTCGAAGCTGGCGCTGAAAAAAGCGGGACTTTCTGCCAGCGATATCGGCGTGTTTGAAATGAACGAAGCCTTTGCCGCGCAGATCCTGCCGTGCATTAAAGATCTCGGGTTAATGGAGCAGATTGACGAGAAGATCAACCTCAACGGTGGCGCGATCGCGCTGGGTCATCCGCTGGGCTGTTCAGGTGCTCGTATCAGTACCACGCTGCTGAATCTGATGGAGCGCAAAGACGTCCAGTTTGGTCTGGCGACAATGTGTATCGGTCTGGGTCAGGGTATTGCAACGGTGTTTGAGCGGGTTTAAACACTTGCCGGATGCGGTGTAAACGCCTTATCCGGCCTACGGTCCAGGACTATTGTAGGCACGATAAGACACGCCAGCGTCGCATCGGGCATTGTTTGCCGGATGCGGCGTAAACGCCTTATCCGGCCTACGGTTCAGGACTATTTGTAGGCACGATAAGACGCGCCAGCGTCGCATCGGGCATTGTTTGCCGGATGCGACATAGATCCAAATGCCACTGTATAAAGTTTTAGTTGCCGTTCTTCCCGCCTGTCAGGGGCGGGTTTTTTATGGCTTAGATAAACGCAAACGCATCGCCAAACAGGCGATCTTCCCGTGCATTACGCTCATTGCAGAACAGGTCACGGGCGATTTTCGCCATCTCAAAGCGGCCAGCGATATAGATATCATGCTCCGCCAGCGTACCGTGATCCTGCAATACAGCTGTTAACACGGTGCCAGTACGTCCACGCCAGCCCGCTTCTGGTTGTTCAACCACCGGCACCACACGCAAACCAGGATGCTTCAGAGAAAGCGCCTCAAGCTCGGACAGATCATAAAGATGTTGCTCTTCACGCCCGCCCCAGTAAATGGTGATATCACGATTGGGATTACGTGCCAGCGCTGTCAGCAAAATCGAGCGCGCATAAGAGAATCCCGTGCCGCCCGCAATCAGAATCATCGGACGTTCTTCATCATCACGCAGCCACGCTTCACCGTGGGGAATATCGACCACGATTTGATGATCTTTAAGGATGCGATCCATAACGGCTTTGGCGTAGAGATTGATTTCCGAAGCGCCAATGTGCAGCTCAATGAAACCTTGTTCATTCGGCGTCGAAGCCATTGAAAACGGGCGTTTGTCGCGCTCGTCCATCACCACCATCAAATACTGACCAGCACGAAAAGAAAAGGCCGCGTCTGGCACGATGCGGACACGATATACGGTATCCGTGATAGCTTCTACCGAGGTCACTTTACAGCTTAAGGTTGTCATGCGCTTTCTCTGTCGGATCGATAAATAGGGCAAAACAAACGCGCATCAGGCGCTTTTACCGTTGTTAAAAATAGCCAGTTCATCCCAGATGGCGTCAATATGCGCGACAACATCTGGATCTTTTTTGATGGGACGCCCCCATTCACGCTGGGTTTCCCCTGGCCATTTATTCGTGGCATCCAGCCCCATTTTTGAACCCAGCCCGGAGACGGGCGAGGCAAAATCCAGATAATCAATGGGCGTATTTTCTACCAACACCGTATCCCGCGCAGGGTCCATACGGGTGGTAATTGCCCAAATCACATCGTTCCAGTCGCGTGCGTTGACATCATCATCGCAGACGATCACGAACTTAGTGTACATAAACTGGCGTAAGAATGACCAGACCCCCATCATGACGCGCTTCGCATGTCCGGCGTACTGTTTTTTGATTGTCACTACCGCCAGGCGATAAGAACAGCCTTCCGGCGGCAGGTAAAAATCGACAATTTCCGGGAACTGTTTTTGCAGAATCGGCACGAACACTTCGTTCAACGCCACGCCCAGTACCGCGGGTTCATCTGGCGGACGCCCGGTATAGGTGGAATGGTAAATCGCATCTTCACGCTGGGTAATATGCGTCACGGTAAATACCGGAAAACTATCGACTTCGTTATAGTAACCGGTGTGGTCGCCATACGGCCCTTCCGGCGCCGTTTCGCCTTGTTCGATATACCCTTCCAGCACAATCTCCGCACTGGCGGGCACTTCAAGGTCATTGGAGATACACTTCACCACTTCGGTCTTGGTGCCGCGCAGCAATCCGGCAAAGGCGTATTCCGACAATGTATCCGGGACTGGCGTCACTGCACCGAGAATCGTAGCGGGATCGGCACCCAGCGCCACAGAAACCGGGAAACGTTCGCCCGGATGCGCCGCGCACCACTCCTGATAATCCAGTGCGCCGCCGCGATGCGACAACCAGCGCATAATTAGTTTGTTTTTACCAATCAGCTGCTGGCGATAAATACCCAGATTCTGCCGCTCTTTATGCGGGCCGCGCGTTACGGTCAGCCCCCAGGTAATCAGCGGAGCGGCGTCTTCCGGCCAGCAGGTCATAATGGGAATGCGGTTAAGATCGACGTCATCACCAGAGACGATTTTTTGTTGGCAAGGCGCACCACGCAATCGCTTTGTCGGCATGTTTAACACCTGCTTAAACTGCGGCAGTTTATCAAACAGGTCGCGGAAACCTTTTGGCGGCTCCGGCTCTTTCAGAAACGCCAATAATTTACCGACTTCACGCAGCGCCGAAACATCTTCCTGGCCCATGCCCATCGCCACGCGCTTTGGCGTACCAAACAGGTTGCACAGCACCGGCATCGAATAACCTTTGGGGTTTTCAAACAACAACGCAGGTCCACCGGCACGCAGAGTGCGGTCAGCAATTTCAGTGATTTCCAGATGCGGATCCACCGGGAGCGTGATACGTTTTAGCTCACCCTGCTGTTCAAGCAGCGTCAGGAAGTCGCGTAAATCGTTATATTTCATGGCGTCCATTGTAGCCTCTTAATCTTCGCCCATTATACGGCGTTCATCTTCGCGATGCTGTAAATTTGTTAAATTAGCGTGAACTCTGACGGCATAACGCAAACCGGGGAATATAATTAACTTAGCGTAAAGCTTTTGCTATCCTTGCGCCCCGATTAAACGGATAAGAGTCATTATGCAATCCTGGTATTTACTGTACTGCAAGCGCGGGCAACTTCAACGTGCCCAGGAACACCTCGAAAGACAGGCGGTGAATTGCCTGGCGCCGATGATCACCCTGGAAAAAATCGTGCGAGGCAAACGTACCGCAGTCAGTGAACCATTGTTCCCCAACTACCTGTTTGTGGAATTTGACCCGGAAGTGATTCATACCACAACCATCAGTGCTACCCGCGGAGTCAGCCACTTTGTGCGCTTTGGCGCATCGCCGGCGATAGTCCCATCTGCGGTTATTCATCAACTGTCGGTGTATAAACCGGAAGACATTGTTGATCCGGCGACACCCTATCCTGGTGATAAGGTGATTATCACCGAAGGCGCTTTCGAAGGTTTTCAGGCTATTTTCACCGAACCCGACGGCGAGGCTCGCTCTATGCTATTGCTTAATCTTATCAATAAAGAGATTAAGCACAGTGTGAAGAACACCGAGTTCCGCAAACTCTAGAACGCAATCCTAAATAACTTTTTGACATTGGCATCCGTGGTGGCAGCCAGCCATGCGGCATCTTCCCCACGCCAGTGTGCAATACGTTGCAAAATATGGGGCAGATAGGCTGGCTCATTACGCCGTGACGATGGCTTCGGCGTGAGATCGCGCGGAAGCAAATACGGTGCGTCTGTCTCAACCAGCAATTGCTCCGCCGGAATAAATGGCAACAGTTCTCGCAGCTCCAGTCCGCGTCGTTCATCGCAAACCCAACCAGTAATGCCGATATAAATTCCGCGCGCCACGCACGCCTGCATCTCTTCGCGTGTGCCGGTAAAACAGTGCAACACTGCGCCAGGCAGTTTATCCAGCCACGGCTCCAGCAATGTCATAAACCGCTCGTGGGCATCACGGCAGTGCATAAATACCGGCATATTTAACTCTGCGGCAATACGTAGCTGGGCAACAAAAGCGCGTTCCTGCTCTTCCGGCGTCGAAAAGTTGCGGTTAAAGTCGAGGCCACACTCACCAATCGCCACCACTTCTGGCTGCGAGGCCAGCGCCACAATCATTTCTTCTGTTGCGTCTTGCCACTGGCTACTGTCGTGAGGATGCACGCCCGCCGTTGACCAACAGGACGAATACTGACGCGCCAGCTTTTGCGCCTGCTGGCTTTCGCGCAGGTTAGTGCCGGTGATGAGTAACCCATTAACTCCCGCGTCAAAAGCGCGCGCTACAACATCATCACGGTCTTTCGCAAATTGCGAACTGGTCAAATTAACGCCGATATCAAACATCCTGTACTCCATATGACAACCGCCCTGACGGGCGGTTGAATTTATTCTTCAGTTTTTTCGCTTTCTGCTTCAGCGTCGTTTTCCTCTTCCCGATTTCGCCCTTTACCAACGTAAAAGCGTGAGAAGAAGACACCGATTTCAAACAGACAGTACATCGGGATCGCCAACAGCGTTTGCGAGAAGACATCCGGCGGCGTCAGCAGCATCCCGACGACGAATGCGCCAACCAGCACATACGGACGTTTTTTGCGTAAGTCTTCTGGCGAGGTAATCCCCATCCAGCACAGCAGCACAATCGCCACAGGCACTTCAAAGGAGATACCAAACGCCATAAACAGCGCCATCACGAAGCTCAAATAGCTGGCAATGTCGGTGGATACCTGCACCCCTTCAGGCGCGGTATTGGCAAGGAAACCAAACGCCAGCGGGAAGACCACGAAATAAGCGAACGCCATGCCGATATAAAACAGCAGAGAGCTGGAAACCAGCAGCGGCACCACCAGGCGACGTTCGTGCTTATAGAGTGCAGGAGCGATAAATGCCCACACCTGATAGAGAATCACCGGCGCTGACAGAATCAGCGACACCATAAAGGTCAGCTTGATTGGCGTAAAGAACGGCGAGGCCACATCGGTGGCGATCATCGTTGAACCTTGCGGCAACTGCTTGATCAATGGCGCGGATACCAGGTGATAGATGTCATTGGCGAAATAGACCAGACACAGGAATATCACGATCACCGCGATAATGCAGTTCAGCAGACGCTTACGCAGCTCAATCAGATGCGTGATAAGCGGTTGAGTATCTTCTACAGACATGTTTACGGTTTATCACTCGACGAAGGGGAAGGTGCAGCGGTTTTCGGTTCAGCGTCCGCAGCAGGTTTTACCACCGGCTCTGGCGTGGTTTCTGGCTTCTGTTCCGGCGAACTGGCCTGCGTTTGTGCAGCAGCAGGCGTTACGCCTTCATGCGCAGCCTCATTGTCCTTCACCACCGGGTTATGAATGGTGTGCGCTTCATCGCTCGCCTTTTCAGGGTCATTCGCAACGTAGGAACGCTTCATCGACTCCGCAGCCTGGCGCAGTTCATCCATTGACGCTTTCAGTTCAGGCGTCAGGTTGGTGAGACTCGCCTTTTCAACCTTTTTCAGGCTGTCCTGAAACTCCTGGAGTTTTAACTCCTGGGTCAGTTCGTTCTGCACCGTTGTCGCCAGTGAACGCAACGCGCGAATCCAGCCCGCTACCGTTTTTACCGCCACAGGCAGTCGTTGCGGCCCCAGAACGACGAGGCCGATGATGAACACCAATAGCAGTTCGCTAAAACCGATATCAAACACGGATTACACCTGCTCTTTATCGTGGCGCTTCGCGTCTTCTGTTTTAGCCTGTTCCTGATTCGTATCCGCCTGCTTATCGGCGATAGTTTTCGCAGTAAAATCAGCATCCTGACTGGTTTTATCCTGCTTTGGTTCATCATCGCTCATTGCTTTTTTAAAGCCTTTGATCGACGCACCAAGATCGGAACCGATGGAGCCGAGCTTTTTGGTGCCAAAAAGCAGTACAACGATGACGGCAATAATCAATAACTGCCAAATACTGATACCACCCATACATGTTCCTCTGTGGTAGATGATGATTAAACAAGGCCGCATTATACGTTACACGGCCCGCCTTGAGCGATGAAAAAATCAGCGTGTTTTGCACCAACCGACAAACCAGGCGATCAGACCGGCCGCCATTAACCAGCCGGGCATCAGCCCCCATTCCGGTCGGCTGACCAACAAGAATGTGCCGCTTAATACTAACGTCGCACCAATCCCCAATAAGTAACGAGATTGTCCCTGACGCACATGATTCGACTGTAACTCGCGCGCAATCTTATCAACACTATGCTGTAAATACTTGCCCTGGCGCAAACTGTCATAAACCAATTCAGGCAGTTCTGGCATTTTTTCGATCCAGAACGGCGCTTTTTCCTTAAATGCTCTCACCAGCGCGGGAATACCGACCTGATCTTTAATCCACGATTCAAGGAAAGGTTTTGCAGTTTTCCATAAATCGAGCTGCGGATAAAGCTGCCGTCCTACCCCTTCGATATAGAGCAAGGTTTTCTGAAGTAACACCAGTTGCGGCTGCACTTCCATATTGAAGCGACGCGCCGTATTAAACAGATTTAACAGCACATGTCCAAACGAAATTTCGGCCAGCGGTTTCTCAAAGATAGGTTCGCAAACGGTACGAATGGCAAATTCGAACTCTTCAACGTTGGTATCTGGCGGTACCCAGCCTGAATCGACATGCAGCTCTGCCACTTTGCGATAGTCGCGGTTAAAGAAGGCGATAAAGTTTTCCGCCAGATAACGTTTATCTTCCTTGTTTAGCGAGCCGACTATCCCGCAATCAATGCCGATATATTTCGGGTTTTCCGGGTGTTCATAGCTTACGAAGATGTTGCCTGGATGCATATCGGCATGGAAAAAGCTGTCACGGAAAACCTGGGTGAAGAACACCTGCACACCGCGTTCCGCCAGCAATTTCATGTTAGTGCCATTTTTCTCCAGCGCCGCAACATCAGAAACGGGAATGCCGTAAATGCGCTCCATCACCATCATCCCTTCGCTGCAATAGTCAGGGTAAACTTCCGGGATGTAGAGCATCGGGCTGTCTTCAAAATTGCGTCGTAACTGAATGGCGTTGGCAGATTCCCGCAGCAAATTCAGTTCATCAATCAAGGTCTTTTCGTACTCGCGCACCACTTCAGTTGGGCGCAGACGGCGGCCATCCGGCAGCAAACGCGGCACCCAACGAGCCAGACGGTAGATAAGTTTCAGATCCGCTTTAATCACCGGCAAAATGTCCGGACGGATGACTTTAATTACCACATCTTTGCCATTCGATTTCAATCGCGCGGTATGAACCTGGGCGATAGAGGCCGACGCCAGCGGCTCGATTTCAAAATCGTCAAACCACGCCTCCACCGGCAGACCGCCCATTGCAGCTTCAATCTGCTGCTTTGCCAGCTTGCCATCAAACGGAGCGACTTTGTCCTGCAATAACGCCAGCTGATCGGCAATATGCGGCGGGAAAAGGTCGCGACGGGTAGACAACATCTGCCCGAACTTGATCCATACCGGCCCCAGCTCTTGCAGCGCCAGTCGCAGTCGCTCACCTAACGGTTTTTCTTTATGCCGGTTCGGCATCCAGAAGAGCGTGTATCGCCATAGCCGCAGCGGCAGGGTGATACGCATGTTGGGGATCAGTTCATCAAGTCCGTAGCTTAGAAAGGTGCGAATGATGAAATATAGGCGCCGTACTTCACCTGGCGTCATTTAGCCTCCAGTTTTTCCAGCCGTTTGGTCAGGGCATCAACAGCACGCTCGACGGCAGCCGTCTCTTCCGCAAACCAGGCCACTTCAAGCGGACCTGGCGCCATACGCCACTCTTCGGTGATAGCTTCCGCCACGTAACGTTGCTGGCGTTTAATACCATGATGCAGGAATTTTGCACCGCCGCGCAGGGCTTTGCTGATTCCTTCAGCGGCGATATCACCGGTATAAGGGGCCAGCAGTTCCGCAGGGTCGAACTCTGCCAGATCTGCCAGCGCAACGAAATTCTGTACCACCTGAATATCGCCCTGCACTTCCAGCTCACCGCTACGAATTAGTGCGGCAAGCTGCTGGCGGTCACGAAGTTTCGGCAACACGCTGGCGTAGGCGATAACGGTGCAATCAGCATCGCCAGACCATTCGCCCAGCACATCGACCTGGCGTTCACTAAACACCAGAATTAGCGACGTCGAAAAGCCTTTTACCTCCACGCGCAATACTTTACCCAGCAGACGCGAGCGGGCTGTTTTCAGCGCGGGTGAGCGATACAGGAAAGTGTTGAGCAGACTTTCAATTCCTGCCGTCACAAAAGGTTTAAAAGGCATAGTCGTACTCCTGTCAGAATTTATAACCACGATGCAGCGCCACAACGCCAGCCGTCAGGTTGTAATAATCGACACTTTCGAATCCGGCATCCTGCATCATGGCTTTCAGCGTATCCTGATCGGGATGCATACGGATGGATTCGGCCAGATAGCGGTAGCTGTCGGCATCGTTCGCCACCAGCGAACCAATACGTGGCAGCACATGGAAGGAGTAAGCGTCATAGGCTTTGCTTAACGGTTCGATAATCGGCTTCGAGAACTCAAGCACCAGCAGGCGGCCGCCCGGTTTCAGCACGCGATACATCGAACGCAGTGCTTTATCTTTGTCGGTAACGTTACGCAGACCAAACGAAATGGTGATGCAATCAAAGGTGTTATCCGGGAACGGCAGCGCCTCTGCGTTCGCCTGAACATACTCAACGTTGCCAATCACACCGATATTACGCAACTTCTCGCGGCCCATTTTGAGCATGGATTCATTGATATCGGCGAGGACCACTTTGCCAGTCTCACCGACCAGGCGGGAGAATTTTGCCGTCAGGTCACCGGTGCCGCCAGCCAGATCCAGCACGGTCTGCCCACGGCGTACGCCGCTGCAATCGATCGTGAATCGCTTCCACAAACGATGAATACCAAATGACATCAAATCATTCATGACATCGTATTTAGATGCCACGGAATGGAAAACGTGGGCGACCATATCCGCTTTTTGTTCTTTCGCGACGGTCTGAAAACCAAAGTGCGTCGTTTCTTGTGACTTATCCACCATCTCAATGCCTGCTCATCAAAAAATTGTTCCAGAAGTGTAACAGATTGGGCGTCGATGCCCTAGATTTCTACCCGGCTTAACTACCCCTAATGGGCTAGCGCGACTGCTGATTATATTCATCATCGCGTTGATAAGCTTCATCATTCGGCTGCCCCGGAACCGACCGCAGTCGATACTCTTCATCCTGGCTCACCGCCTGTTCAGCCAAGTCCGGATTAATCTCGCGTTTAATTTCTACCCCTAAACCGCGAAACGCTTCTGCCTGCGCCAGCACATTTCCGCGACCTGAAGAGAGTTTTTTCATCGCCTGGCGATAGTTATCCTGCGCTTTGTCCAGACTTTGACCAATCGCGGACATATCATCAATAAATAGACGCATCTTGTCGTACAGCTTGCTGGCACGATCGGCGATTTGCTGGGCGTTACGGCTTTGATGCTCATAACGCCACAGGTTGGCGATAGTACGCAACGCCACCAACAGCGTGGTGGGGCTAACCAGCATGATGTTGTTCTTTAACGCTTCGGTGATCAGCTCCGGCTGGCGATCAAGCGCCAGTAAAAACGCTGGCTCAACGGGGATAAACATCAGCACGTAATCCAGCGTTCGTAGCCCCGGCAGCTGTTGATAGTCTTTGCGCCCAAGCAAGCGGATGTGATTACGTACCGAAGCAATATGCTCCTGCAATGCGCTTTCACGTGTGTAGTCGTCTTCCGCGTTGAAGTAGCGTTCATAGGCGACCAGCGTCATTTTTGCATCGATCACCACATCTTTCCCCTGCGG
This sequence comes from Escherichia sp. E3659, assembly GCF_005781135.1. NCBI lineage: Bacteria > Pseudomonadati > Pseudomonadota > Gammaproteobacteria > Enterobacterales > Enterobacteriaceae > Escherichia > Escherichia sp. E3659. Next base: position 76,869 of record NZ_VATQ01000021.1, on the reverse strand, counting down.
TAGCCGCACGATGACATCCGGCTGCATCCGCGAGCGAGCGTCATTTTCAATGCTTACCTGGGTTTCGTATTCATATCCTTCACGCAGTCCGGAAGCCTCCAGCACCCGCGTCAGTACCACTTCGCCCCAGTTCCCCTGGGTTTTGTTATCACCTTTCAGCGCGCGCGTCAGGTTGATCGCTTCCTGGGCCATTTGCGCGTTGAGTTGCTGTAGATTACGAATTTCGTGGGTCAGGGTATGGCGTTCTTGTGCTTCTTTACCAAAGCTGTCCTGTACCTGTCGGCGAAAACCATCTAGTTGTTCACGCAGCGGCGATAGCAGGTTGTTCAGACTCTGGCGATTTTGTTCATCTACACGGCGATTACTGTGCTCAAAAATACGGTTGGCGAGGTTTTCAAACTGCTCGCTCAAACGCTGCTCGCTGTTAATCATCTGGCGAATTTTATCGTCAGCATGTTGCTGTGCAGCTTCCATCCGCGTAGTTACTTCACGCAGATCTGCCTCCAGCGAGGTGTTAATACTTTGCAGACTACGCACTTCGTTATTGAGCAATTCACACTCTGCACGCCAGTGCTCACTTTGGGTAATTTGTTGTTTTGCCGCACTTAACTCCGCAACCATCTCTTCACGTTCGGCTAATTGCTCGGCTTTTTGCTGCGCATGTTGATAACTGGCAAACAGCCAACCGATGGCCACACTGACCAGCGCAATAATGGCATAAACAATGATTGAGAAATCCACAAAGCCTCCTGACGCAACAACTTACCCGCACAAAATAGAATTGTGCTGTACAAACGTCCAGTTTGAAAGGTATTTCCTGCGAGGCGCTACGCAAAACGATCGTTTATTTTGCTTATTTTATCCCACAATATGAGACTAAGTTTATATTGTGGGATGCATCACCTTTTCCCCACTTTATTCTGTGAAACACTCGGCAATATCCTCAGGAGACACCTATGGCAGAAACCTCTTCAACCACCGCTGGCGCACAAACGTTATTACGCGGACTGGCGGTTATTAATGCTGTTTATAACGGTTGCCATGACCTGAAAAGTATCGGCGAGTTCACCGGCACGACGCGGAGTACAACCCATCGTTTAGTCTCTGTTTTGGTGGAGCAACGCTATCTGCGCCATGTCCCAACTCAGGGCTACCAACTGGGCGCCAAACTGATCGAACTCGGTGCCAGAGCTCTGGAAAGCACTTCATTGTATGAAGTTGCACAGCCCGTTTTGCAGCGTCTGGCCCGTTACACCCTGGACACCGTGCATCTGGGTATCGTTGAGAGCGACGAAGTGCTGTATCTGGAGAAGATCAACGGTCAGCGCGGGCTGGAGATGCGCTCACGTCCTGGGCATCGCATGCCTCTGGCAATTACGGGAATCGGTAAGGCGTTGATCCTCAACCGAACAGAAGAAGAGTGGCGCACACTATTTTTGACTTGTGGTGATGAAACAAAACTGGGCGCATTTATACAAAACATGCGCCGTTATGCCGCCAGTGGTTTTGCTTTTGATCTGGAAGAGAACGAGCCCACTATCCGTTGCATTGCAGCGCCGATTTACAACGCCCGGAATGAAATTGTGGCGGCCATTTCTGTCGCCAGTACCACCACGTATATGTCGCTGGCGCGCCTGGAAGAACTGGCACCTTACGTCAAATCCTGTGCAGAAGAGATCTCCGCTGAACTGGGCTGGGGTAAGCACGTCCGCAAAGATAATTAAACCATGATTAAAGGAAACGGCTAATGTCGGGAAATACCTCATTTATTGCCCTGGACTGGGGAACGTCATCGCTTCGGGCATGGCGTTTTGGTGACTCACCAGATCCACAAGAAAAACGTGAATTCCCCTGGGGAATCATGAAATTACCCTCCCAGGCAGCAACACGTGAGGACGCTTTCCACGATACATTTTTGCGTGTCTGTGGAGACTGGCTGGCACAAACCTCATGCCCGGTTCTGGCTTGCGGCATGATCGGCAGTGCGCAAGGGTGGCAACCAGCAGCTTATTTACCTTGCCCGGTCACTCTCGATGGACTGGCGAAGCAACTGACGCCGGTTATCCACCAACAGCAGACAATGCTGCACATCATTCCCGGCGTGATTAAAGAAGGTGAAATGCCCGAAGTGATGCGTGGCGAAGAGACACAAATCTTCGGTGCCATCGCAATGGAACCTGCCCTGCAAGACGCAATCCGTAGGGGTATGCCGGTGCTGATTGGCTTACCTGGCACTCATGCGAAATGGGCGGTGGTTGAAAACAACACCATTACCGATTTCCGAACCTTTATGACGGGCGAGTTATTTGATGTTTTATCCCGCCATTCGATTCTTGGTGCCACCATGCGTTCGGGAGATGAACCTCACTGGGATGCCTTCGCCCAAGGACTGACAGCGGCACTGGAGCATCATCAGACCGGATTATTATCGACGCTGTTTTCGACCCGTTCGCGCTTGCTGACCGATAATCTTACGCCGTCCTCACAGGGCGATTATCTTTCCGGATTACTGATAGGCCATGAATTATGTGGTCTGGCATCCAGCTTGCTGCGTGATTTACCCGCCACAACGCCGATCGCCTTAATCGGTAGCGCCACCCTGAACAGCCGCTATTCACGGGCGTTCAGCCACGTTTTTCCCGACAGACAGCTTCACGCAATTCCTAATGCCACTGAACAGGGATTATGGCGAATCGCCCACGCTGCCGGGTTACTCTCCACCAACGCCAGGGAATGTACTCATGCCATTTAATACTCTTTTGCAAAAAACCGGGTTAGTCGCCATTTTACGCGGCGTGAAACCGGATGAGATTGTCGCCATCGGTGAAAAGCTGTACGCCGCCGGATTCCGCCTGATTGAGATTCCCATGAACTCGCCGGAGCCGTTGCAAAGTATCAGTCTACTGCGCGACGCCCTGCCTAAGGACTGCCTGGTCGGAGCCGGAACTGTGCTTTCAGTAGAGCAGGTGGTCGCGGTTAAAGAGGCTGGAGGCCAGATTATCGTGATGCCGCATTGCGATACTGCGGTGATCCGTCGCGCCCGTGCGCTGGGTATGTATTGCGCGCCTGGCGTCGCTACGCCCACCGAGGCTTTTGCTGCCATTGAACATGGCGCCAATGCCATCAAGCTGTTCCCGGCTGAACAAATTACGCCAGAAGTCACCAAAGCCTGGCGTGCGGTTATTCCACAATCCGTTCCGATGTTACCGGTTGGCGGCATCACACCGGAAACCATGGCGCGTTATCTGAGCCACGGCGCAAACGGTTTTGGTCTCGGTTCTGCGCTATATCGCCCCGGCATGACGCCAGAGCAGGTCTATGAAAATGCAGTGCTGTTTATGAACGCATGGAACAATTTAAATAATAAATAACTGAACAGAGGATGCAGCCAACCTCGGGGATATCGCTCCCCGAAGTTGGGGAGCGTGAGACTGATGACAAACGCTAAATTGCCTGATCTCTGCAATATACTGGATATGCAGACTTTTGTAGGCCAGATAAGGCGTTCACGCCGCATCCGGCAAAGGCAGCGCAGCCCGATTTAGCGATAGCGCCGGATGCGATGCTGGCGCATCTTATCCGGTCTACAGGACGCTGCAATTTATTGAATTTACACGATATTGCAGGCCGAATAAGGCGTTTACGCCACATCCGGCATGAATAAATCGCACTTTATCAACAAGTTGTCATTTCAGCAGACGACGCGCCGCTTCCACCACGATTTTCACCGCATGGCTTTCAGTTTGTTTCATCGTCTCAGCATTTGGGATCTCTTGCTGGGTGCGGTTAACGATAACGCCCGCCACCATACCCGCACGCAGGCCCTGGCTTGCGCACATGGTTAGCAACGTTGCAGATTCCATTTCATAGTTCATCACGCCCATCGCCTGCCACTCTTCCATAGAACCTTTAAAGTGACGGACTACGCGACCAGAGTATGTGTCATAACGTTCCTGGCCCGGGTAGAAGGTGTCAGAAGAAGCAGTCACACCAATGTGGGTGGTCGCGCCAATGGATTTCGCGGCTTCTACCAGTGCAGTAGTACATTCGAAATCAGCGACAGCCGGGAACTCCAGCGGAGCGAAGTGCAGGCTCGCGCCATCCAGACGAACAGACGCCGTGGTAACCAATACATCACCAACATTAATATGCGGCTGAATAGCACCCGTCGTACCGATACGCAGGAAGGTGCGAATGCCCAGCTGTGCCAGCTCTTCAACAGCAATAGAAGTAGACGGACCGCCGATACCGGTAGAGCAGACAATAACAGGTTTACCATCCAGCTCTGCGCGCCAGGTGGTGAATTCGCGGTGAGATGCCAGCTTAACCGGCTTATCCATCAGCGCGGCGATCTTTTCCACACGATCCGGGTCGCCAGGGACGATGGCAAGCGTAGCCCCTTGTAAATCGTTTTTAGTGAGGCCGAGATGAAAAACATCAGACTTGGACATATACAACTCCTCTGTGAATCGGTTTAGTCAGAAGAAGCAAAAAGACACTTTACCGAAGGATTTAACATTTTTTCGTGACACCCATCACCATGACGCAAATGTGTTGCATGCATTTACCTGATAAAAGTGATTTAAATCACATAAATAACTCTTTGCCATGTGTTGTTGCATAAAAGATGAGCCGATTCAGGCAATGTGATTTGTTGCATGCTGACTATAGTTAACATTGCGCAAAATTTTTATAAGGGTACGGAGAATACCATGGCAACAACACAACAATCTGGATTTGCACCTGCTGCATCGCCCCTCGCCTCGACCATCGTTCAGACTCCGGAAGATGCGATTGTGGCAGGGTTCACCTCTATCCCTTCGCAAGGGGATAACATGCCTGCTTACCATGCTCGCCCAAAGCAGAGCGATGGCCCACTGCCAGTGGTCATTGTAGTGCAAGAAATTTTTGGCGTGCATGAACATATCCGCGATATTTGTCGCCGTCTGGCGCTGGAGGGGTATCTGGCTATCGCACCAGAACTCTATTTCCGCGAAGGCGATCCGAATGATTTCGCCGATATCCCAACGCTGCTAAGTGGTCTGGTGGCAAAAGTACCTGACTCACAGGTATTGGCCGATCTCGATCATGTCGCCAGTTGGGCGTCACGCAACGGTGGCGATGTCCATCGTTTAATGATCACCGGGTTTTGCTGGGGCGGACGCATCACCTGGCTGTATGCCGCGCATAATCCACAGTTAAAAGCCGCAGTGGCGTGGTACGGCAAACTGACGGGCGATAAGTCGCTGAATTCACCGAAACAACCTGTTGATATCGCAACCGATCTTAACGCTCCGGTTCTCGGCTTATATGGCGGCCAGGATAACAGCATTCCGCAGGAGAGTGTGGAAACGATGCGCCAGGCGCTGCGGGCAGCAAACGCGAAAGCAGAGATTATCGTTTACCCGGATGCCGGGCATGCGTTCAACGCCGATTATCGTCCGAGCTATCATGCAGCATCTGCAGAAGATGGCTGGCAGCGTATGCTGGAATGGTTCCGGCAGTATGGTGGCAAGAAGTCGCTGTAATGAGAAAAGACCGGGTGGTATTACCACCCGGTTTGGATTTTATCCCCGACGCAAATTCTGCGCCGCCTGTACCATGTTCGCCAGCGCGGCGCGGGTTTCTGGCCAGCCGCGCGTTTTCAGGCCGCAGTCCGGGTTGACCCACAGACGCTCTGCCGGAATGCGTTTTGCCGCTTTCTTCAGCAGGGCTTCAATCCATTCCACGCTCGGTACGTTTGGCGAGTGAATGTCATAGACGCCTGGGCCAATTTCATTCGGATAATCAAACTCTTCGAACGACTCCAGCAACTCCATGTCGGAACGCGAGGTTTCGATGGTGATGACGTCTGCGTCCAGCGCGGCAATCGAATCCATGATGTCGTTGAACTCGCAATAACACATGTGGGTGTGGATTTGCGTGTCATCTTTCGCCACGGCGGCGTTGATACGGAAAGCCTCCACGCCCCACTGGAGATAGGCATCCCAGTCGCTGCGACGCAACGGTAAACCTTCGCGCAGCGCCGGTTCATCAATCTGGATGATGCCAATTCCAGCGGCTTCCAGGTCCGCCACTTCATCACGCAGCGCCAGCGCAATTTGTTTGGCGATGGTTTCACGGCTGACATCTTCACGCGGGAACGACCAGCAGAGAATCGTCACCGGGCCAGTCAGCATCCCTTTCACCGGTTTGTCGGTCAGCGATTGTGCATACTTCGCCCACTCTACGGTGATCGGTGCCGGGCGGCTAACGTCACCAATAACAATCGGTGGCTTCACGCAGCGGGAACCGTAGCTCTGTACCCAACCGTTTTGCGTAAAGACAAAACCGTCGAGGTGCTCGCCAAAGTATTCCACCATGTCGTTACGCTCAGCCTCGCCATGGACCAGCACATCCAGTCCCAAACGTTCCTGCTCAACAATGGCCTGCTTGATATGTTCCGCAATGCCCGTGCGGTAGTTATTGGCGTCAAGATTGCCCTTTTTGAAATCCAGACGCAGGGTACGAATTTCCGTGGTTTGCGGGAAGGAACCAATCGTGGTGGTCGGCCACGCGGGCAGTTTAAAACGCGCACGCTGGGCTTCAGCACGCACTTCATAGACATTCGCACGCTGACTGTCCTGGGCGGTGATCGCCACCAGACGTTTTTCTACCGCCGGATTATGGACACGGGTAGAATGGCGGCGCGCCTGAATCGGGGCGCTCCACTCTGCCAGAGCAGCCGTGTCACCACTGTTCAGCGCATCGCGCAGCAGTGTCAGTTCATGACATTTTTGCAGGGCGAAGGCAAACCAGCTTTTCACTTCTGCATCAAGACGCGTTTCCACGCTCAGGTCGATGGGGCTGTGCAGCAGTGAGCAGGAAGATGCCACCCACAAATCACGTTTGCCGACAATGTCCTTAATTTGTGCATATTTCTCGGTAAGATCGGCGCGCCAGACGTTACGACCATTGATAAGTCCCGCAGACAGTAGCCAGTCTGAAGGCAGGCGCTTGTGCAGTTCGGCAATGTCATCTTTACCATGTACTAGGTCCACATGCAGCCCCTGAACAGGCAGCGCAGTAATCGTGTCGAGGTTTGGCGTTACGCCTTCAAAATAGGTGGTCAGCAGCAGTTTCACCTGGCCCTGGAGCGCGTCGTAAGCGGGTTTGTATGCGTCCAGCCACGCCTGCGGTAGTTCCAGTACCAGAGCCGGTTCGTCGATCTGTACCCACTCAATGCCGCGTTTTGCCAGTTCTGCCAGCACTTGCTGATAAACCGGCAGAATGTCGTTCAGCAGACTCAGGCGATCAAACTGTTCACCTTTCACTTTCCCCAGCCACAGGTAGGTAATCGGCCCCAGCAGCACAGGCTTGACCTTGTGGCCCAGCGCCAGCGCCTCGTCCACTTCCTCCAGCAGCTGCGTCCAGGTCAGTTTGAACTGTTGGCCTTTAACAAACTCCGGCACCATGTAGTGATAGTTGGTGTTAAACCATTTGGTCATTTCCGCTGCCGCCGCAGGTTCACCAGTCGGCGCACGTCCACGACCAATACGGAACAGGGTGTCGATATCTACCGAACCCTCTTTGTTCTGATGACGCGCCGGAACATTACCCAGCAGCAGACTGGTAGTCAGAACATGATCGTACCAGGCAAAATCGCCCACCGGCAGCAGGTCGATACCCGCTTGCTTTTGTTGATCCCAGTGACGAGCACGCAATTCACGCCCTACTGCCAGCAGTTCTTCACGCGTGGAGTTCCCCGCCCAATAACTCTCTTGCGCTTTTTTCAGCTCGCGACGCAGGCCAACGCGAGGGAAACCGAGGGTGTGATTAAGAATTGTCATTATATGCCCCTTGTGGAATTTTTAGTATTTAGACGTCCAGATGTTTACACATCCATATTTGCCAGTTACTGTATATTCCTCAAGCGCAAATTATTCATGCCGAAGTGAAGGACTTTCATGATCGAAGTAAAACACCTGAAAACGCTACAAGCGTTGCGGAACTGCGGCTCGCTCGCAGCCGCTGCGGCGACGTTGCATCAGACGCAATCCGCCCTGTCTCACCAGTTTAGCGATCTGGAACAACGTCTTGGCTTCCGGCTATTTGTGCGTAAAAGCCAGCCGCTTCGCTTTACACCGCAGGGAGAAATCCTGTTGCAACTGGCAAACCAGGTACTGCCGCAAATCAGCCAGGCACTGCAAGCCTGCAATGAACCGCAGCAGACGCGCCTGCGCATCGCCATTGAGTGCCACAGCTGTATTCAGTGGCTGACGCCCGCGTTAGAAAATTTCCATAAGAACTGGCCGCAGGTCGAGATGGACTTTAAATCGGGCGTGACGTTTGACCCGCAGCCTGCGTTGCAACAGGGCGAGCTGGATCTGGTGATGACGTCCGATATTCTGCCGCGCAGTGGACTGCATTATTCGCCGATGTTCGATTATGAAGTGCGTCTGGTGTTAGCACCTGACCATCCCCTGGCGGCAAAAACGCGTATCACGCCGGAAGATCTCGCCAGCGAGACGCTATTGATTTATCCGGTGCAGCGTAGCCGACTTGATGTCTGGCGGCATTTTCTTCAGCCGGCAGGCGTCAGCCCGTCACTGAAAAGCGTCGATAACACCTTATTATTGATTCAGATGGTTGCTGCGCGGATGGGCATTGCCGCCCTGCCGCATTGGGTAGTAGAGAGTTTTGAGCGCCAGGGTCTGGTGGTGACCAAAACCCTGGGCGAAGGCTTGTGGAGCCGACTGTACGCCGCCGTGCGCGATGGCGAGCAGCGTCAGCCGATTACGGAAGCATTTATTCGCTCAGCGCGCAATCACGCCTGCGATCATCTGCCGTTTGTGAAGAGCGCGGAGCGACCCACTTACGATGCACCCACAGTGAGGCCAGGATCACCAGCGCGCCTGTAATAAACGTAGGCCAGTGCGGCTGTTGGTGCCAGATAGCCAGGTTTACCAGCAGCCCTGCCGGAACGTGCATATTATTCATAATGCCCAGCGTTCCGGCGTCCACCTGCGTCGCGCCGTAGTTCCACATAAAGTAGCCAATTCCGGAAGCCACCACGCCAAGAAACACCAGAATGCCCCATTGCAGCGAGGTTTGCGGCATTTTCTGCGCATTTCCCAGCAAGAACCATGCAATCACCGCCACCAGGAACGCGCCGAGATAGAACCACGCAAAGGCGTTATGCTGTGGCATCGGGCGAGTTTCCATCAGGCGTTTGTAACCCACCATGCCGATGGCGAAAGTGATATTGGAGAGTTGCACCAGCAGCAGGCCGGTCCAGAAATGGTCAGTCACCTGATCATAGCGAATAATTCCGGCACCAATCACCGCCAGTAACGCGCTAAAGGCATATCCCCAGCGCAGACGGCGCTTACTCATGATGTCATAAATCAGCGTGATGTAGAGCGGCGTCAGTACGGTGAACAACAGCAGTTCAGAGACCGTCAGGTAGAGATAAGCACGGAAACTCAGCATATACATCACGCCAAGCTGCATCGCGCCCACCAGCATATACAGGCCGACCGTTTTCAGGCTATTGCCACGGGTACGCAGAAACGGCAGAAAAACGAGTGCCGCCAGGCCAACGCGCACCAGCACCGCAAAATAGCTATCGACGTGCCCCGCAAGGTACTCGCCATAAAAGCTAAAGGAGAAGGCCCACAGAATCGTGGTGATGATAAGTAGCGCCACAATGGAAAACTCTTTGATTAACGAGTATCCATTGTAGCGAAGTATCAGGTTGACAACTGACCAAATAAAGAACGATTACGATAAATAGAGTTTACGCAGATAATGCGGCACTGCGTCTTCGGCGTTAGTACCAATCACTTCCAGCTCTGGATGCAGATCTTTCAGGCGCTGATGCGCGCTGCCCATAATGCAGCCTTTACCCGCCATCGACAGCATTTCGGCATCGTTCATTCCATCGCCAAAGGCAATACAATCTTGCAGGCTGTAGCCCAGTTTCTTCGCTACCGCTTCCAGGGCATGGCCTTTTGAAACGCCGCCAGCCATGACTTCCAGGCAGGTTAAGGTAGAGAAACTGACATTGACGCGATCGCCCCAGCGAGCGTTAATCGCTTGCTCCAGTGGCAGAAGTTTTTCATGGGTATCACTGGTGAAGAACACTTTGCTGACGCCTTCTGGTTCCAGCAATCCCGGCTCATACAGCGCGTAATTGAACACCGCTTCTTTGAAAAAGCGCATCTCTTCCGGGCGATGGCGATTCATAAACCATTCATCATCGCGATAAACGTTAGTAATGATCTCCGGGTTGTCGTTGACCACGCCAAACAGATCGCTGGCAATGTCGCGATCCAGATTATGAGCAAAAATCAGGTTGCCATCGAGGTCGTGAACGCGCGCGCCATTGGAGGTAATCATGTAAGACTTAATCTCCAGATTATCGCGAATTTGCCCCACATCAACGTGGTGGCGACCGGTCGCAAATACAAAGTTGATGCCGCGCGCGGTGAGCAGCTTCAGAGTTTCTTTGGCGTAAGGGGATAACGTATGGTCGGGAGAAAGTAACGTGCCATCTAAATCAGACGCAACAACCTGGTACATAAGAAATTTAAACCTCTGTAGAGCGGTTTCCGCTGGGTGAGTTATGCCTGTTGAAAAAATCAACGATGGCGTGGAGCGCGACTGAGCGCATTGCGTCCTTTTCAAAAAGGATCTCGTGGTACGCACCTTTAATTACCAACGGTCGACCTCCTTCTACAGGGTGGCCCGCGGCGGCGCGAAGTTCACAAAAACGGTCGTGCATGCGGTTATCCACCACGCGCTCTTCTTCAGCCTGCAAGAGAAGCGTTGGCGTGGCGTCATCACCTGCTCCGGCTAACACCTGTTCTCCGGCCAGAATACTTTCACGTACCCAATGGTAGGTCGGCCCGCCGACACGAATTGTTGGGTCATCAGCATAGAAGCGTAGATTGCGCCGATATCGCTGCCCGCTGTGGGTAAGCACGTTGATGGCAAACGGCAAGGCGCGCCAGCGCCCGGTGCCTATCGCATAGCCATCGCGAAAACGTGGGTGCGCTTCGGCCCAGTTTAGGATCTGCCGCGCCATAAATGACGGCATGCGAATCACAATGCCGAACATTGGCGCGGTCAGTGCAATGGCATCGCACACGCCAGGATGGCGTTGCAGGAACAGAGTGGAGATTGCGCCGCCCATCGAGTGGGCCAGTATATAGCGTTTACGCCACGGACCTGGCTGGACCTCTTGTTGCCAGAACGCCGCCAGATCATCAACATAATCATCAAAACGATTAACATGGCCGAGATGTGGATCGGCTAACAGACGACCAGAACGCCCTTGCCCGCGATGGTCGATGATTAATACGTCAAACCCCAGGTGAAACAGGTCGTAGGCCAGTTCCGCATATTTTACGTAGCTCTCAATGCGCCCTGGACAGATGACGACCACCCGGTCATGGTGCTGTGCGCGAAAACGGACAAAGCGCACCGGGATGTCATCCACACCAGTAAACTCTGCTTCATCACGCTGACGCCAGAAATCAGTCAGCGGTCCCATGGTAAAAGCAGCAAACGCTTTTTCTCTTGTTTCCCAGTCTTTTTGCTGCTGAAACATCGGGTAATCTGCCTCTTAAACCACGTAAAATCGTTTTTTTAAGCGTGCCTGACACAACGCTGCGACAGTAGCGTATTGTGGCACAAAAATAGACACACCGGGAGTTCATCATGACTTTAGAATGGTGGTTTGCCTACCTGCTGACATCGATCATTTTAAGCTTGTCGCCAGGCTCTGGCGCAATCAATACCATGACCACTTCCCTTAACCACGGTTATCGTGGCGCAGTGGCGTCTATTGCTGGTTTACAAACCGGGCTGGCGATTCATATTGTGCTGGTTGGCGTGGGATTGGGGACGCTATTTTCCCGCTCAGTGATTGCGTTTGAAGTGTTGAAGTGGGCGGGAGCGGCTTACCTGATTTGGCTGGGGATCCAGCAGTGGCGCGCCGCTGGTGCAATTGACCTTAAGTCGCTGACTCCGACCCAATCACGGCGTCATCTGTACCAACGGGCCGTGTTTGTGAATCTCACCAATCCTAAAAGTATTGTGTTTCTGGCAGCGCTATTTCCGCAATTCATCATGCCGCAGCAGCCGCAAGTTATGCAGTATATCGTGCTCGGCGTCACCACCATTGTGGTCGATATTATTGTGATGATCGGTTACGCCACGCTCGCCCAACGAATCGCGTTATGGATAAAAGGGCCGAAACAAATGAAGGCATTGAATAAGATTTTCGGCTCGCTTTTTATGCTGGTGGGAGCGCTGTTAGCATCGGCGAGACATGCTTAAAAAATAATGTCGGATGCGGCGTAAACGCCTTATCCGACTTACTCTGATGACGCGTCTGGCATCAACGCGAAATAATCAAATGAATGCCAAATCCAGCAAATAACGCCCCGGCAAAACCATCAATCCACTTCGCCAGACGTTGATAACCACGGCGCATTTGCGGCAGGGCAAACAGGCTGGCAACGACGGTAAACCATGCCAGCGTTTCGACAATAATCAGCGCGAAAATGCCCCAGCGTTCGGTGGTGCCGACGTTATCGCCGACAAACAGCGAGAACACCGAACCAAAGTAGATAATCGCTTTCGGATTGGCGAGATTGGTCAGTAAACCTTTCAGGAAACTGCGCCCACTTTTCGCCAGTTCTACCTGTGGCGCAGGTGCAGAAACAACCTCTTTTTTCAGTGCGCTACGCAGCATCTGATAACCCATCCAGCAGAGATACAGGCCACCACCTACCATAATCAGCGTATGCAGCCAGGCCATTTTTTCGATAATCAGATGCAGGCCAAGCAGCGCAATCCCAGCCCAAACCATTACGCCGCAGGTAATGCCCAGCACACCCATCATCGCTTCTTTACGGGAACGACTGACAGCGGTCTGAGAGACAAAAAAGAAATCGGGACCGGGGCTCATAAGCGCCACGATGTGCACCATGGCAACGGTGAGGAATAACATCAACATACAATTGACTCGCGGGGAAAACGTTTACGGAATGTTCATCCTGGCACTTTTTTATGCCGCTGACTACTCTTCGTCGTCGCCATCGACATGCGCACGAATCAGCGCCATAAACGGTTTACCAAAGCGTTCCAACTTGCGCATCCCAACGCCGTTAACACTCAACATTTCGCTGGCAGTGATTGGCATTTGTTCCGCCATCTCAATCAAGGTTGCGTCGTTAAACACCACGTACGGCGGGACATTGCTTTCATCGGCAATCGATTTACGCAGTTTGCGTAATTTAGCGAACAGTTTACGGTCATAGTTGCCGCCGAACGATTTCTGCATCGCTTTCGGTTTGAGCGCCACAATACGCGGCACGGCAAGTTGCAAAGAGGATTCGCCGCGCAGCACCGGGCGCGCGGCTTCTGTCAGCTGTAACGCGGAGTGCTGGGCAATATTTTGCGTCACCAGGCCGAGGTGAATCAGCTGGCGGATCACGCTCACCCAGTGCTCATGACTTTTATCACGGCCCATGCCGTAGACTTTCAGTTTGTCATGACCATAGTCGCGGATACGCTGGTTATTGGCGCCGCGAATCACTTCCACCACATAGCCCATACCAAACCGCTGATTCACACGACCAATGGTGGAAAGGGCAATCTGTGCATCGGTTGAACCATCGTACTGTTTCGGCGGATCGAGGCAGATATCGCAGTTACCACATGGTTCCTGACGACCTTCGCCAAAATAGTTCAGCAACACCAGACGACGGCAAGTTTGCGCTTCGGCAAATGCGCCCATCGCATTGAGTTTATGGCGCTCGATATCCTGCAATTGCCCTTGCGGCTTCTCTTCCAGGCAACGGCGCAGCCACGCCATATCAGCCGGATCGTAAAACAGCATCGCTTCCGCGGGCAGGCCATCACGCCCGGCGCGACCGGTTTCCTGATAATAGGATTCGATATTACGCGGGATATCAAAATGCACCACGAAGCGGACGTTCGGCTTGTTGATGCCCATGCCAAACGCCACCGTCGCCACCACAATTTGCAGGTCATCGCGCTGAAATTTTTCCTGCACATCGGCGCGGACATTATTTTCCAGCCCGGCATGATACGCCGCCGCGCTAATTCCTTTACTTTGCAGACGCGCGGCTGTGTCTTCTACTTTCGCCCGGCTGTTGCAGTAGATAATGCCCGACTTACCGCGCTGTTCTTGCACGTAACGCATCAACTGATCGAGCGGTTTGAACTTCTCCATCAGCATGTAGCGAATATTCGGACGGTCAAAACTGCTGATTTGAATTAGCGGATCGTTCAGCCCCAGCAGACGCACAATATCCTGGCGCGTGGTGTCGTCGGCGGTGGCGGTTAGCGCCATAAACGGCAGCGTCGGAAAACGCTGACGCAGCTGACCGAGCGCGGCATATTCCGGGCGGAAATCGTGGCCCCATTGGGAGATACAATGCGCTTCATCGACGGCTAATAAGACAGGATTCCAGTGCGCCAGATGCTCAAGAAAGTTATCCAGCATCAGGCGTTCCGGGGCGATATAGAGCAGACGAATTTGCCCGGTGCGACAGCCTGTCATCACTTCAAGTTGCTGCTCGCGGGTTTGCGTCGAGTTAAGGCACGCCGCCGCCACGCCGTTGGCTTGCAGTTGATCCACCTGATCTTTCATCAACGAAATCAGCGGTGAAACAACCACGGTAAGGCCGTTTAGCAATAAGGCAGGAATTTGATAGCAAAGGGATTTTCCGCCTCCAGTGGGCATGACGACCAGGCAATCGCGACCGGAAAGTACGGTGTCGATAATCTCTTCCTGACCAGGGCGAAACTGTTGGTAGCCAAAGGTTTCTTGTAAAACCTGCTTAGCTCCGAACTCCAGATTCAACACTTCCGCCTGCGCCACATTCACCCCGATTGCCTGAAATAAAAACAGGCGCTATTTTCAGCGCCTGCGCGAGAAACTGCAATGCTTTTAGTCTCTGAGAGGGTAATCCTGGATGCTGGATTCCAGATTTGCCTTTCAATCAACTCACATCAGAACAGGTCGTTTAACATAACTCCCACACCGACGCGGGTCTGGTTAAAGTTATAGTCGATGAGCGATTCGCCATAGCCGCTGTAGACTTGGGTATAAAGACGCACATGTTTGGTGATCGGGTAGCTTAAGCCTAACTCCGCACCACCATAACCGGTGTTCCAGTTGTACTGCCCTTTCGCGCTCAGCACAGCATCACCGAGGTGATAACCAATTTTAAGCTGGTAGTAACCCATATATTTGGTGATGTCCGGGTTATCGTCCGTATTACCCACCACATACCACGGCTTCACTTCCACCAGCCAGTTACCATTTTCTGCCATCAGGCGGGTGTAGATACGGTTCCAGCTACGGGAAGTCGGGTCTGAACGTCCGTTTGAGTCGTGGTTGTAGCCCATTTCCACATCGCGCAACGTCCAGCCAGCAAAGCTGTAATCCGTGGCAAAGCCGAGGAACAATTGCGGTTCGTAATTAGTTTCACGAAACGGTGATGACTCATCGCTATTAGAAAGCTGCCACCAGGATTTCTGGGTGTAGGAGGCGCCCAGTACAGAGTTTGGCCCCAAAATCCCCCGCCACAGCGGAAACGCCAGGCTCAACTGGAACTTTACTTCATCCTTACGCGCGTTTTCTGCCCAGTCGTAACTGGCAATCGCTTCTTTATTGAGATCGCTTGTTTGGGTATAGATGATGTAGTTGGTGTCATAAGGATAAAGGGTGAAAGGATTGTCATGCTCCTGCAACATATTGGCGATAATGCTGCCACGTACTGCTGGCGCGTCATGCACATTTTTCACCGTTGCCTCTTGCGCATTTGCCACTATCGGCAACATACACATCGGCAACAAGCAGCCCAGTAGAGTCCGCATCGCTCGTGTTCTCCGTAACGAATTATTGATTAGATGAATATTTTTTCTGCGGGCTATTTTACATACTTAACTCAATTGCCGTTAGTTATCCCTTCCTAAAGTAGAAACCAACAACAAAGAAGCATAAAATCAACATTTCATTAACCAATGAAGTGTAAGGATGATATGTCTGCCGTACTGACCGCCGAACAAGCCCTGAAATTAGTGGGTGAAATGTTTGTTTATCACATGCCATTTAACCGCGCATTGGGGATGGAGCTGGAGCGTTACGAAAAAGAGTTTGCACAGCTGGCCTTTAAAAATCAGCCGATGATGGTTGGTAACTGGGCGCAAAGCATTTTGCACGGTGGGGTCATTGCGTCGGCGCTGGACGTCGCCGCGGGTCTGGTGTGTGTAGGTAGCACCTTAACCCGCCACGAAACCATCAGTGAGGATGAACTGCGCCAGCGGCTATCGCGGATGGGGACAATTGATCTTCGCGTCGATTATCTACGTCCAGGCAGAGGCGAGCGTTTTACAGCTACCAGTAGCCTGCTGCGTGCGGGTAATAAAGTCGCCGTCGCCCGCGTTGAACTGCATAATGAAGAACAGCTTTATATTGCCAGTGCTACCGCCACCTATATGGTAGGTTGAATACATAAAAGCAGGTAAACTGCTGAGACTTATGACAAACGCAAAATTGCCTGATGCGCTGCGCTTATCAGGCCTACCAGAGAAATGCAATATATTGAATTTGCATGGTTTTGTAGGCTGAATAAGGCGTTAACGCCGCATCCAGCATGAACAAAGCACACTTTGTCAGCAAACTGAGCAGGTCAACTGCTATCAACAACAAAAAATGAGTTTTCCAATGGATGCAAAACAAACGCGGCAGGGCGTATTACTCGCTCTTGCCGCTTATTTTATTTGGGGTATAGCCCCAGCGTACTTCAAGCTGATTTACTACGTGCCCGCCGATGAAATCCTGACGCATCGCGTGATCTGGTCGTTTTTCTTTATGGTGGTGCTGATGAGCATTTGCCGCCAGTGGTCCTATTTAAAAACGCTGATTCAGACACCGCAGAAAATCTTTATGCTGGCTGTCTCTGCCGTGCTGATTGGCGGCAACTGGTTACTGTTTATCTGGGCGGTGAACAATCACCATATGCTGGAAGCGAGCCTTGGTTACTTTATTAACCCGCTGGTGAACATTGTGCTGGGGATGATTTTCCTCGGCGAGCGATTCCGCCGGATGCAATGGCTGGCGGTGATTCTGGCGATATGTGGCGTGTTGGTCCAGCTGTGGACTTTTGGTTCGCTACCTATTATCGCGCTGGGGCTGGCGTTTAGTTTTGCCTTCTACGGCCTGGTACGCAAGAAAATTGCCGTTGAAGCGCAAACCGGCATGTTAATCGAAACCATGTGGTTGCTGCCCGTGGCGGCGATTTACCTGTTTGCTATTGCCGACAGCTCAACCAGCCATATGGGGCAAAATCCTATGTCGCTGAATTTACTGCTGATCGCCGCCGGTATTGTCACTACCGTACCGCTGTTGTGTTTTACCGCCGCAGCCACGCGCCTGCGTCTCTCAACGTTAGGCTTTTTCCAGTACATTGGCCCGACGCTGATGTTCCTGCTGGCTGTGACGTTTTATGGTGAAAAACCGGGTGCCGATAAGATGGTGACTTTCGCCTTTATTTGGGTGGCGCTGGCAATTTTTGTGATGGATGCGATTTATACGCAGCGTAGAACGTCCAAATAAATATATTCTGAAAAAATATGCCTGCTCTTGCATGAGAGTGGGCATATTGCCATGCTGACAGGAGACTCACACAAGGATGTAAAATTTATGTTACGTATGTTTATCCCAACATCGAACGGTAAGATTTCCAGACGCCGATATATATTTTCATTTATTTTAATAAATTTCATTTTTGCCTTTCTTATTATCTTTTTTAACGATGGGGAAGCAGGTTTTCTTGTTATAGTCTCTACCATCGCACTCCATTATCTCGTCATCAACATGAATTGCCAACGACTCCGTGATAGTGGTTTCATATATATAAAAACTTATGTTTTTGGTACATTGGCAGTATATATTATCTCTATCATCACAATGATAGCCGAAGATTTTGCCTGTTCAGGCAATGGTTCGATGATTTTTTTAATTTGCTACTTTTCCACTTTCAGTATGCTAATGCTTGCACCTACTGATTCATCAAAACAATAGTACGGAGTATTTATGAGTAAGGAATATATGAACGATGGTTCATTAAGTGAAAAATGGAAATATCGATTTAATTTTTATGATCAACATGGTTTTCCTGGATTCTGGGGGGCAACACCAGAATATAAAGCAGCATTTAAAGCATTAAAAGTAAGACAACGCTTAACTATTCAAATGAATTTCATTGCTTTCTTCTGTTCCTGGATATATTTATTTGTCCTGGGATTATGGAAAAAAGCAATTATAGTTCTATTACTTGGTATTCTATCTCTATTTGTTGGTGCACTAATTGGCGTTAACATTCTGGGAATTGCCGTAGCAGCCTATGTTGCTGTTAACACGAACAAATGGTTCTATGAGAAAGAAGTAAAAGGGTTAAATACCTGGAGTCTTTGAATAAGAGATGGCTTAGCCAGGCTAAGCCAGGCTAAGCCACCGCCTTCTTTTTACAACCAGTTCTTGCGCTTAAAGTACAGATACTGTGCCAGGCCCGCGAGGATCATAAAGATAATCGCTGCCGGGTAGCCGAAGCTCCACTTCAGTTCTGGCATAAACTCTAAGTTCATGCCATAGCTGGAGGCAATCCGCGTAGGAAAAAGTTTCCTAATCGGTAAATTCAACATTTTGTTATTAACAATGAGCAAGACCAATCATTAACGACGTTCTCTTCAGAGATGTAATAAAAATGTGAAGTGCACTTCTTTTTTAAAAATTTTTTTACCCTAGCATTTGTTCTCGAATTGATATTGAGCTTAAATATAACCAAGGTAAATGCAAATGAATAACACATTACATCCATCAATTAATATTCCTTGTACACTTTTCGAAACTATTACTTTATTCGATGATTCTTCTGCTGACGATATGCAATATGGTGATATGGTAGAACAAGATTTTCTCTCACTCGGCCTAAGCGATATCTCAGAAAAAGTTGATCCTTACCGACTTATTAAATACCATTTTCCTGTACCAGGCTCTATTGATGGTGCTTTTAGTGTCCCAAGTTCCGGGACAAAAATATCAAAAAGTGAATGCATTGATATTTTATTTGCAGAAATGAAAGATCTAGCAAAAATTTTTTCCTTTTTTGGACAATACAAAACGCTTATCGAAGATCTGATTGAACATTTTAGATATGGAAATGGCAGCAATTTTCATAGCCAACAATTAAACTTATCTTTTCATGAAAGAATAAATAAATATGATTATGATAGTCCAATACGTATAATCAGAGAATGTATCGAAAATAGCATTAATTCAACTCCCTCGACAGGATACCAACCTCTTATCCTGCAAAGCATTAAAACCAAATTACTTTCATCAAGACTAAATAAATTTAATGACTTCGAGGACAGTTTTAATGGCTTAGGAATCAGTGTTCATGATATTTCAGCTCAAAAAATATCTCTTTTAAGTTTTCAAAAATACGCTATAGGATGGAGTGCGACAATTCATTTTGTAGCACAGGACCACTTCGGTCTTGATGTAACTGATATCAAAAACAAGACTTACAGCAAATATAGATTTTTTCGCATATGGTTCTTTTTACAACGGCATAAAGACTTTGCTTTCAAACCTTTTTTCCCCAATTTTAACACTATCGAAAGAATCGAAAATTATCAATGAAAAGCAAACTCCAGAAAATTATATTATGTTTATTTCTTCTATGCTGCATCTATAATTTATGGACACTGCGTCCTGTACAGATTTTGTATACATACTCTGATGCTGGCAACTCAGTCTTTCTGGTCGTTGATCATCTGCCATGGACTGACAGCGATAAAATAAATTGGTATCTGAAGCATCAGAATGAAATTAAAAATCAACATCCCCTACCAGAAGGTAGTTGGCATACCTGGTATGTCATTGATATCGGTAATGGCTTCACTGACTATAAAAAATATATCGAAGGGCCGTATGAAGATCTCTACTGTTTCCCAACGATTAAGAGCAATGATAATTGCATCGTGAAAAATTACTTAATGGTTATTAATGAATACCCTTATCGTAACACTCATATTGGTATTAACGATTTTACTGAGTATCAATTAACACAAGAAAATAAAATAGAGCGAGTTTTCAATCCGCATGACTTTAAAAAAGACAATTTTTAGAAATAAGCCGGATAAAAAATAGCTTTATCCGGCACACATATTACAACCAGTTCTTGCGCTTAAAGTACAGATACGGTGCCAGGCCCGCGAGGATCATAAAGATAATCGCTGCCGGGTAGCCGAAGCTCCACTTCAACTCTGGCATAAACTCAAAGTTCATCCCGTAGCTGGAAGCGACCAGCGTTGGCGGCAGGAACACGACGGATACCACCGAGAAGATCTTGATGATGCGGTTCTGCTCGATGTTAATAAAGCCCATCGCCGCCTGCATCAGGAAGTTCACCTTCTGGAACAAGGATTCGTTATGCGGCAGCAGGGATTCGATATCTCGCAGGATTTCACGCGCCTGCTCCAGTTGCCCACCCGGTAAGCGTGCTTTACGCACCAGGAAGTTGAGCGCGCGCTGGGTATCCATCAGACACAGGCGAACTTTCCAGCCGATATCTTCCAGTTCTGCCAATGTGGAGAGTGCCTCGTCGTACTCATCGCCCTGACGCCCTTCCATAATCACCCGGCTCAGTTGCTCCAGATCGCTGTAGATGTTTTCAATTTCATCCGCTAACTGTTCGATTTTGGTTTCGAACAGATCCAGCAGCAGCTCGTAAGCGTTACCGTCTACCATCGACTGGCTGCGGGCGCGCATACGATACAGACGGAATGCAGGCAGCTCTCGTTCACGCAGTGTAAACAGACGACCATCACGGATGGTAAATGCTACAGTAGAGTTACCGGCGTGATCTTCCGCATCTTCAAAGAAGAAGAAGGAGTGAATATGCAGGCCGTCATCGTCTTCAAAGAAACGCGCCGATGCTTCGATGTCTTCCAGTTCCGGGCGGGTTGCCAGGCTCTGGCCAAGTTCAGATTGTACGCGCAGTCGCTCGTCGTCATCCGGTTCGACAAGATCAATCCATACTGCATTTACAAGGGGTTGTGACTCTTCGACTTCCAGCCGGGTCAGTCGGTTATTTTCCAGTTGAAATGCGCTCAGCATGACCGGGACTCCCAATGCTTAAAATATCGGACAGTTCGGTGGGCACACAGAAACAAATTGAGTTTCAGACCATTAAACAGCCTGACTCAGCGCGACGGGAAAATTGAGGTCGCTGACAACCGCTAAGGCTATCAGCAAAAGGGGATAGCCTTAGGAGTTGATCCTGGATGACAGGATAGTGAGCCAGTATCTACTGGGTGTGTCCAAGGCGAATGTCCTCTTAGAGTGATCGTGCGCGCATGTTACGCCAGCAAAATTTTGCCGTCAACACGCAACGGAACACCACAGAACAATAGTTGAACTTCGCGCTTTTTGGTACTCGTCAAGGTCATTAACAGGATAAAAAAATCCCACATCCAGGACCTATAATGGCGCATCGGCTACTCATTGGTAAAGGAATGATCACCTTGAATCTCAAACGGATTTTTCTCGCCCTCACCTTGCTCCCCTTGTTTGCTGTTGCTGCTGATGACTGCGCGCTCTCTGACCCAACGCTGACTGTGCAGGCGTATACCGTTAATCCTCAAACCGAACGGGTGAAAATGTACTGGCAAAAAGCCAATGGCGAAGCGTGGGAAACGTTACATGCACTGCTGGAGGATATTAATAGCCAGGAGCAAGTTCAGATGGTGATGAACGGCGGCATCTATGATGAAAGCTATGCGCCGCTCGGTTTGTACATCGAAAACGGTCAGCAGAAGGTGGCGTTAAATCTCGCTTCAGGTGAAGGGAATTTCTTTATCCGTCCTGGCGGCGTGTTTTATGTCGCGGGAGATAAAGTCGGCATCGTTCGTCTGGATGCCTTCAAAACCAGTAAAGAGATTCAGTTTGCGGTGCAGTCAGGGCCAATGTTGATGGAAAACGGTGTAATTAATCCGCGTATTCATCCCAACGTCGCCTCACGCAAAATTCGTAACGGTGTTGGGATTAATAAACATGGGAACGCCGTGTTTTTGTTGAGCCAGCAGGCGACAAATTTTTATGATTTTGCCTGTTATGCCAAAGCGAAACTGAACGTTGAGCAGCTGCTTTATCTTGATGGCACGATTTCACATATGTATGTGAAAGGCGGGGCAATCCCGTGGCAACGCTATCCTTTTGTTACCATGATTTCCGTCGAGCGGAAAAGTTAAGCATTGTACACTCGAGGAGGCCAGACAAACTGGGGCTGGCTACACAGCTGGAAAATCATCAGATAAATGAAGGGAAACAAAAATGAAAAAAACGCTCGCAACGTTATTTTTATTAACGTGTCTGGGATCATCGTCCGCTTATGCGGATAACGCTTTGATTTTACAAACGGATTTTAGCCTGAAAGATGGGGCCGTCTCGGCGATGAAAGGCGTCGCTTTCGGCGTTGACCATAATCTTAAAATCTTTGATTTAACCCACGAAATTCCACCGTATAACATCTGGGAAGGTGCTTATCGCCTGTATCAGACTGCCAGTTACTGGCCGCAAGGTTCGGTGTTTGTCAGTGTGGTCGATCCGGGCGTAGGCACTGACCGTAAATCGGTAGTGCTGAAAACCAAAAACGGTCAATACTTCGTTTCACCGGATAACGGTACGCTCACTTTGGTGGCGGAATCGCTGGGTATTGAGAGCGTCCGGCAAATCGATGAAAAAACCAACCGCCTGAAAGGTTCCGAAAAGTCATATACCTTCCACGGTCGTGACGTGTATGCCTACACAGGGGCGCGTCTGGCATCCGGCGCGATTTCCTTTGAGCAGGTGGGGCCTGAGCTTCCGGCAAAAGTTGTCGAACTGCCTTATCAGAAAGCGAAAGCGACAAAAGGTGAAGTGAAGGGCAATATCCCGATTCTCGATATTCAGTACGGTAACGTCTGGAGCAATATCAGCGACGAGTTGCTGAATCAGGCAGGAATCAAACTCAACGATACGTTATGTGTGACCATTTCCGAAGGTTCCGAGAAAAAATACGAAGGGAAAATGCCGTATGTCGCCAGCTTCGGCGATGTGCCGGAAGGCCAGCCGATGGTCTATCTGAACAGCTTGTTGAATGTTTCCGTGGCGCTGAATATGGATAATTTTGCGCAGAAACATCAGGTTGCGTCTGGTGCTGACTGGAATATTGATGTGAAGAAGTGCGCTAAGTAAGATGCTGATGCCGGATGCGGCGTAAACGCCTTATCCGGCCAACCGGGTGCAATTCTCGTAGGCCGGATAAGGTGCGCAGCACCGCATCCGGCAACGTGATCGTAAATTACACCGTCTCCAGTCGGGCGTAAGCTGCCACCAGCCATTTGATTCCCTGGCCCTGGAATGCCACCTGCAAACGGCTATGCTCGCCGCTGCCTTCCATATTGACGATAGTGCCTTCACCAAACTTAGCGTGGCGCACGCGCTGGCCGAGTTTGTAGCCGCTGTCGTTCTCGACCATCGGCGTACCCATCCGCTGATGGCTAACCGGGCGGCTTACCGTGGCGCGCAGGCGCACCTCTTCCACACACTCTTCCGGCAGCTCGCCGATAAAGCGCGACGGGCGATGGTAAACCTCTTTGCCATACAGACGGCGAGTTTCCGCGTAGGTCAGCGTCAGTTTCTGCATCGCGCGGGTTACGCCAACGTAGGCCAGACGGCGTTCTTCTTCCAGACGCCCACCTTCATCCAGCGACATCTGGCTTGGGAACATGCCCTCTTCCATACCAACGATAAACACCTGCGGAAACTCCAGACCTTTCGCCGAGTGTAGCGTCATCAACTGCACCGCGTCCTGCCAGGTATCCGCCTGCCCTTCACCTGCTTCCAGTGCCGCATGGGAGAGGAACGCCTGCAGCGGCATTAAATCTTCGTCTTCTTCGTTGTAGCTGAACTGGCGCGTTGCCGTCACCAGCTCCTCTAAGTTTTCGATACGCGTCTGGCCTTTTTCGCCCTTCTCCTGCTCGTACATGGTGCGCAGGCCGGAGTCTTTAATTACCCGGTCAGTCTGTACATGTAGAGGCATATCGGCAGTTTCTTGCGCTAAGGCGTCGATTAATTCCATAAATCGCTGCAAGGCGCTGGCAGCTCGCCCGGCGAGCGCTTTTTCCTGCAACAGTTCACGACATGCCTGCCAGAGAGTTAACTGGCGATCGCGCGATGTTTGACGCACCACGTCCAGCGTCCGGTCACCAATACCCCGCGTTGGCGTATTGACCACGCGCTCAAAGGCCGCGTCGTCGTTGCGGTTGGCAATCAGGCGCAGATACGAGAGCGCATCTTTGATTTCCTGGCGTTCGAAGAAGCGCATCCCGCCGTAAATACGGTACGGCATACTGGCCTGCAATAACGCTTCTTCCAGTACACGCGACTGGGCGTTGCTACGGTAGAGAATGGCGCACTCAGCGAGCGCCCCGCCGTTGTCCTGCCAGGTTTTGATGCGGTTAACGACGAAACGCGCTTCGTCGAGTTCGTTAAAAGCGCAATAGAGGGAAATCGGCTCACCGTCCGCGCCATCGGTCCACAATTTTTTACCCAAACGCCCGTTGTTGTTTTCAATCAGGGCGTTCGCGGCGCTCAGAATATTGCTGGTAGAGCGGTAGTTCTGCTCCAGACGGATAGTTTCAGCACCGGGGAAATCATTGAGGAAACGCTGAATATTCTCTACCTGTGCCCCGCGCCAGCCGTAGATTGACTGGTCGTCATCACCGACGATCATCACTTTGCCGGTATCGCCCGCCAGCAGGCGGATCCACGCGTACTGAATGTTGTTGGTATCCTGGAATTCGTCCACCAGGATGTTGGTAAAACGTTCGCGGTAGTGTTGCAGGATATGCGGCTTGTTAAGCCACAGTTCGTGGGCGCGCAGCAGCAACTCGGCGAAGTCCACCAGGCCCGCGCGGTCACACGCTTCCTGATACGCCTGATACACCTTCTGCCAGGTCTGCTCCACCGGGTTACCGTAGCTTTGAATATGATGCGGACGCAGGCCTTCATCTTTTTGGCTGTTGATGTACCACATTGCCTGGCGCGGCGGCCACTGCTTCTCGTCGAGGTTCATCGCCTTGATCAAACGCTTAAGCAGGCGCAGCTGGTCTTCGCTATCGAGGATCTGGAAATCCTGCGGCAGGTTGGCGTCCATATGGTGCGCACGCAGCAGGCGGTGCGCCAGCCCGTGGAAGGTGCCGACCCACATGCCGCCCTGGCTGGTGCCCATCAGTTGCCCGATACGATGGCGCATCTCCGCCGCCGCTTTGTTGGTAAACGTCACCGCCATAATCGAGTACGGCGAGCAGTTTTCCACGCTCATCAGCCAGGCGATACGATGCACCAGTACGCGCGTCTTACCACTGCCCGCGCCCGCCAGCACCAGAAGGTTGCTGCGTGGCGCGGCCACCGCTTCGCGCTGTTTGTCATTAAGGCTGTCGAGCAGGTAAGAAACGTCCATTGGCACCGCCGCGTAAAAATAGGTTGGGCGGAGAAGCGCAACGCCCTCCGCCAAAAAGCTGGGTATATATACAGATTTGCTGATTATATCAGCGAGGTCAGAGATGCCAACCGGGAAATTTCCAGATGCGGCAGTAAACGGCTGTCCCAGGTTTGCATCAGATCGCCATTTTCCGGTCTGATCCAACAAGCCTGCATTCCGCTGCGAATTGCCCCACCCACGTCAGTGGTGAGATCGTCCCCAACATGTAAGATCTCGCCGATCGGCACGTTGAGTTTTTCCGCCGCCAGAAAGTACATATCGCTGAACGGTTTCGAGCGCCCGTGCGGGCCAGCGCGCAGCACAAACTCAAAATAATCCCCCAAACCAAACAGCTCCGGCTGGGCGTTACCGTTGGTGATCGCCACCAGCGGCCATTTCTTCGCCAGCTGTTTTAAGGTGTCGTGGGTTTGCTGCGGGACGTCGATTCGGCTGCGCCATTTGGCAAAGTTGATCATTGCTGCGTGTGCGCCTGCACTGGCTTCTTCGGCACTCAGCCCGGCGTCGAGCATCGCTTGTTCAATCGAACGAAAACGCCAGCGCGTCACGTCGTGATAAATCTCGGGTTCCGCTTCCCGTACCGCCTGGCGCAGGCGTTGCAGATCTTCATTCTGGAAGCTGCGCAGCGCCGGATGATAATTTTGCACAAAGATAAGTGCTTCTTGCTCAGTACGTTGGATCACCGGACGGTTATCGTAAAGGGTATCATCCAGGTCAAAGGTGAGCGCCGAGATGCGCCCCAAAGGCCGGTAAAAACGCATTATTTCCCCCGTTTGGCGCGTGGATGCGCCGCATCGTACACCGAGGCAAGGTGTTGAAAATCAAGATGAGTATAGATTTGCGTGGTGGAGAGGTTGGCATGACCCAGCAGCTCCTGCACACCACGAAGATCGCCGCTCGACTCCAGCATATGCGTAGCGAACGAGTGACGTAATTTATGCGGGTGAACGTGATTATTCAGCCCTTGTTTTATGCCCCATTCGGCAAAGCGTTTCTGTACATTACGCGCGGAGATACGCTTGCCCAGTTTCGACAGGAAAAGCGCGTCGTCTTCGCTGCCAAACAGGTCGCGCAAATCAAGCCAGTGCTCAATCCACGCTACAGCGTTGCGACCAATCGGCAGGCGGCGCTCTTTGCTGCCTTTCCCCATCACCCACACTTCGCCGGACTCCAGGTCGAGGTGTTTGATATCGAGCCCCACCAGTTCGGAAAGACGCAGACCCGCGCCGTACATCACTTCCAGCATTGCCCGGTCGCGCACGGCGAGGGGATCGTTGATATCAATATCCAGCAGCCGATTCATATCGTCGACGTCGATATTCTTCGGCAGATGACGTGGCGCTTTCGGTGCTGAAACACCTTTCGCCGGGTTGGCTTTGAGCTCGTTCTGGCTGACCAGCCAGTCAAAAAAGCTACGTAGCGCAGAGAGGCGTAATGCGAGGCTTGCCGCGCCCAGCCCTTTACGGCGACTGCGTACAGCAAAATTGCGCACCATCGTCACATCACATTGCTGCCAGCTTTGCAGGCCGTTTTCGCTGGCAAAATTGATGATCGCCTCAAGCTGGCGCTGGTAGTTAAGCAGGGTTATCGGGCTAAGCTGACGCTCCACGCTCAGATAACGTAGATAGCGTTCTACATCGGTATGTAAATTGGTCATACGCGTTCAATCCAACGCTCCAGAAGCTCCGGCAACATCAGCGCAATTTCATCAAGTAACTGCGTTCCCTGCCCTTGTTGATAGTGATTAGCATCGCGACTGGTGAACAGCACTACGCCTAAATCAGCATCGCTTCCCAGCATCGACATCGCCACCGATCCCACCGCTTTCGCTTCCGGTAGCACCACCAGCAGCTCCGGCCCGTTAAGCGGCCCCAGATAGTGCTGCTCCTGCCCCAGACGCTGAATACGCAGTGGTTCGAAAGCCTGACGGTTTAATGCCAGATGAGTATGGTTCGACGGCGCACCTAAGCGCCAGCGATCCGGAAACAGACGCACACTCGCGCCCGCCAGACCGAGATCGCGCGCCCAGCGGTGAAAACGCATCAGCATATCGTCGAGACTGCTGGCGGCGGTGAGACTGCGCTGCAGGTAGAGTAAGCGATAAAACAGGCCTTCGTTGGCGATAGCCTGTTCCATCAACAGCGACATGTTCTCTTCCAGAACATGAATATGGTTACGCGCGCGAGCCATATGCCATTCGACCAACGAAACGGTACCACGTACCGGATGTGGCACACGTATCGCTTCTACTGCGCGCGCATTGCGGATAAAAAACTCAGGATTTTTAATCAGATAATCGACAACCGCCCGGTCATCAAGCTCCGTGAGTGTTTCCTGTAGTTCTTCCCCTGGTTGCTTCATAGATGAATAAATCCGTCGTAAACATGTACTGCCGGACCCGTCATATATAACGGATGACCCGGACCTTTCCAGGCGATATCAAGACGACCACCAGGGAGTTCCACACGTACTTCTTCGGCCAGCAAACCTTGTTGAATCCCTACCGCAACCGCCGCACACGCGCCGCTGCCGCAGGCCTGGGTTTCTCCTGCCCCACGCTCATAAACGCGTAAACGAATATGCTCGCGCTTAACCACTTGCATAAAACCGATATTGGCGCGCTCCGGAAAACGTTCGTGGCTTTCCAGAACAGGCCCCAGTGTTTCTACCGCCGCAGTATCGACATCATCGACCTGAATCACGCAGTGCGGATTTCCCATCGACACCACACCGCATAAGATTGTCTGCTCGGCGGCGCGCATAATATAGGTCTTTTCCGCTTTGTTAGCGCGAAACGGCACAGCGGAAGGCTCGAAGTTGGGCTCGCCCATATTTACGCGGACCAGATCATCATCGGTGACGGTCAGAACCATCCGCCCGTTGGCGGTGCTGACGCGGATATCGCGCTTATTGGTCAGCCCTTTCAGACGCACAAAACGGGCAAAGCAGCGCGCGCCGTTGCCACACTGCGCCACTTCACTGCCATCAGCATTAAAAATGCGATAGTGAAAATCCAGTTCAGGATCGTAAGGCGGCTCAACCACCAGCAACTGGTCAAACCCTACCCCCAGGTGCCGATCCGCCAGGCGACGAATCAGTTCCGGTGAAAAAAAGACATTCTGCGTTACCGCGTCGACGACCATAAAATCGTTGCCAAGGCCATGCATTTTCGAGAACTGCATCATTTACTCCAATCACGCGGGTACAGAAACTGACTTTTAGTAATTCACCTGGGATGGACCATCGCCAGTGGCGCGGTCGTTTTTATCCGGCACCGTGGATTGCGTTTGCGTCTCTACCGGTTTGGTCGGCGGCGGTGCGTTTTTATCTGCAGGCGGGAAATAGAGCGGACCTTTCAGACCGCAGCCCGTCAGGCTGAAGAGAGTAAGTAATACAGTGAGTGCCTTAAACACGTTTTTCATTATGGATTGCCTGTAAAGTTCATCGCTTTCTGCTTTCTATCATCGCAGGAGAAGGCGTAAAAGCAAGCGTTTAGCGACTCTTTATGAAGTCTGAAAAGTGAGGAATTGCTGCGAGTATAACGCTTACACGTGGGGATTTATGTTTTGCTGGTAGTTTCGTGATCGGCACCTCGCGCCAGGATGGCTTTATGCACTATCGCAATGTGGTTTGTTTGTTGTCTTGTTCGTTGTTCTTATCATCGGCATGGGGATGTCGGCTTGATGAGCCGGAACATAATATTTACCAGAAACAGGGAAAAGGCGTGGTGTACCTGCGCCCTTATCAGGAAACAAATCTTTCTCTTCCTGGCGTAAATTACAAGAGATTGCGTCGGTTACCCAATTTATTAATAAACCCGGCAACACTAGACGAATGGGACAAAGAACCACCCCTGACTGATTTGACAACCGACTACATCTATAAGGGCGCACAGGCCTGGTATCCCCATTACACCTGGCATAGCGATGGTCGCCATATCCTCTACGCGGGTGAAGTTGTGCAAAACCCGCCAGGCAAACCACCCGTTGATGTCGCCTCGTTCAAGGCCTGGGGTAGTTTTGCAGCGGATAAACACAGTCTCTATTTCGAAGGCAAACGCACCGATGACAATGGCGGAGAAAATAGTTTAGATATCAAAACGCTGCAGCAGGTGAAATTCCCTTTCCCCTGGAAACCTGACGTTCTGGGGCTGATATTACGTGACGCTAATTTCTTATATGTCGATGGGCATCGCCTCGCTGACCCCGAGAGTTTCCGCGTGCTGGCGCAGAAGTCCTGGGATCGGCGAGGTAAGTTTTCCACCGCGTTTAACCCCTGCGTTGCAGTGCCGTTCGGCCCCTGGGATACATTAGCCCGTACACACACGGAAATGATGATCAACGGCGAACAGCTTGATGCCGACCCGGAGACATTTACTGTCGTGCGCTGGATGCCTGGGTCGTTATTGAGCTGGCGAGATAAAAGCGGCCTGCACCGGAAGGTGCTGAATCAGGGAAATCTGGACAAAGATAGGGCAAATAGCTGCGCAGCGTTCAATTTACAGGAACACTATGTTTCATGGCGCAAAGGGCCAGAATGCCAGCAAGAAGTCCTACCCGGCCTCGATCCAGAACAATTTCACCCTCTTAGCAAGACTGTCGCGCAGTATCAGGACAAGCTGTACACCATTAATAAGACAGAATTTGGCGAAAACAGGCTGGATATCGTCACACTGGATAATCCTGATTTAGTGATTGATAAACGCTTTAACGCGGGAAGAACTCACGGCTATTTACTGACCAAATTACCAGTTGATGGTGAAGAAGAAGATGGTTTCCAGGTATTCGAGTCTTCCGGGCCGCTTATTCTGATGGATTATCGTGTTCCTGATGAACGTGAGGCCCACCTTAACGATAGCCCCCATTACAAGAAATGGTATGCACACGACGATCGTTATGTTTACGCATTTGATGGCTCACAGCTGTGGCGCTACCCAACGCCCAATACCAAAGCCGTGCGGGTGAAATGGAAAACCGAAAATTCAGGATATGGCTATTGGGCAGACTACCGTCATGGAGAGTTGGACGGCAGACTTCTTAAGGATGGTGCGTTTATTCCAACGGGAATTCCCTATAACTCATCCGTTAACATTGCCCAATATTCTGATGGCGAAAGCTC
Source organism: Escherichia sp. E3659 (assembly GCF_005781135.1). NCBI lineage: Bacteria > Pseudomonadati > Pseudomonadota > Gammaproteobacteria > Enterobacterales > Enterobacteriaceae > Escherichia > Escherichia sp. E3659. The sequence continues at coordinate 46,114 of NZ_VATQ01000021.1, read as the reverse complement.
TTTTCTCATCGGTGAAACCGATGTTAGCTGGCGTAAGCTTCGCTCTACAGACCAGCAATGGAGTCAATGGAAGAAACTCCCCGATATTGACCCGAAAGCATTTCATCCCATCACCGATCGTATCGCGCAGTACAAAAATCATCTGTACATTGCGAAATTGTCTCCTTTCGGTGAGGACACCCTGGAAACCCTAACGCTCGACTCTTCTGCATCTTTCCTGAACCAACGAATTAACGCCGGGAAAGACCATGGCTACTTTATGCGCTCTTCCCGATTACGCGACGATATTCAAATCTTTGCCATTGATGGACCATTGAAGACCACCGAACGCTTCGCTTATGACAATCGCTATGTTTATACCTGGATTGGCAGCCAACTTTATCGAACCGCATCACCCTGCCCGGCCAGGACACGTAATCTGCATCAGAACATGTTTTCATCCAATGATGACATCATCATCTTGAAGACGGAGGAAGAGTGCCGAAAAACACCAGATATTGGGCAACCTTTGAAGCCCTGACCCCATGCCGCTATACTGCCGCCATCACTTAAAAACAGGATACAACAATGAACGACAGTGAATTTCATCGCCTGGCTGATCAACTCTGGCTGACCATTGAAGAACGCCTGGACGACTGGGATGGCGACAGCGATATCGACTGCGAAATCAACGGCGGCGTACTGACCATTACCTTTGAGAACGGCAGCAAAATCATTATCAACCGCCAGGAACCACTGCACCAGGTATGGCTGGCGACCAGGCAGGGCGGCTACCATTTTGACCTGAAAGGCGATGAGTGGATTTGCGACCGTAGCGGTGAAACCTTCTGGGATTTGCTGGAACAGGCGGCAACGCAGCAGGCAGGTGAAACAGTCAGTTTTCGCTAAGATTGCATGCCGGATAAGCCTCGCTTTCCGGCACGCGCATCACGAAAAATACTGCTGTAACAGTGGCGTATCGTTATCCTGATTGGCAGGCGGCATGTTGCCGATAGATTTGGTGCGGAACGGAATCACCTGTTCGCGACCATCGACCTTCACAATCTGATAGAACTGCGGCAGGTTGAAGTTGATGAAGCTTGAGCCGTAGGTAAAACGGTCGTGCGATGACGAGTAGAAGCGACTGACGTCACGCACCAGTTCCTCTTTGCTACCTTCGCAGTGGTGATACACCTCAACCCGGTTGCTTTCGTCGAGAATGTAGATATTAAAGCCATTCTCGTCTTGCGTTTCTTCGAAGAAGAACTGGATGATCCCTTCACTAGCAAAGCCGTCCACCACCGCCGGTAATTTGACGTGATTGGTTTCAACCTGCACTGACAGGCCGTGCAGTTTGTTATGCGAAATAGCGCCATAAAACTCGATGGCGTTCTCCAGTTTCTGTACCGATACATTCAGGCGCTCGAAGAACAAGCCCCAGGTTTGACCGGAAACGCGCAGCGCCTTAAAGCGCCCGGTTTCCTGGCGGGTGCTGGAAAGACGCAGTTCAATACACTCAGAAACCAGTTGCTGCACGCGAGTACGGATTAAGCCGCGCAGATGTTGGCTGTAGCAGAAGACTTCCACGCTATCTGGCGGTGCGGCGTCCTGATGCATTTTGCCGAGAATGGTTTTCAGGGCTTCAATCATCGACTGCTCACCGTTGAAGTGCAGCGTACGCACTTCGTTCCACGAGTTGCGATACAGCAGGTCCACACTACCCACCAGGCAATTTTGATTCTCGCCAAAGCTGAAGACATCCAGCTTACGGAAATCAAAATGCACCACCTGATTGCGGAAGGCTGCCGTCGGGTCATATTCCAGGTTAACGATAATCGCCAGATGGCGGATCTCACACGGGCTGTAGAGCGCCTTCGGTGTCGGTGCAGGTAAGCGCAGCGGGAAATGGTGCGACACGTCGGCGACCATCTCCTGCAACTTCGGCAAGTCGACAACGCCGTTGCCTTTAATGTACAAACGGGTGCGCGAGGTCAGCAGGCCGTTAAACCATGCCCACGCCACCAGCTTATTCAGGTAACGGTTATATTCCAGCGGCTGATGGCTGATGATCGACTCAATATTTGGCGCGCGGTTATACAGATACCAACCTGAACGGTTAGCACGGCCCGGCGGTACATAAATAAAGGTCAGATTCGGTTCCGAGAGATCAGGTGAAATCTGCGGGTTTACCAGCGTCACTTTACCCGGTAATGCTTCAAACGCCGCGTACAGTTTACGCGTCAGCACGCCGATATCCTGCGGGCTGGCGGAGACGCTAAGGTTATTGCGGCGCGCAAAGCGGATCAGATTACGGTAGCTCTGCATCATTGCGTCGAGCAGCTCGTTGTGCGCCTCACGCACCTGATCTATCTTCCAGTTAGCGCGGTTATCGAGCATTGCCAGACGAGCATCGTCCCATTCCCACTCTTTCACCAACTGGCTTAACACTTCACGACGCCAGCCTACGCAGGCGCGTTCACGGCTGAGTTTTTCGCACACTTTTAAATAGAAGCAGCGGCGTACTAAATCCAGACGGGTGAAATCTTCAATCGCCGTCAGGTACTCAGTAACACGCTCCAGCATCATGCAGTACGGATCGAGGCCAAACGACACAATCTCGCCGTCGTGCAAACGCTGTTTGATATCTTTCGCCAGCAGGCGTGGATTCGGATATTCCCAGGAATAGGCTTCCAGCAGCAGTGTCTTCAGCACCGCTTTGTACGGGGAATCGATACTTTTGTAGAGTTGCCAAAGGCTGGCACCAAAGTACTCTTCAGCGGAAAGCGAGCTTAAGCCGCCGAGATCCAGCCATTCATTTGGCGTCAGCACGCCCTGCGCGTAGAGCGTCATTACGTAGTCATCGTAATGCTCTTCTTCGTCGCAAGGCACCATATTCCACAGAATACGCTTACCGGCGAGACGCACGGCGGTACGGTAAAATTCATCAAGTAGCAGTATATGCTGGGTGGAGCCGCAATCCTCTCCCCCCAGACTGCCACTCTCGTTGTGGCGGAAACGGTTTTCATCAATCAGGAAGAAGCTAACTTCCACCCCCAGCGAGGCGGCCCAGCTTTCCAGCAGGCTACATTTACGTTGTAGTAATTGGCGCTCTTCGCTATCGAGCCAGGATTGATGACAGACCCAGATATCCAGGTCAGAGGAACAACTTTGCCCTACGGACGAAGTACTGCCCATGGTGTATACACCAGTAATCGGAAGCTCGCCTTTCGGCGGGTCCTGTACTGACATTCCACGATACAGTTCAAGTTCGTTCAGGTAGTGGCGTTGGGTTTCATCAGGCGTGTAAAGGCAAATGCCTTTGGGAACGTTACCATCAAGGTAACCCGGCATTAGCGGATGGTGATAGTGCAACAATGTCGGCAGCAGACTGTAAACCTGTTGGAATGCAGGCCCCATGGCAGCAAGCGCGCGATCCACGCGCAATTGATTTATGGCATCCAGTCTCTGTTTCAGAGTCTCAATATAGAGGTACAAGACGTATCGCCTGATTTGCTACCCGTCATGTCTGTGATTCCGGCAACATCAACGGAAACACGCGGCATTCGGGATATTTCGTATGTCAAAGGTAACTGTTACCACTTTCCGCGCCTGGTTTTTTTAGTTTCACGACGAAAAAATGGTCTAAAACGTGATCAATTTAACACCTTGCTGATTGACCGTAAAGAAAGATGCGCTACATACAAGTGTAGCACCGTTTATTCTCTGTAAATTCCTTATTACGACGGTTTGAAACGCCTGTCAGGATTCCATTTACGTTTTGCATTAACGTCAACGTTTCACCACAACACTGACATCGCTCCAGCAAGGATGTTAGGATGGACCACGGATGATAATGACGGTAACAAGCATGTTAGACAATGTTTTAAGAATTGCCACACGCCAAAGCCCACTTGCACTCTGGCAGGCACACTATGTCAAAGACAAGTTGATGGCGAGCCATCCGGGATTAGTCGTTGAACTAGTACCGATGGTGACGCGCGGCGATGTAATTCTTGATACGCCACTGGCGAAAGTAGGCGGAAAAGGCTTATTTGTTAAAGAGCTGGAAGTCGCGCTTCTGGAAAACCGCGCCGATATCGCCGTACATTCGATGAAAGATGTGCCGGTTGAATTCCCGCAAGGTCTGGGGCTGGTCACCATTTGCGAACGCGAGGATCCGCGTGATGCCTTTGTGTCCAATAATTATGACAGTCTGGATGCGTTACCGGCTGGCAGTATCGTCGGGACTTCCAGCTTACGTCGCCAGTGCCAACTGGCGGAACGCCGCCCAGACCTGATTATCCGCTCTCTGCGTGGGAACGTTGGAACACGCCTTAGCAAGCTGGATAACGGCGAATACGATGCCATTATTCTTGCCGTGGCTGGATTAAAACGTTTAGGGCTGGAGTCCCGCATTCGCGCTGCGCTGCCCCCAGAAATTTCTCTTCCGGCAGTCGGACAAGGTGCCGTAGGTATTGAATGCCGCCTTGATGATACGCGTACCCGCGAGCTTCTTGCCGCGCTTAATCACCATGAAACTGCGCTACGCGTCACCGCTGAACGTGCGATGAATACCCGTCTGGAAGGGGGTTGTCAGGTGCCGATTGGCAGCTATGCCGAACTTGTCGACGGCAAAATCTGGTTGCGTGCGCTGGTCGGTGCGCCGGACGGTTCGCAGATTATTCGTGGTGAACGCCGCGGTGCGCCGCAGGATGCCGAGCAAATGGGGATTTCACTGGCGGAAGAGCTACTGAATAACGGCGCACGGGAGATTCTCGCTGAAGTCTACAACGGAGACGCGCCAGCATGAGTATCCTGGTCACCCGCCCATCTCCAGCTGGAGAAGAGTTAGTGAGCCGTCTGCGCACACTGGGGCAGGTGGCCTGGCATTTTCCGCTGATAGAGTTTTCCCCGGGTCGGCAATTGCCACAACTTGCCGACCAGCTATCAGCACTTGGTGAAGGCGATCTGTTGTTTGCCCTTTCGCAACACGCCGTTGCTTTTGCCCAATCACAACTGCATCAACAAGCTCTTAAATGGCCATTACTTGCTGGTTATTTCGCCATCGGCCGCACCACTGCGCTGGCGCTGCATACCGTGAGCGGGCACCAGGTTCGTTATCCGCAGGATCGGGAAATCAGTGAAGTCTTGCTACAATTACCGGAATTACAAAGTATTGCGGGCAAACGTGCGCTGATATTACGTGGCAACGGCGGTCGTGAGCTGATTGGAGAAACTCTGACGGCACGCGGTGCTGAAGTCACTTTTTGTGAATGTTATCAACGGTGCGCCATTCATTATGACGGTGCAGAAGAGGCGATGCGTTGGCAATCCCGCGAAGTGACGACCGTCGTTGTTACCAGCGGTGAAATGTTGCATCAACTCTGGTCATTGATCCCACAATGGTATCGTGAGCACTGGTTACTACGCTGTCGGCTTTTGGTCGTCAGTGAGCGTTTGGCGAAACTCGCCCGGGAACTGGGCTGGAATGACATTAAGGTCGCCGATAACGCTGACAACGATGCGCTATTACGGGCATTACAATAACTCTCATAACAGGAAGCCATAATGACGGAACAAGAAAAAACCTCCGCCGTGGTTGAAGATACCAGGGAGGCCGTGGACACCACGCCACAACCTGTCGTTGCAGAAAAGAAGAGTAAGAACAGTACCGCTCTGATTCTCAGTGCGGTGGCTATCGCCATTGCTCTGGCAGCAGGCGTCGGTTTGTATGGCTGGGGTAAACAACAGGCCGTCAGTCAGACTGCCACCAGCGATGCCCTGGCGAGCCAACTCACGGCACTGCAAAAAGCCCAGGAAAGCCAAAAAGCGGAGCTGGAAGGCATTATTAAGCAACAGGCTGTACAGTTAGAGCAGGCGAATCGACAGCAAGAAACGCTGGCAAAACAGCTGGATGAAGTCCAACAAAAGGTCGCTACCATCTCTGGTAGCGATGCCAAAACCTGGCTTCTGTCACAGGCGGACTTTCTGGTAAAACTTGCCGGACGTAAACTCTGGAGCGATCAGGACGTTACCACCGCAGCAGCGTTACTGAAAAGCGCTGATGCCAGCCTGGCAGATATGAATGACCCCAGCCTTATTGCTGTTCGTCGAGCAATTACCGATGATATCGCCAGCCTTTCTGCGGTATCGCAGGTGGATTATGACGGTATTATCCTCAAGTTGAATCAGCTCTCTAATCAAGTGGATAACCTGCGTCTGGCCGACAATGATAGCGACGGTTCGCCAATGGATTCCGATGGTGAAGAGCTTTCCAGCTCCATCAGCGAATGGCGCATCAATCTGCAAAAAAGCTGGCAGAATTTTATGGACAACTTCATTACGATTCGCCGTCGTGATGATACTGCCGTACCGCTGTTAGCGCCGAATCAGGATATCTATCTGCGCGAAAATATTCGTTCCCGTCTGCTGGTCGCCGCACAAGCTGTGCCGCGTCATCAGGAAGAGACGTACCGCCAGGCGCTGGAGAACGTCTCCACCTGGGTTCGTGCTTATTACGATACTGAAGATGCCACCACCAAAGCGTTTCTCGACGAGGTGGACCAGTTAAGCCAACAAAATATCTCGATGGATCTCCCGGAAACACTGCAAAGCCAGGCGATGCTGGAAAAACTGATGCAGACTCGCGTGCGTAACCTGCTGGCGCAACCGGCTGCAGGGACAACAGAAGCTAAACCTGCACCTGCACCTGCACC
>NZ_VATQ01000021.1:0-39339 GCF_005781135.1 Escherichia sp. E3659 | reverse complement strand
ACCTGCACCTGCACCTGCACCGCAAGCTGATGCCCCGGCAGCCGCGCCGCAAGGAGAATAACCATGCTAAAAGTGTTATTGCTCTTTGTATTGCTGATTGCGGGGATCGTGGTCGGCCCGATGATTGCCGGTCATCAGGGTTACGTACTGATCCAGACCGACAACTACAATATCGAAACCAGCGTGACTGGCCTGGCGATCATTTTGATTCTGGCGATGGTCGTGCTGTTTGCCATTGAGTGGCTACTGCGGCGGATCTTCCGCACCGGCGCGCACACCCGGGGTTGGTTTATCGGACGTAAGCGTCGCCGCGCACGTAAGCAGACAGAACAAGCGCTGCTAAAACTGGCGGAAGGCGATTATCAGCAAGTTGAAAAGCTGATGTCAAAAAATGCCGATCACGCTGAACAGCCGGTGGTGAACTACCTGCTGGCTGCCGAAGCCGCACAACAACGCGGCGATGAAGCGCGCGCCAATCAGCATCTGGAACGCGCAGCGGAACTGGCGGGCAACGACACCATTCCGGTGGAAATCGCCCGCGTTCGCCTGCAACTGGCGCGTAATGAAAACCATGCGGCACGCCACGGCGTGGATAAGTTACTCGAAGTCACACCACGCCATCCGGAAGTGCTGCGTCTGGCGGAACAGGCTTATATCCGTACCGGCGCGTGGAGCTCATTACTGGACATCATCCCGTCAATGGCGAAAGCCCACGTTGGTGACGAAGAACATCGCGCAATGCTCGAACAACAGGCATGGATTGGCCTGATGAATCAGGCACGGGCCGATGACGGCAGCGAAGGTTTACGTAACTGGTGGAAAAACCAAAGCCGGAAAACGCGTCATCAGGTGGCGTTGCAGGTGGCAATGGCGGAACATCTTATTGAGTGTGACGATCATGATACTGCCCAGCAAATCATCATCGACGGCCTGAAACGCCAGTATGACGATCGCCTACTGCTGCCGATTCCACGACTGAAAACCAACAATCCGGAACAGCTTGAAAAAGTGCTACGCCAGCAAATCAAAAACGTCGGCGATCGCCCGCTGTTGTGGAGCACATTGGGCCAGTCACTGATGAAGCACGGCGAATGGCAGGAAGCATCCCTCGCCTTCCGCGCGGCACTGAAACAACGCCCGGACGCCTACGATTACGCATGGCTTGCCGACGCGCTGGACAGACTGCACAAACCGGAAGAAGCCGCATCGATGCGCCGCGACGGCTTGATGTTGACGTTACAGAACAACCCACCGCAATAGTTCTTTCTAACCCGGAGGCAAGCACCTCCGGGGCCTTTCTGATACATAAAAAAACACCTGCTCTTATTACGGAGCAGGCGTTAAAACAGGTCTGTATGACAACAAGTGGGTGCTTCACTCAACGTTGTGTCCATGGTGTCTGATGAGGCATAAGCGACATCTGTCAGTGGACGATAAGCACCGTAAACGGCTCTGCGTCATTCCTAAGTTTATGAGGCACTAAGGCGAACATAAGAGATGGAATGAGCATCTACCCAATTATTATGCCACACAGGCCCGGGAAATAACATCCTTTAATACTTGTTATGAGACAATTCTGCAATCCAGGTTTCTTTCGTTCGCAATAATTACCTGAGAAAATATCATCCAGAACCTTACTCTCTTTAATTATAAATACTGTGAATTGTTAAAAATATTCAATAACAAATATATATATTAATTACACTTCTAATCAAAAACAGCATCAATAATCAACACGATACAATAAACATGCCTTACATATCCCCCGCACCAAGGGTAGGATTGAAAACGCTCTCCTGATCTTTCGATTCATCCTCATGGCAAATAAATAATATATTTTCATCATGATTATTTATAACCCCATTTTATCAGGGAGAGGGACCTCAATTATCAATGCTTAATTATGTCATCCATTTAATGACATGAAACCGGAGCGTTTTGCATGGAAATTTCGTTTTCACCCAAACTACTGGTGGTCGCAGTCGCCACCGCTATTCCTTTGCTGGCCAGTGCTGCAGATACCCCGTCAACCGCTACCGCGCGCGAAGGCTATGCCGGGTATGATCACCCTAACCAGTACCTGGTTAAACCTGCAACCACCATTGCCGATAATATGATGCCTGTGATGCAGCATCCGGCACAGGATAAAGAAACTCAGCAGAAGCTGGCGGAATTAGAGAAAAAGAGCGGTAAGAAACCGAACGTGGTTGTTTTCTTACTGGATGACGTGGGCTGGATGGATGTCGGCTTTAATGGCGGTGGCGTAGCGGTAGGAAACCCAACGCCAGATATTGACGCCGTTGCCAGCCAGGGGCTGATTTTAACCTCTGCGTATTCTCAACCAAGTTCTTCCCCTACCCGCGCCACCATTCTCACCGGGCAATACTCCATCCACCACGGCATTCTAATGCCGCCGATGTACGGGCAACCAGGCGGGCTGCAAGGGTTAACCACCCTGCCGCAATTGCTGCACGACCAAGGTTACGTCACCCAGGCTATCGGGAAATGGCATATGGGGGAAAATAAAGAGTCGCAGCCGCAGAACGTCGGCTTTGATGATTTCCGTGGCTTCAACTCAGTGTCCGATATGTATACCGAATGGCGCGATGTTCACGTCAACCCGGAAGTCGCCCTGAGCCCGGACCGTTCTGAATACATCAAGCAATTACCGTTCAGCAAAGATGACGTTCATGCGGTGCGCGGCGGCGAACAACAGGCCATTGCCGACATTACGCCGAAATATATGGAAGACCTGGATCAGCGCTGGATGGAATATGGCGTTAAGTTCCTCGACAAGATGGCAAAGAGCGATAAGCCTTTCTTCCTCTATTATGGCACTCGCGGCTGCCACTTCGATAACTACCCGAACGCCAAATATGCGGGAAGTTCTCCGGCCCGTACCTCTTATGGTGATTGCATGGTAGAGATGAACGATGTGTTCGCTAATCTGTATAAAGCACTGGAGAAAAACGGCCAGCTGGATAATACGCTTATTGTCTTCACCTCCGATAACGGACCGGAAGCCGAAGTACCGCCGCACGGTCGCACACCGTTCCGTGGTGCGAAAGGATCTACCTGGGAAGGCGGCGTTCGCGTTCCGACTTTCGTGTACTGGAAAGGCATGATCCAACCGCGTAAATCTGACGGTATTGTCGATCTGGCAGATCTCTTCCCAACAGCACTGGATCTGGCGGGGCATCCTGGGGCGAAAGTGGCGAATTTAGTGCCGAAAACCACCTTCATCGATGGTGTAGACCAGACATCTTTCTTCCTGGGAACAAACGGCCAGTCTAACCGTAAGGCCGAGCACTACTTCCTCAACGGCAAACTCTCTGCTGTACGTATGGATGAGTTCAAATACCATGTGCTGATTCAGCAGCCATACGCTTATACCCAGAGCGGGTATCAGGGTGGGTTCACCGGCACAGTAATGCAAACGGCCGGATCGTCGGTGTTTAACCTCTACACCGATCCGCAGGAAAGCGACTCCATCGGCGTGCGCCATATTCCGATGGGTGTACCACTGCAAACCGAAATGCACGCGTATATGGAGATCCTGAAGAAATATCCTCCACGCGCGCAGATTAAATCTGATTAAGCCGGCGATATCGCTACATCGGACCACACTGACCTTGCCGGATGCGGCGTGAACGCCTTATCCGGCCTACAAGCCTTGCAAATTCAATAAATTGCAGCATTCTGTAGGCCGGATAAGATGCGTCAGCATCGCATCCGGCAATCAACCGCAGGCGACCGCCGATTTTTACTTATTCACCACCAGCAAATGCGCTTGCATAATGTCGCTGGCCGGGCGACCGTGCGCCAACAAATCAGCCATTGCTTTAAGATATGGCGGTAGATGGCGGAAATAACGCTGATACCCGGCACACAAATAATTCAGCCCTGGCTTGCCGCTGGCATCGAGCATAAAGCGGTGTTTCGGGCAGCCTCCCCAGCACGCTTTTAACACGTTACAACTGCGACACTGCGTCGGTAACTGCTTAAATTTATCTTCACCAAACACCTGCTGTTGCGGGGAATCGATCATTTCTGCAATTGTTTGCTGGTGCATATTCCCCAGCCGATATTGTGGATAAACATAGTGATCGCAGGCGTAAACGTCGCCGTTGTGCTCAACAATCACCGAGCGCCCACAGGTTGGCTGATGATGGCAAACCGCACCCGGCGCACCGACAAAATTGGCAAACGCCCATTCGATATTCATCACGAAAATCTTGCCGACGTCGCGTTTGATCCAGTGGTCGAATATCGCCACAAGAAACTCACCAAATTCATCGGGGCGCACCGACCATTCCGTCAGGTCGCCCTGAATATCGCCGGGAGCATGTAGTTTCAGTCCATCGCGGGCAGCTATTTCATCAGCCAGACGCTCCACTACCGGAATAAACTGGATGAACTCCACGCCCGCATCACGCAGAAAATCATAGACCTGCAAAGGTTGTAACGCGCTGGTGCGGTTAACGCAGACCAGCACGTTATAGTCGACATGATGCTTTTGCAGCAGCGTCAGGGCACGCATCACCAGCTTATGCGTGGGTCTGCCGCCTTTAGTCAAGCGATATTGATTGTGGATCTCAGCCGGACCATCCAGCGAGAGGCCAACAAGGAAATGATGCTCTGCGAGAAACGCGCACCATTCGTCATCGAGCAGCACGCCGTTAGTCTGGAAGCTGTTACTTATCTTCCTGCCAGCACCATATTTCGCCTGTAGCGTCACGGCACGGCGGTAAAACTCCAGCCCGAGTAACGTTGGTTCGCCGCCCTGCCAGGTAAAAGCCACTTCGTTTTGTGGTTCGCTGGCGGCAATATAGTGACGGATATACGCTTCCAGCGTGTCATCGTCCATATGCGTGACTGGCTTTTCGCGATAAAGGGATTGTTTTTCGAGATAAAAACAGTAGTCACAGTTCAGATTACAATCGGAACCGCTCGGTTTCGCCATCACGTGAAACGCACGCGTTGGAACCTGTTGCAGCATGGTCGCTCCTTGCCTGAAGTCATCCTTCAATACGTTAAGGGCGAAATCATACCGTGGGGCAATGAGTTATTACGGGCGTTTATTGCGAAGGGAGAGTGACGAAATGCACAGAAAACAAAAAACCCCGCCGAAGCGGGGTTCAAAATTGGTCGGCGAGAGAGGATTCGAACCTCCGACCCACTGGTCCCAAACCAGTTGCGCTACCAAGCTGCGCTACTCGCCGAAATACTGCTTTTTGAATTTTTAGTTCAATTCTTTAAAGTCGTGGTGCGAGGGGGGGGACTTGAACCCCCACGTCCGTAAGAACACTAACACCTGAAGCTAGCGCGTCTACCAATTCCGCCACCTTCGCATTGTCACAACTTCTAATAATGGGGTGGCTAATGGGATTCGAACCCACGACAACTGGAATCACAATCCAGGGCTCTACCAACTGAGCTATAGCCACCACTACAAATCTTGTTACGCGGTATTACTACCACCGCAGCTCAAGCGCCGGGACTAAATGGCGCGCCCGACAGGATTCGAACCTGAGACCTCTGCCTCCGGAGGGCAGCGCTCTATCCAGCTGAGCTACGGGCGCTTAGCGCCGTTGCGGGGGTGGATAATACGGACTTCCCACCCCTCTGTCTAGTCCCTTTTTAAATAAAATGCGCGTTTGGTTACGGTTTGTGCGCTTTGCTGATTATTTCTCCAGTTTATGCGCTTTACCGTGGCGATTAAGGCCAAAAACTTTATAAATCGCCGTCACCGCCAGCATGAAGATGATGCCGACAAACAGCGACATACGGGTATCTTCATTAAAGTACATACCGATCAAAACGCAAATCAGGAATGCCATTGTTACGTAGTTGGCCCACGGGAACAGGATTGAGCGGAACGGATGGCTGGCAATCGCCGCTTTGTGTGCACGACGAAAACGCAGCTGGCTTATCAAAATCACAAACCATGGCACCATCCCCGGAAGCACGCTGGCGCTGTAGACGTAGACAAACACGCGCTGTGGGTTAGGGATGATATAGTTCAGGCATGAGCCAATTAGCAGGATAGCAATAGATACCGCCACTCCTGCAACCGGCACACCGTGACGGGAAACTTTCGCCATCACCGCCGGTAACTGACGGTTTTTCGCCAGCGCGTAGAGCATACGTCCGCAACTGTACATGCCGCTGTTACAGCCAGAGAGCGCAGCCGTCAGCACCACAAAGTTGATAATGCCCGCCGCTGCGGTAATACCGATTTTGGCAAAAGTCAGTACGAACGGGCTGCCGTTGCTGCCAATTTCATTCCACGGGAAGATGGTGACGATAACGAAAATCGCGCCAACGTAGAAAATCAGGATTCGCCACAGCACCTTGCCTACGGCACTGCGCAGCGTCACCTGCGGATTCTTCGCTTCACCGGCGGTGATGCCAATCAGCTCCACGCCCTGGTAAGATGCCACCACAATACACAATGCGGTCAGGAACCCTTTCCAGCCACCCGCAAAGAAACCACCATGCTCTGTGAGATTGCTAAAACCAATCGACTGCCCGCCGTTGCCAAAGCCAAAGAAAATCACGCCCAGGCCAATGACAATCATCACGATAATCGTGGTGACTTTGATCATCGCGAACCAGAACTCGATTTCGCCGTACAACCGCACCGCCGCCAGATTCGCCAACGCCACCAGCGCCACCGCGATCAATGCGGGTATCCACTGCGCCATCTCCGGGAACCAGAACTGGACATAAACGCCAATGGCGGTGATTTCTGAGATCCCCACCGCCATCCACATAAACCAGTAAGACCAGGCGGTGAGATAGCCAAAGAACGGGCTCATGTAACGATGCGCATAAACGGCGAACGAACCGGTAACCGGTTCGAGGAACAACATTTCGCCCATTGAGCGCATGATGAAAAAGACGAACAGCCCGGCGATGATATAGGCCAACAATACGGATGGCCCGGCCCATTTCAGGGTGCTGGCGGCCCCCATGAACAGACCAACGCCAATGGTGCCCCCCAGGGCGATGAGTTCGATATGTCGAGCTTCCAGCCCACGCTGTAGCTCTGGTTTGTTATCTGCCATAAATCCTCGTGTTGTGTTTGCATGCTTTCCGGTGTTACCGGTTATCGTTATGGGTACATCGAGTGTTGCGAATGTTTTCGTAATTCAGGAGAAATGGCAAATAAAGCATTAAAAATTTGAATGCTTTGTGTAATAAAAAGACAGCCAGGCGACGAAGTGACCACTCCGTCGCTTTACAGAGAGAGGAAAATCAGAGATCGCCGGTGTAATGCCAGCGTAAATAACGCAGCAAACGAAGCTGGCGCTTAATGCGGCTCGGCTGCGAAAGCAGGCGGTAGAGCCACTCCAGTCCCAGCGTTTGCCAGATTTTCGGCGCGCGTTTTACGTGACCGGTAAAGACATCGTACGTTCCACCAACGCCCATATACAGCGCATTAGGGTGCACCAGGCGGCAGTCGCGCATGAAGATCTCCTGCTTTGGTGACCCCATTGCGACAGTGACGATTTGCGCACCACTGGCGTGAATACGCTCAAACAGCGCCTGACGCTGCTCAGGCTTGAAATAACCGTCCTGGCTGCCAACGATATTCACATTCCACTGGTCGCGCAGTTTAGCTTCGGTCTGCGCCAGCACATCAGGTTTACCGCCCACAAGAAATACCGGCGTCTCTTCCTTGCCAGCGCGCGCCATTACTTCTTCCCAGAGATCGGCACCAGCAACGCGGGAAACCTGTGCCTGCGGGTACTTTTTACGCACCGACCGCACAACGCTAATGCCATCGGCATATTTAAATTCGGCAGCGTTAATTAACTCCCTGACCTCGGCGTTATCTTCAATGGTCAGCATTTTTTCGGCATTAATGGCAACCAGCGTTCCCTGCTTAAGCTGCCCGTCAGCGAACAGATAATCGAGGGCATGCTGCATATCACGCCAACCGATCAACTGTAAGCCACGCAGCGTATAGGTCGGTGCCGTGGTGTTGTTATTCATTGTTATCCTTCAACCTGCGTCCGGAGCGATGATTTTATTCGTTTATGAACGAGTCCGGCGCTATCAAAAAGCCAGTACAGCAGTTTTGCAATCATCAGGCTTGCGCCGAAGACCACGATAAAAAAGACGACACGCGAGACAAACGAATCCAACCCTTCGCGCGCCAGCACGATCATATTGAAGATCGCCCCGAAGCAGAAACTGTGGAGAATCGCAGCCTTATAGCGATTAGTTTCGCGGTTGCCCAGCTCATACAACCAGTCGAACCACTTGATGATCAGACCAACCACAATCGCCCCGAGCGGGATGAACAACGCACCGCCCATAACAACCAGTGAGCCTATAAGCGTAGGCGAGATCGCCAGTCCGGAGTGGTTATTCAGCACTTCCCAGGTAAAGTAGTTGGCGGAGTTCAGCACCATACTCGGACGCCCCGGCCACAGCCAGGAAGGGATAAAGACATAGAAATCGCGGACAATTGGAGCCAGGCCCTGGAAGTCGATGTTGTCATAGTTCTGCAACAGCAGCGCCAGATTCTCCCACGGCGAGAAGGTGTCGCGGGTGAGATAGAGAAACGTATAGAACGCCTCATCGCCGCTGACGCTCATTCCATAGCGTTTTAGCGCCAGCCAGAACATGCCAACAATCCCCAGCACGCCCGCCGCCGCCAGCATCCACAACGAAATCCAGCCGCGAATAATGCCGATAAACAGGAAGATAGCAAACGCGATAATGATATTGGCGCGAGTGCCGCCGACAATCATGTAAGTCAGCAAACCGAAGGCAACCGTGCTGACGAGGAAAAACAACCACGCTTTGCTGTCCTGGCGCAGAAAGTAGACCACTAACATTGCCGGGATGAAAAAGTAAAAGAAACGCTTTAACGCCACGCCAGAGACTTCGCTGGAGAAGATCTGGCTGTAGGAGTTAAGCCGGAACAGCAAAAAACCGTTATGCATGAAAAAGATGCCAACGCTCACCAGCGCGATGCCCATCAGAATCACCCACGTGAGATTGGTTTCTACGCGGTTCATGGTAAACACGGGACGGCGCGGTGCATCGGCAACGCGTTTGCGTAAGCGTGTTTTGTAAGTGACGTAGTAAACTGCGTAAAATCCCCCCGCAGAAAGTAACGCCTGCAACAAGATCTCTGGCGGCACCACGGCAACATCAAAGCGAAACACTAACAAGCTGGTCAGCGGGAAGCCGAAGAAAAAGGTCAGCAAAAACAGCAATGAAAAGAAGACATTGAAGTTAAAGCGCACGCGGCGAAACTCAAACCATGTCAGCGTGGCGATAAACAGCGTGCAGAGCAGCCAGACAACAAAAAGACCGCTGAATTGCAGCAGGCTCATGCGACCTCCCCGGTGGCAATAGCCAGCGCCCGCTGCCAGCCTTGCAGATAGTTCGGGCTAAAGAAGGCAATGTTGTTTTTATCCACCGACGCCAACTGGCGCTGCGCTTCACGCACAATATCTTCATTGAGATCGTCAGTGGTAAACAGCACCGGCAAATGCTGTTCTGTCATATCCTGCCAGAACGGATTTTCCCGGTTAAGCACACAAGGAATGCCCGCCTGAATCAGTAAGCACAGCGTACCAATGCCCTGCTGGCGGGCAAAAATAAAGTAGCCGAGATCGCACTGGCGAAGTAGCGCCAGATAGGCGTCAAATTCCAGTTTTTCGCTCAGAACTTGCAGATTTTCTTCGCTGAATAACTCGAGCCCCGCCTGACGAACCTCGTCGATATACGCTTCGTTATTAGGCGGATAGCCCATCGGTACAACCACTTTTACCGTATCGCCAAACTGCTGATGAACAGCACGCAAAGCGGCGATATGCTCATTGCTGCGATCGCCGGAGTTCCCTACCAAAATGGTCATTTTCCCTTCACGTTGCCGATCGTTCGCCATTGTATTGAGAGAAGGGTCCATCCGGGTTGGGAAGTAAATCAGTTCGCCCCGCACCTTTGGATGCGTTTTGGCAAAAAAGCTCAAGTCTCCCCGAGTGGCAAACACACAGCCCACTCGCTTTTGTGCCAGTCGGCGCAGCGGATAAAAAAGTTTATATCTCAAGCCACTGGAAAGCTCATACAGATCTGCCCCCCAGATATGCCAGTAAAACTGGCTGGACTTGATTCCGCCACTAAGCAGCGCCAGCCACAGCTTTGGATTGAACTGACCGTGGAAGAAAAACCGCTGCTGACGGTTAGCTTTTGCTTTCGCGATGACCGCTTCCGCCAGCGATTTTTTCCCAGGGAAAAATTGCACAGAAAGCGCCGGACAGCTATCACTTAAGCCGTCGTCCTTGCCAACAACCATAAACTCGCGCGCGTGCTCGCTCGTCGCGGCCAGCGCGTCGTTGAAAAACCGCAGAACGGTTTGGTTATGGTGAGGGATATCCGATCCCAGTACGTGAATCAGTACAGTCATGCCCGCCTACGCCAGAGTAAAAACACGCCACAACAAAGAGAAAAATAGACGATATAAGTTGCCATGTAGGCCTGCGCCGCGCCCAGGGCGCCATGCGCGGGGATCAACCAGTGGGCAAATACCATCAATAAAGTGAACTGGCTGACTTCCGCCAGAATATAAAACCGCAGCGACGCTTTGGCGATCACCAGATAACCAAAGACATAGGCGCCCACTTTCAACACATCGCCGACCAACTGCCAGGCAAAGAGATCCCGCATGGCGGTAAATTTATTCGACAACAGTAGCCAGATGGCAAAATCACGCAGTAGCCAGACGGTGAAACTCGCTGCTGCCACGGCCGGTAAAACAAATTTCAGCGACTTCACCACTTCCCGGGTGATATCGCGTTTTTCCGTTAGCCGCGACAACGTGGGCAGTAAATATACACTGAACGATGCGGTAATAAATTGCAGGTAGGCGTCGGAAATACTGCTCACCCCTTGCCAGATCCCCACTTCATCCCAGCTATACTGCGCCGCCAGCAGTTTACGCATCATGATGTACGCAACGGGCAAGGTCACCGACGTAATCAACGCCATGAGCGTAAATTTGCTCAACTGCCCTGCCAGACCGTTATCCCAGCTGGGTTTCAGATAGCTTAACGGGATAGCGCCACGCTTAATTAACATGACGGCGGCAGGCATTACCACCAGCGCGGGAATCAGCGCCAGACCAAGCAACGCGCCTTCATAACCGCCAAAACGGTAACTGACATAATAAGCAATAACGCCAATCAGGCTGCCGACAATCAGCGATAACGCATTACCCGCGGCATCGCGAAAGCCTTTCATTAGCGCCAGCAACAGGTTGCCCCAGGCGATCCCCATTTGCACCAGCGCCACTAAACGCACCAGCCCCTGATAGTCGGTATTACCAAACAATCCCTGGCTGATTGGCGCAGCCGCCAGCACAAAGACCAGCGCCATCAGCGTGGAGAAGCCAAGCACCATCGCTGATGAAGTGCCGACCACACGGCGCAGCTGCTGCGGATTATCGTGGTACTGGGCAACGTATTTGGTTACGCCGTTAAAGATGCCTGCCCCGGCAAGCACGCCGAGCACGGTAATCAACTGGCGGAAATTTGCCGCCAGCCCTAGTCCTGCCGGACCAAATGACACCGCCAGTAATTTACCAACCAGTAACCCAGCGCCAATCTTGACCAGTGTACTGGCCGCCGTCCACAAGGACGCTTTTGCCAGTGACATATCAGGAGAAGTAGTTCAACAAGGTCGCAATTACCGTGCGCTGATTGACGGACGACAGGTTGTAGAACAACGGCAGGCGCAGCAGGCGCTCGCTCTCTTTGGTGGTGTAGCGATCTTCACCATGAAACTCACCAAAGCGTTCACCCGCAGGGCTTGCGTGCAGCGGAATGTAATGGAACACCGCCATGATTTCCGCTTCCTTCAGGAAGCTAATCAACGCGCTCCGGTCATCAATATCCCGCAGCTTGATGTAGAACATATGCGCGTTCTGCACGCAGTCATCCGGAATCGACGGCAGCTCGATACGCCCGGCTTCCGCCAGAGGTGCTAACGCATCGTAGTAGTTTTGCCACAGCGCCAGACGTTGCTGGTTGATGCGTTCGGCTGCTTCCAGTTGCGCCCACAGATACGCAGCTTGCAGATCGGACATCAAATAGCTGGAGCCGATATCGCGCCAGGTATATTTATCAACCTGACCACGGAAGAACTGGCTGCGGTTAGTCCCTTTTTCGCGAATGATCTCGGCACGTTCAATCAACGCTTTATCATTAATCAGCGTCGCTCCGCCTTCACCACCCGCCGTGTAATTTTTGGTTTCATGGAAGCTAAAGCAGCCAATATGGCCAATGGTTCCCAGCGCACGACCTTTGTAAGTGGACATCACGCCCTGAGCGGCATCTTCCACCACAAACAGGTTATGCTTTTTCGCCAACGCCATAATGGTGTCCATTTCACAGGCCACGCCCGCGTAATGGACCGGAACGATAACGCGCGTTTTGTCGGTGATCGCCGCTTCAATCAGCGTTTCGTTGATGTTCATGGTGTCCGGGCGAACATCAACAAAGACGATTTTCGCGCCACGCAGCACAAAGGCATTGGCGGTGGAGACAAAGGTGTAGCTCGGCATGATCACTTCATCGCCAGGCTGGATATCGAGTAGCAGCGCCGCCATCTCCAGCGAAGCGGTGCAGGACGGCGTCAGTAACACTTTGGCGCTGCCAAAACGTTGCTCCAGCCACTGCTGGCAGCGACGGGTAAAACCGCCATCACCACACAGTTTGCCGCTACCCATTGCCGACTGCATATAGTCGAGTTCGGTTCCCACCACCGGCGGTGCGTTAAATGGAATCATGTGATCACCTGTATAACCAGTACGCGGTGCTTTCTATATTCGCACCACTTTGTATGTATCGTTTAAGCGCGGCGGTGTTGCCCATCTGGGTCGCCACCCGCAATGTTATTTTACCGCGAGCATACGCCCAGTTTAGCGCTGCTTGCATCAGGTGTGCACCTGCTCCGCGTCCTGCCAGTAAACCAATGCGCGCGTCAGTGGAATTCAACTCTCGCAGAGAAACATAGCCGCGAATCTCGCCGGAAGCCGCGCGTAAAACCAGGCATTGATGATCAAAGGTGCCGCGCACGGCATTTTCAATCCACTGCGCATAAAAGCGACCGCTGGCGTCAGGCGCATACCACGGCGCACGAAAACGGCTTTGCGCGAATGCTTCACGGGCTAACTGGCGTAGTACTGGAATATCTGATTCTTGAGCCACTTCCGCATGGCTTTCACTGACGTTGATCACGGGGAGAGCCAAATCCACTTCCCCTTCTACCAGTGAGAATCCCAGCTGTTGCAGAGCATCCAGTTCATCGGTATTGGATGCGGCAATTTTGGCCTGCACCCGTGACCACGGCGCCAAAACGTCTGGTGTCAGGAGCGGTGCATCAGGACTAATGCGCACGATGGCGCTGTTAACGCCAAAGAAGGCGTTTTCCCAGGTTAGTGGTTCAATACTGGCGCGGACGGGCATTCTCTATCTCCCTCAACACAGTCTTTTACTGTAATCAGTATCAGCGCCAGACTCCTTTGGTATCCACCACATACAGCTGCTGTACATCATCGCCGCTAATGGCTTTAAACTGGCTGTGATCTACCAGCATCACCAGCACATCTGCCGTCGCCAGCGCCTCGTCAAGCTGCGCCAGCATGCAAAGCCCGGTCAGTTTTTTCGGCAACTGGTGAATGTTAGGCTCAACAACCAGCGTTTCGCCGCTGTGCCACTGGGCGATCAGTTCAGCGATTTCCATCGCCGGGCTTTCGCGCAGATCATCAATATTCGGTTTAAACGCCAGACCAAAGCAGGCAATTTTCAGCTCGCTGGCGCGTTTATCAGTGGCAGCCAGACAATCAGCAACCGCCGCTTTCACCTGATCGATAACCCAGAAAGGCTTGTGATCGTTCACTTCGCGCGCGGTACGGATAAGCTGCGCCTGCTGCGGGTTCTGTGCCACGATAAACCACGGATCAACAGCGATACAGTGACCGCCCACGCCCGGACCAGGCTGGAGAATATTGACTCGTGGATGGCGATTCGCCAGACGAATCAGTTCCCAGACGTTAATTCCTTGCTCGGCACAAATCAGCGACAGTTCGTTAGCAAAAGCAATATTCACGTCGCGGAAGCTGTTTTCTGTGAGCTTACACATTTCCGCCGTCCGCGAGTTAGTGACGACACACTCACCTTCGAGGAAAATTTTGTACAGTTCGCTGGCGCGCGCCGAGCAAACTGGCGTCATGCCGCCAATGACGCGATCGTTTTTAATCAGCTCGACCATCACCTGGCCCGGCAACACGCGTTCCGGGCAATACGCAATATTGACGTCTGCCTGCTCACCCACCTGCTGCGGGAAAGTCAGGTCCGGACGCATCTCTGCTAACCATTCTGCCATCTTCTCGGTTGAGCCCACCGGCGAGGTGGATTCAAGGATCACCAACGCGCCTTTTTTCAGCACCGGCGCAATGGAGCGGGCAGCCGATTCGACGTAGGCCATATCCGGCTCATGATCGCCTTTAAATGGCGTTGGGACAGCAATCAGCCAGGCATCAGCCTCAACCGGCGTCGTACTCGCTCGTAAAAAACCACCTTCTACGGCAGTTTTTACCACGCTCGCTAAATCAGGTTCGACGATATGGATTTCGCCACGATTGATGGTTTCAACCGCTTGTTGGTTGATATCAACACCAATCACCTGTTTTTGCCGTGAGGCAAACGCAGCCGCCGTTGGCAGCCCGATATAACCTAGTCCGATAACAGAAATGGTCGCAAAACTCATAGTGATATCCGATTATTTTTTAACGCTTCCAAAATGCGAGAGCATGCCTGACCATCACCATACGGGTTATGGGCTCGGCTCATAGTTTGATATTCATCTTCGTCTTCTAAAAGACGCGTCACTTCCTCGACGATCCGTTGCTTATCCGTCCCCACCAGACGTACCGTACCTGCGGTCACCGCTTCTGGGCGTTCGGTGGTATCGCGCATCACCAGCACCGGTTTACCCAGAGAAGGGGCTTCTTCCTGAATGCCGCCAGAGTCAGTCAAAATCAACCAGGCGTGGTTCATCAACCAGACAAACGGTAAATACTCCTGAGGATCAATCAAAATGACATTTTTCACATGTCCCAGAATGCGATTGACCGGCTCTCTGACATTCGGGTTAAGGTGTACCGGATAAACAATCTGGATGTCCTGATGAGTGGTAGCAATTTCAGCCAGCGCATGGCAGATTTCTTCAAAGCCACGACCAAAGCTCTCACGTCTGTGACCGGTCACCAGAATCATCTTCTTATCGGGGTCGATAAACGGGTAATTTGCCGCCAGTTCTGAACGCAGCGTATCGCTGCTCATTACCTGGTCGCGCACCCACAGCAGCGCATCAATTACTGTATTACCGGTAATAAATATTCGGCTGTCAGCGACGTTTTCACGCAGCAAATTTTGCCGGGAAGTTTCAGTTGGTGAGAAATGGTACATCGCCAGATGCCCGGTCAATGTACGGTTAGCCTCTTCCGGCCACGGCGAATAGAGATCGCCCGTGCGCAGTCCGGCCTCAACGTGACCAACAGGAATTCGCTGATAAAACGCTGCCAGGCTGGTTGCCAGTGTGGTGGTAGTATCACCGTGAACCAGCACAACGTCTGGTTTGAACTCGGCAAGAATAGGTTTTAGTCCTTCCAGAATCCGACAGGTTATCTCTGTCAGGCCCTGTCCTGGCTGCATTATGTTGAGATCGTAGTCAGGTACAATGGAAAAGAGTTTCAGCACCTGATCGAGCATCTCCCGATGCTGCGCAGTGACGCAAACTTTAGCCTCAAAAAAAGGATCTTTTGCCAACGCATGCACCAACGGCGCCATCTTGATGGCTTCCGGGCGCGTACCAAATACAGTCAGTACTTTCACATCGATTCTCTTCGAATAAGCGGCGAGCGCCTTTGCGCTCACCACAGCTGTGTTGCTATTTCGAGCAACGGCGGGTTAATGCGACACCAGCCCCGATCAGCCCCCCGACAATGCCCCACATAATCATCAGGAAGGCACGACGTGGGCTATCGCGTTTTACCGGTTCTTCCGGTGTACGCAAATAGCGATAGGTCTGAAAACGCGGATCCAGGGTTGGACCAACATTAAGGGTGTTTAACATGGCCCGATTCTGATCATAGTCGAGATCAAAGGCTGGGCCGACAGCCTGTAAATTTTCCAGTCGCGCCTGGAGCATCGGGCGCCCCAACAGGAACATTTCTGAATCAGGTAATTCCTCGGCTGGCACGTCTGTCGCACTGCGAGAAATATTGTGTTGCTCGGCGATTTTAAGTGCCTGTTCAATACTGTTCATCCGGCGGTCGTAGATGGACTTAGCAACTTCTTCCTGACGCTTCACCTGAGCCTTCATCTGAATAGTGCGCGCCGCCCATGCGCCTTTCAGCTCATCATTCAGATGGCTGGCTGCACGCTGGCTGGCAAAAGCAACATATTGACGAAGCAGGTTATTAGCATCGGGGGCGGTTTCGGCAACCAGCTTAACGCTGTCATTGACCGCGCGGGCGAAATCACCAGGAATAAACAGGATGTTGTTGATCATTTCATCCAGCAGAGCCGCATCGGCTTTACTGTTACCGACCATCCGCTGTTTGTAATAGTCAGTCTGCAGCCAGAAATCGCGGCGGGTATCCCACGATGCCAGTTGCATAACAAACTCTTTATAGGCTTCATCCATAACCGATGGTTGGTCGGCAGGGGCCATATTTGAACGAACATCCAGGTTACGCAAAAATTGCTGCTGCGAGTAGTACCCGCCCAGCATATTCACGGTTGGACGATCGGTAATCGCCGTCGCACTCCACTCCTGACGCGCAAAAAAAGTATACGCCAACGCGATTAAGGCAAACGCCAGCCCCATGCCAATAATCCACAGCTTCCCAGCCCACAAGGTACGAAACAACCCACGAATATCCAGTTCATTTTCAGCGTCTTCGGCTGGTTTCCCAGGCATTGGTTGCGTCATTACATCCTCATTTTATTTGGTTAAATTAGGGCTGCCATCACGGTTTCTACGCAGTCGACGTTTCACGCGTTTGATGAAGCGAGCAACCTTCCAGGCACGCTTAATGCAATAGCCATAGAGGAAGAATGCTAGCAAAAAGAGCACCAGCATGACCCATTCCGGGACAAAATGAGAATATTCTGCCAGTACGCCAATAGAAGCGAGTAGCGCTGCAGCAAGGGTAATCAACACAAACGCCTGACGAGAAGTAAATCCAGCGCGCATGATCAAATGATGAATGTGCTGTCGGTCAGGTGAGAATGGACTCATGCCTTTACGCAAACGACGATACATAATCGCCACCATGTCCATCAGCGGGATAGCAATGATCCATAAGGCGGTAACCGGGCTGATTGGATGTGTGGCTCCCTGGGTAGTTTCCAACAGGATCCAGATAACAGTAAAACCAATCAGCGTACTACCCGCATCGCCCATAAAGACTTTGTAGCGACGCCCCAGAATACCAA
This sequence comes from Escherichia sp. E3659, assembly GCF_005781135.1. NCBI lineage: Bacteria > Pseudomonadati > Pseudomonadota > Gammaproteobacteria > Enterobacterales > Enterobacteriaceae > Escherichia > Escherichia sp. E3659. The sequence goes on along the minus strand of NZ_VATQ01000021.1, from coordinate 21,811 downwards.
GGTTTAGCATGATATAAGGCAGGATGGCGGCGATCATGGCAAAGCACCAGATAGCGAGGCTGGTTTGCCCGTCGAACCACAAAATCATACCGATTGCCGCAAACGAGACACAGGATAACCCGCCCAGCAAGCCATCAATACCATCGACCATGTTGAAGGCATTAATCGCCGCCCAGACAGCAAACAGCGTCAGAAAGTAACCAAACGGTCCGAGCACCATCTCCCAGGAGCCAAAGATATATCCAAGGCTACTGAGATAAAGCTTCCCGAACACCATCATAACGACGCCAATGATAGCTTGTATGGTAGCGCGGATTTTTACGCTGATATCAAAACGGTCATCCAGCGCGCCGATGAACACAAGGACACCAGCACAAGCCAGGTAGAGAGCTGCATGTGGAATATAGTAATCGACAATTCCGAACGTGAAGCAAATCCCTGCGTAAACCGAAATACCCCCAACGAGCGGTATCAATCCCTGGTGACGTTTGCGGAAATTAGGTTTATCCACTAAACCGACTTTTTTTGCCACCTTGCGGGCAAAAAACAGAAACAGTGTCGTGAATAAAAAAATACTGATGAGATCAGTACTCACTGTCAGTAAATTCACAATGCATGCTCTCAGAGAAAATTATTAGCTGAAGTATACCCACGAAGACCTTTATTCAGAAGGGAAACTACTTTCTGAATCTCTCAGAAATGAGCAAAAATCAACCAATTGATATGTAAATCGCATAAAACACCCGCAAAAACCAGGAATTTTCACACCATCACAGGTATACCGCTAAGATTACAGATATAAAAGCAAAACGCCACGTAAACACGTGGCGTTTTGCTGTAACACTAACTTATGAGCGTTTCATCATCTCGAAGAAATCATCATTGGTCTTGGTCATCGCAAGCTTATTAATGAGGAATTCCATTGCGTCGATTTCGCCCATCGGGTGAATGATTTTGCGCAGGATCCACATTTTCTGCAGCTCTTCCTGAGTGGTAAGCAACTCTTCTTTACGAGTACCAGAACGGTTGTAGTCGATTGCCGGGAAGACGCGTTTTTCAGCGATTTTACGAGAAAGGTGCAGTTCCATGTTACCTGTACCTTTAAACTCTTCGTAGATAACTTCGTCCATTTTGGAGCCGGTATCGATTAGCGCCGTTGCAATGATGGTCAGGCTGCCGCCCTCTTCCACATTACGTGCTGCACCGAAGAAGCGTTTCGGACGATGCAGGGCGTTGGCGTCCACACCACCGGTCAACACTTTACCGGATGCCGGTACGACGGTGTTGTAGGCGCGAGCCAGACGAGTGATGGAGTCGAGCAGAATAATAACGTCTTTCTTATGCTCAACCAGGCGTTTTGCCTTCTCGATCACCATTTCCGCAACCTGAACGTGGCGAGATGCTGGTTCGTCGAAGGTAGAAGCAACAACTTCACCTTTAACCAGACGCTGCATCTCGGTCACCTCTTCCGGGCGTTCGTCAATCAGCAGAACCATCAGTACGCAGTCTGGATGGTTGTAAGCGATGCTCTGAGCAATGTTCTGCAGCAGCATGGTTTTACCCGCTTTTGGCGGTGCCACAATCAGACCACGTTGCCCACGACCGATAGGCGATGCCAGATCCAGTACGCGTGCGGTTAAATCTTCGGTAGAACCGTTACCACGTTCCATACGCAGACGAGAATTTGCGTGCAGCGGCGTTAAGTTCTCAAAGAGGATTTTGTTACGGGCGTTTTCTGGTTTGTCGAAGTTAACTTCGTTAACCTTCAGCAGCGCAAAATAGCGTTCACCTTCTTTCGGCGGGCGAATCTTACCAGAGATGGTATCACCAGTGCGGAGGTTGAAACGGCGGATTTGGCTAGGAGAAACGTAGATGTCATCAGGGCCGGCGAGGTAGGAGCTGTCTGCGGAACGGAGGAAACCAAATCCATCCTGCAATATCTCCAGTACGCCATCACCAAAGATATCTTCGCCACTCTTTGCGTGCTGCTTCAGGATGGCAAAAATAATGTCCTGCTTACGCATACGAGCCAGGTTTTCCAGCCCCATATTTTCGCCGAGAGTGATCAGCTCAGAAACCGGCGTATTCTTTAATTCGGTAAGATTCATAGTGGTGTGAGTTCTTAAACTTGGGGTAAATCTCGAACTTAATGTTGTGAATGGTATGGCAGGATCATCCATGCCTGTTTACGGTCATCAACTCATGTCTTTTCGCTGTCTGGTCACAGGAGAGTACGCAGAACTGAAACGACAAGACGGATTGAGTGACGAGCCAGAAATCTGTTCACTTCGCATTTAAGAAAAACAGGAAGCGTTGGATATTACAAGATTCAAACTTAATAAGGTATGTTTAATACGAAGTCAACATTAAGTTAGCATGACTCACGCCGGGCGTCCAGTTTTTAGCGACGGGGCACCCGAACATGAAATTCCCTTACGCCAGGTTAGCGTCGAGGAACTCTTTCAACTGACCTTTAGACAGTGCGCCCACTTTGGTTGCGGCCAATTCGCCGTTTTTGAACAGCAGCAGAGTCGGGATACCACGGATGCCATATTTCGGCGCAGTGCCAGGGTTTTGATCGATGTTCAGTTTTGCAACAGTCAGTTTGCCCTGATATTCGTCAGCGATTTCATCCAGAATCGGGGCGATCATTTTGCACGGACCGCACCACTCTGCCCAGAAATCAACGAGGATCGCCCCGTCCGCTTTGAGTACATCCGTGTCAAAACTGTCGTCAGTCAGGTGAATAATTTTATCGCTCATATATAACTCCACAGGAATAAGCCTGGCGTGTTGGTTTCGTTGTTGGTGTAACATTAACCAACTAAAGGTTGACTTTATTTCACCGGATACGCTTTCGTAAAGCAATAGTAAGCTGATATTCTACCACACTATGAGCAAAACACATTTAACAGAACAGAAGTTTTCCGACTTCGCCCTGCATCCGAAAGTTGTAGAAGCCCTTGAAAAAAAAGGGTTTCATAACTGTACGCCCATTCAGGCACTGGCCCTTCCGCTAACGCTGGTGGGTCGTGACGTAGCCGGGCAGGCGCAAACCGGTACCGGAAAAACGATGGCGTTTCTTACGTCAACGTTTCATTATCTTCTCTCTCATCCCGCGATTGCCGATCGCAAGGTGAATCAACCGCGTGCCTTAATTATGGCACCGACGCGTGAACTTGCCGTGCAGATCCACGCCGATGCGGAACCACTAGCGCAAGCTACTGGCCTGAAATTGGGTCTGGCTTACGGTGGCGACGGCTACGACAAACAGCTGAAAGTGCTGGAAAGCGGCGTTGACATTTTGATTGGCACTACGGGTCGTTTGATCGACTACGCCAAACAGAACCACATCAACCTCGGCGCCATTCAGGTAGTGGTGCTGGACGAAGCCGATCGTATGTACGATCTGGGCTTTATTAAAGATATCCGCTGGCTGTTCCGCCGTATGCCGCCTGCAAACCAGCGCCTCAACATGCTGTTCTCCGCCACGCTTTCGTACCGGGTACGTGAACTGGCGTTCGAGCAGATGAACAATGCCGAATATATTGAAGTGGAACCGGAACAGAAAACGGGCCACCGCATTAAAGAAGAACTTTTCTACCCTTCTAACGAAGAAAAGATGCGTTTATTGCAAACGCTGATCGAAGAAGAGTGGCCAGACAGAGCGATTATTTTCGCCAACACCAAACATCGTTGTGAAGAGATCTGGGGTCACCTTGCGGCAGATGGTCATCGTGTTGGCCTGTTAACGGGTGATGTAGCGCAGAAAAAACGTCTGCGTATTCTTGATGAATTTACCCGTGGTGATTTGGATATTCTGGTTGCCACCGATGTTGCCGCGCGTGGCCTGCATATCCCGGCTGTGACGCACGTCTTTAACTACGATTTACCCGATGACTGTGAAGATTACGTTCACCGTATTGGTCGTACAGGTCGCGCTGGCGCAAGTGGTCATTCCATCAGCCTGGCATGTGAAGAGTATGCATTGAATTTGCCTGCTATTGAGACCTATATTGGTCACTCAATTCCGGTAAGCAAATACAATCCGGACGCATTGATGACCGATCTGCCAAAACCGCTGCGCCTCACGCGCCCGCGTACAGGCAATGGTCCGCGTCGTACTGGCGCTCCGCGTAATCGTCGTCGTTCAGGTTAAATAAAAAATGTCATACTCAAAATCATTCAAACTGTATCAAGATGGCAAGAGAATGAATCCCGGCGAGCTTACTGTAGTAAGTGATTCGGGTGAAAGAACGCAGCCAACGCAGAGACAGATTGAAGGATGAAGAGTATGGGTTCCACCTCGTCGCTTTATGCCGCTATTGATCTCGGTTCGAATAGTTTTCATATGCTGGTTGTGCGCGAGGTGGCTGGCAGTATCCAGACGCTGACGCGAATTAAACGCAAAGTGCGTCTGGCTGCTGGCCTGAACAGCGAAAATGCCCTGTCTAATGAAGCAATGGAGCGCGGCTGGCAATGCCTGCGTCTGTTTGCTGAACGTTTGCAAGATATCCCTCCCTCGCAAATTCGCGTTGTCGCCACGGCGACGTTACGTCTTGCCGTCAATGCGGGTGATTTCATCGCAAAAGCGCAGGAAATCCTTGGCTGTCCGGTACAGGTCATTAGCGGTGAAGAGGAAGCACGCCTGATTTATCAGGGCGTTGCTCACACCACTGGCGGTGCAGATCAGCGCCTGGTGGTAGATATCGGCGGCGCCAGTACTGAACTGGTAACCGGCACCGGCGCACAAACGACGTCCTTGTTCAGCCTGTCTATGGGCTGCGTTACCTGGCTTGAGCGCTATTTTGCCGATCGTAATCTGGGGCAAGAAAACTTTGTCGCAGCCGAACAAGCCGCGCGCGAAGTGCTACGTCCTGTTGCCGATGAATTGCGCTATCACGGCTGGAAGGTGTGCGTTGGTGCTTCCGGCACCGTGCAGGCTTTGCAGGAAATCATGATGGCGCAGGGTATGGATGAACGCATTACCCTGGCGAAATTGCAGCAACTGAAACAGCGCGCTATTCACTGTGGCAGGCTGGAAGAGCTGGAAATCGAAGGGCTGACGCTGGAACGCGCGTTAGTATTCCCAAGTGGTCTGGCGATCCTGATAGCCATTTTTACCGAGCTGAATATCCAGTGTATGACGCTGGCCGGCGGCGCACTGCGTGAAGGCCTGGTTTACGGCATGTTACATCTGGCGGTCGAGCAGGATATTCGCAGCCGAACACTGCGTAATATTCAACGTCGCTTTATGATTGATACCGATCAAGCACAGCGTGTGGCTAAACTTGCCGCTAACTTGTTCGATCAGGTCGAAAATACCTGGCATCTTGAAGCGATTAGCCGCGATTTACTGATCAGCGCCTGTCAGCTTCATGAAATTGGCCTTAGCGTTGACTTCAAACAAGCGCCGCAACATGCCGCTTATCTGGTGCGTAACCTGGATCTTCCTGGTTTTACCCCCGCGCAGAAAAAGCTGCTGGCGACGTTATTACTCAACCAGACGAATCCGGTCGATCTCTCATCGCTGCATCAGCAAAATGCCGTACCGCCGCGCGTCGCAGAACAACTCTGTCGTTTACTGCGCCTCGCCATCATTTTTGCCAGCCGTCGTCGTGATGATTTAGTACCAGATATTAAATTACAGGCCGATCATGAGCAGTTGACCTTAACGCTGCCACAAGGTTGGCTGACCCAGCATCCGCTGGGTACAGAGGTTATCGATCAGGAAAGCCAGTGGCAGAGCTATGTCCACTGGCCGCTGGAAGTGCATTAACGTGCAAGGTACTGGATGCGATGCTGACGCATCTTTCCGGCTTCCCCGGGGAGTGATTATTTCCCTCGTTTTGCCGCCATCATCGCTTTCAGATTCGCCAGATGGCTTTGCCCTTTCTGCATCCGTTCTTCGGCGCTGACCACTTTACGCTCCTGTTCCCAAATCAAATCATCCTGCGGCAGCTCCAGTAAAAATCGGCTCGGCTCCGGACGCACCAGTTCGCCGTACTGACGGCGTTCTTTACACAGCGTAAAGGTCAATTCCTTCTGGGCGCGGGTGATGCCGACATAGGCCAGCCGCCGCTCCTCATCGATATTGTCTTCATCGATGCTGCTCTGGTGCGGCAAAAATCCTTCTTCCATACCGACCATGTAGACATAGGGAAACTCCAGCCCTTTCGACGCGTGCAGAGTCATCAGTTGCACCTGATCCAGCTCTTCCTCGCTCTCGCCGCGCTCCATCATGTCGCGCAAAGTAAAGCGCGTCACCACCTGGGTTAACGTCATCGGCTCATCCAGTTCGCTGCCTTCCAGCATCTCCGTCATCCAGCTAAATAACTGGTTAACGTTCTTCATGCGCATTTCGGCGGCTTTCGGGCTGGGCGATGTTTCGTACAGCCAGGATTCATAATCCATGCCATGGATCAGATCACGCACCGCGGCAATCGGCTCCCGCTCCGCCAGGCGCTGGATTTCTGCCAACCAGTGAGTGAAGCGGGTCAATGCTTCATAACCACGTCCGCTAAGCGTCTGACTCAGGCCCATATCAAAGCTGGCGGTAAACATGCTTTTATTGCGCGTCATCGCCCACTCACCCAGCTTTTTCAGCGTCGCCGGGCCAATCTCTCGTTTCGGCGTGTTGACGATACGCAGAAATGCGCTGTCATCGTCCGGGTTAGTCAGCACACGCAGATAAGCCAGCAAGTCCTTGATTTCAGGACGAGAGAAAAACGACGTACCACCAGATATTTTGTACGGGATGCGGTTTTGCATCAGGAATTTTTCAAACACCCGCGACTGATGGTTGCCGCGATAGAGAATGGCGTAATCTTTGTACTGCGTTTTATTGACGAAGTGATGCGCAATCAGTTCACCGGTGACGCGCTCGGCTTCATGTTCCTCGTTATTCGCGCTTAAAACTTTTAGCTCCGCGCCGTAGCCCAGTTCGGAGAACAGACGCTTTTCAAAGACGTGCGGGTTATTGGCGATCAGAATATTCGCCGCTTTCAGAATACGCCCGGAAGAGCGGTAGTTCTGCTCAAGCTTAATCACCTTCAACGCCGGGAAATCCTGACTCAGCAGCACCAGGTTTTGCGGGCGTGCGCCGCGCCAGGAGTAGATCGACTGGTCATCGTCACCCACCACGGTAAAGCGCGCGCGGCTGCCCACCAGCAGTTTCACCAGTTCATACTGGCTGGTGTTGGTGTCCTGATACTCATCCACCAGCAGGTAGCGAATTTTGTTCTGCCAGCGCTCGCGTACTTCTTCATTGCGTTGCAGAAGTAGCGTCGGCAATAAAATCAGATCGTCGAAGTCGAGAACATTGCACGCTTTCAGGTGCGCATCATACAGTCCATAACAATGGGCAAAAATTCGATCCCGCTCGCCCTTTGCCTCTGCCGCCGCCTGCGCCGGTGTTTTGAGATCGTTCTTCCAGTTGGAGATGGTCGAAATTAGCTGTTGCAAGAGAACTTTGTCATCTTCGATCAGCCCTTCGGTCAACTCTTTAAGCAAAGCAAGCTGATCGGTATCGTCAAACAACGAGAAGTTCGCCTTCATCCCCAATGCTGCATACTCGCGTTTGATGATATCCAGCCCCAGCGTGTGGAAGGTGGAGATCATCAGCCCGCGCGCCTCTTTACGCCCCAGCGTCTGCCCGACACGCTCTTTCATCTCGCGCGCCGCCTTATTGGTAAAGGTCACCGCCGCGATATGTCGCGCCTGATAACCGCAACCGCGGATCAGATGGGCGATTTTATTGGTGATAACACGAGTTTTACCGGAACCCGCGCCCGCCAGCACCAGGCAAGGGCCGGTAACGAATTCGACAGCTTGTTGTTGGCCGGGGTTTAGACGCATAGGAAAATCGCTCAATGAAAGTCGGGAGGGGAAAATAACAGCGTGGTAGTATAGCCAGCCTCATCCTTACCACTCAAGGCACGATCATGGCAAAAACAGCAGCAGCACTGCATATCCTTGTAAAAGAAGAGAAACTGGCTCTGGATCTTCTCGAGCAGATTAAGAACGGTGCCGATTTCGGCAAGCTGGCGAAGAAACACTCCATTTGTCCATCAGGCAAACGCGGCGGTGATTTAGGTGAATTCCGCCAGGGTCAGATGGTTCCGGCGTTCGATAAAGTGGTTTTCTCTTGTCCGGTACTGGAGCCGACTGGCCCGCTGCATACCCAGTTCGGTTACCACATCATTAAGGTGCTGTACCGTAACTAACAGCAAGGCCTTCTTCAGGAGAAGGCCTTGAACTCTGAATCGCTATTAACCCGCAACAGCAATACGTTTCATATCCGTCATATAGCCGCGCAGTTTCTTACCTACCTGCTCAATCGCATGGCAGCGAATCGCTTCGTTCACATCACGCAGTTGCGCGTTATCTACCGCGCCTTCCGGAATAGCTTTACCCAGATCGCCCGGTTGCAGCTCTGCCATAAACGGTTTCAGCAACGGCACACAAGCGTAAGAGAACAGATAGTTACCGTACTCGGCGGTATCAGAGATAACCACGTTCATTTCGTACAGACGCTTACGGGCGATGGTGTTGGCAATCAGCGGCAGTTCGTGCAGTGATTCATAGTAAGCAGATTCTTCGATGATGCCGGAATCAACCATGGTTTCAAACGCCAGCTCAACGCCCGCTTTCACCATCGCGATCATCAGTACGCCTTTATCGAAGTACTCCTGCTCGCCGATTTTGCCTTCATATTGCGGCGCGGTTTCGAACGCGGTTTTGCCGGTCTCTTCACGCCAGGTCAGCAGTTTCTTATCATCGTTGGCCCAGTCCGCCATCATACCGGAGGAGAATTCGCCGGAGATGATGTCGTCCATATGTTTCTGGAACAGCGGCGCCATGATCTCTTTCAGCTGTTCTGACAGCGCGTAAGCACGCAGTTTCGCCGGGTTAGAGAGACGGTCCATCATCAGGGTGATGCCGCCCTGTTTCAGTGCTTCGGTGATGGTTTCCCAACCGAACTGAATCAGTTTTTCTGCGTATGCCGGATCGGTGCCTTCTTCCACCAGCTTGTCGAAGCACAGCAGAGAGCCAGCCTGCAACATACCGCACAGGATGGTTTGCTCACCCATCAGGTCAGATTTCACTTCCGCAACGAAGGACGATTCCAGCACGCCCGCACGGTGACCACCGGTTGCTGCCGCCCATGCTTTAGCGATCGCCATACCTTCGCCTTTCGGATCGTTTTCCGGGTGAACGGCAATCAGCGTCGGTACGCCGAATCCACGTTTGTACTCTTCACGCACTTCGGTGCCTGGGCATTTCGGCGCAACCATGACTACGGTGATATCTTTACGGATCTGCTCGCCCACTTCGACGATGTTGAAACCGTGCGAGTAACCCAGCGCCGCGCCGTCTTTCATCAGTGGCTGTACGGTGCGCACTACATCAGAGTGCTGCTTGTCCGGCGTCAGGTTAACCACCAGATCCGCCTGCGGGATCAGTTCTTCGTAAGTACCCACTTTAAAACCGTTTTCGGTCGCTTTACGCCAGGATGCGCGCTTTTCGGCAATCGCTTCTTTGCGCAGAGCGTAGGAGATATCGAGACCTGAATCACGCATGTTCAGGCCCTGGTTCAGACCCTGTGCGCCACAGCCGACGATGACTACTTTTTTACCCTGAAGGTAGCTCGCGCCATCGGCGAATTCATCGCGCCCCATAAAGCGACATTTGCCCAGCTGTGCCAGCTGCTGGCGCAGATTCAGTGTATTGAAGTAGTTAGCCATGGTGATTCCTCGTGATGTTGTGCTTCTTATTGTTCGGTTCGCGTTTGCGAGATTGAATTCACTATATGACAGGAAATTTATTGCGGAAATTGATATATTCACAACGTCACATTGCAATTTTTGCAACGTCAACATTGAGGGCTGCACCATTGGATTTACGCGATCTGAAAACCTTCCTGCATCTGGCGGAAAGCCGCCATTTTGGCCGCAGCGCGCGGGCGATGCACGTTAGCCCATCCACGCTCTCACGGCAGATTCAGCGCCTGGAAGAAGATCTCGGTCAGCCGCTGTTTGTGCGCGATAACCGCACGGTAACGCTGACGGAAGCGGGCGAAGAGCTGCGCGTTTTCGCCCAGCAAACACTGTTGCAGTATCAGCAATTGCGCCACACCATCGATCAGCAAGGTCCGTCGCTCTCCGGCGAGCTGCATATCTTCTGCTCGGTCACCGCAGCCTACAGCCATCTGCCGCCGATTCTGGATCGCTTCCGCGCGGAACACCCGTCGGTGGAGATCAAACTCACTACCGGTGATGCGGCAGATGCGATGGAAAAGGTGGTCACGGGAGAAGCGGATCTGGCGATTGCCGGGAAGCCGGAGACTCTGCCAGGCGCGGTGGCGTTTTCGATGCTGGAGAATCTGACGGTGGTGCTGATCGCGCCTGCCCTACCGTGCCCGGTGCGTAATCAGGTTTCGGTAGAGAAGCCAGACTGGTCAACGGTACCGTTTATCATGGCCGATCAGGGACCGGTACGCCGCCGCATTGAACTGTGGTTTCGACGCAATAAAATCAGCAACCCGATGATTTACGCCACGGTTGGCGGACATGAAGCGATGGTATCGATGGTGGCGCTCGGTTGCGGCGTGGCCTTGTTGCCGGAAGTGGTGCTGGAAAACAGCCCGGAACCGGTGCGTAACCGCGTAATGATTTTAGAGCGTAGCGATGAGCAAACGCCGTTTGAGCTGGGCGTTTGTGCACAAAAAAAGCGGCTGCATGAGCCGCTGATTGAGGCGTTCTGGAAGATTTTGCCGAATTAGTTTTACGGCCCCACCATTACCCGAACGGGCTTCCCAATACGACTTAGCATATTCACCAAAGCATCGATGGTGAATTTGCTGCATTTCTTGTTGACGACATCAGAGACGCGCGGCCGTGATATATGTAAAACGGTTGCCACCTCGGCTTGCTTCATCTGGTTTTGCTTAATCCAGAGGGTAATTTCTTCCATGAGCTGTTCTTTGATGACTAACGTGTTTTCGATTTCACTCAGGGAATCAGCGTAAAGCTTTTCTGCCTCCTGCTTATCAAACCCCAAATCAGCAAAAACATTACCGCCAGATGGCGTCACATGGCGAATATCACTATCAGTTTTGGCAATCACAGGCTGTTTCTCCGTTGCTGCACCACCCGGTTATAACGCGTTCTGGCGATGTTTTTATCGTGCTGACTGGTTTGTTGCGTCTGTTTCTGAAAGCTATGCAAAACGTAGAGCGCTTCTGCAAACTTAGCGACATACATAACGCGATAGATGCCATTGTTGTCACGAAACCGAATTTCATTCACCCCAGCCCCAATTTCTGAAAACGATTTCCAGTCATCAGGTTCAATTCCATACTGAATTTTGTGAAGCTGATAACCGACTGCTTTACATACCGTTATGGGAAAAGCCAGGAGATCCTCCAGAGAAGATCCCACCCATCGAATTTCTTTTTCATTGGGGAGAGCTCGGGTGAGTAACATAACATCCTTGCGTATAAAATTTTATACATTGCTTTTAACAGGCGCAAGTGATAGCGGTGCACAAATAACCAAAATGGCGATGCTAACGATATGGTGAGCCGAGTTTCACCACAAGCAGATTGAGCGCCTTCTGGAAAACGTCTCGCAAAATTGAATGAGTGGATGCTTCGGACTGGCAGAAAAGCCCAATAACTGAGGGAAGATCATATCAGGATATTAGGCCCACTTTACTTTGTGGGCCTGAAAACCGAAACGCTGAGTTAACCCGCCAAAAAGAACCTGAACGCCGGGTTATTGGTTTCGTCGTGGCAATCGTAACCCAACTCATTCAGCCGGGTTTCGAAATCCGGTTCATGATCGCCAAGTTCGAACGCCGCCAGCACGCGCCCGTAGTCGGTGCCATGGCTGCGATAATGGAACAGAGAAATGTTCCAGTGCGTACCCAGCGTGTTGAGAAAGCGCAGCAGCGCGCCCGGCGATTCCGGGAATTCGAAGCTGTAGAGGCGTTCCTGCAACGGATGCGATGGACGCCCGCCGACCATATAGCGCACGTGTAGCTTCGCCATTTCGTCGTCGGAGAGATCTACCACGCTGTAGCCGCCGTCGTTGAGCATCTGCAAAATTTCTTTGCGCTCTTCGAGGCCGCGGCTCAGGCGCACGCCGACAAAGATGCAGGCGTTTTTGGCATCGGCAAAGCGATAGTTGAACTCAGTGACCGAACGCCCGCCAAGTAGCTGGCAGAATTTGAGGAAGCTGCCTTTTTCTTCCGGGATGGTCACCGCCAGCAACGCTTCACGCTGTTCGCCCAGTTCGCAGCGTTCCGAGACGTAGCGCAGGCCGTGGAAATTGACGTTTGCCCCCGAAAGTACATGCGCCAGTCGTTCGCCGCGAATGTTGTGCTGGGCGATATATTTTTTCATTCCCGCCAGCGCCAACGCGCCAGACGGCTCCGCCACCGCGCGCACATCTTCGAATAAATCCTTCATCGCCGCACAGATCGCATCACTATCAACGGTGATGATGTCGTCGAGATACTCCCGGCACAAACGGAAAGTTTCATCGCCGATGCGTTTTACCGCAACGCCTTCAGCAAATAGCCCCACGCGTGGCAGATCAACCGGATGACCCGCATCCAGCGCCGCTTTCAGGCAGGCGGAGTCTTCCGCTTCTACGGCGATCACTTTGATTTGCGGCATCAGCTGTTTGATCAGCACCGCCACACCCGCCGCCAGGCCGCCGCCGCCGACCGGTACAAATACGCGATCAAGATGGGCATCCTGCTGGAGCAGTTCCAGCGCCAGCGTGCCTTGCCCAGCGATCACCATCGGATGGTCGAACGGCGGCACCCAGGTGAAGCCCTGCTGCTGAGACAATTCAATCGCTTTGGCTTTTGCTTCATCGAAGTTCGCACCATGAAGCAGCACTTCGCCACCGAAGCCGCGCACCGCATCGACTTTGATGTCGGCGGTGGCGGTTGGCATGACGATCAGTGCCTTCACGCCTAACCGCGCAGAGGAGAACGCTACGCCCTGCGCGTGGTTACCCGCCGAGGCGGTGATCACGCCGTGCGCTTTCTGTTCTTCCGTCAGGCCCGCCATCATGGCGTATGCGCCGCGCAGCTTAAAGCTGTGCACTGGCTGGCGATCTTCGCGCTTCACCAGAATCACGTTATCAAGACGCGACGACAGTTTTTCCATTTTTTGTAGCGGAGTGACCTGCGCCGCTTCGTAAACCGGCGCACGTAGCACCGCTCTTAAATATTCGGCACCTTCCGGAGCACCGGACAGGGGTTGTGAGTCTGCCATCATTAACCCCCCAGTTTCGATTTATCGCGCACCGCGCCTTTGTCGGCGCTGGTCGCCAGGCTGGCGTAGGCACGCAGGGCAAAGGAAACCTGGCGTTCACGATTTTTCGGCGTCCAGGCCTGGTCACCTCGTGCTTCCTGCGCTTCACGACGCGCCGCCAGTTCGGCATCGCTTACCTGTAACTGAATGCCACGGTTCGGAATGTCGATAGCGATAAGATCGCCGTCTTCAATCAGGCCAATGCTGCCGCCGCTTGCCGCTTCCGGCGAGACGTGACCGATGGAAAGACCAGAGGTGCCGCCAGAGAAACGACCGTCGGTTACCAACGCACAGGCTTTACCGAGACCCATCGATTTCAGGAAGGTAGTTGGGTAGAGCATCTCCTGCATACCCGGCCCGCCTTTCGGGCCTTCGTAGCGGATAACCACAACGTCGCCCGCCACCACTTTGCCACCGAGAATCGCTTCTACCGCATCGTCCTGGCTTTCGTACACTTTCGCCGGGCCGGTGAATTTGAGGATGCTGTCATCGACGCCTGCCGTTTTAACGATGCAGCCGTTTTCTGCGAAATTACCGTAGAGCACCGCCAAGCCGCCGTCTTTGCTGTAGGCGTGTTCCAGCGAGCGGATACAGCCGTTTGCGCGATCATCATCAAGAGAATCCCAACGGCAATCCTGCGAGAATGCCTGGGTCGTACGGATACCCGCCGGGCCAGCGCGGAACATATTTTTCACCGAGTCATCCTGGGTCAGCATAACGTCGTATTGTTCCAGCGTTTGCGGCAAGGTCAGGCCAAGTACGTTTTTCACATCACGGTTCAGTAACCCCGCGCGATCCAGTTCGCCGAGAATGCCGATAACACCACCAGCCCGGTGAACATCTTCCATATGGTATTTTTGAGTACTCGGCGCAACTTTGCATAACTGCGGGACTTTACGCGAAAGCTTGTCGATATCACTCATGGTGAAGTCGATTTCCGCTTCCTGCGCCGCCGCCAGCAGGTGGAGAACGGTGTTGGTAGAACCGCCCATCGCGATATCTAGCGTCATGGCGTTTTCAAACGCCGCCTTACTGGCAATGTTACGCGGCAGCGCAGAGGCATCATCCTGCTCGTAATAGCGTTTGGTCAGTTCAACAATACGTTTACCGGCATTGAGGAACAGCTGCTTACGGTCGGCGTGGGTTGCCAGCAGCGAGCCGTTGCCCGGCTGCGACAGGCCCAGCGCTTCGGTCAGGCAGTTCATCGAGTTGGCGGTGAACATCCCGGAGCAGGAACCACAGGTTGGGCAGGCGGAACGTTCAACCTGATCGCTCTGGGAGTCAGAAACTTTCGGGTCTGCGCCCTGGATCATCGCATCAACCAGATCGAGTTTGATGATCTGATCGGACAGTTTGGTTTTCCCGGCTTCCATCGGGCCGCCGGAAACGAAGATCACCGGAATGTTTAATCGCAGGGAAGCCATCAGCATCCCCGGGGTGATTTTGTCGCAGTTAGAGATGCAGACCATGGCGTCGGCGCAGTGGGCGTTGACCATATATTCAACGGAGTCAGCGATCAGTTCGCGAGATGGCAGTGAATAAAGCATCCCCCCGTGGCCCATGGCAATCCCATCATCCACCGCAATGGTGTTGAACTCTTTGGCAACGCCGCCAGCCGCTTCAATTTGTTCGGCGACCAGTTTACCGAGATCGCGCAGATGGACGTGACCCGGTACAAATTGGGTGAACGAGTTCACAACCGCGATAATCGGCTTACCGAAATCGGCGTCGGTCATTCCGGTGGCGCGCCACAGCGCACGAGCACCCGCCATATTACGACCATGAGTGGTGGTGGCGGAACGGTACTTAGGCATACTTTATTTACTCCCAGTGTCTGTCTCGTAAATGGGACGGTGCGTGCCGTCCCATTTTTTGTATTTATTGATTAACTTGATCTAACCAGCCCCATTTATCTTCGGTTTCGCCAGTGAAGAGGCCGAAGAAGGCTTGCTGAATGCGTTTGGTAACCGGGCCGCAACGACCTTCGCCAACCTGAATACCGTCTACGCTGCGCACTGGCGTGATTTCAGCCGCCGTACCGGACATAAACACTTCATCCGCCAGGTACAGTGATTCGCGCGACAGCACCTGCTCACGCACTTCAATTCCCAGCTCTTTCGCCAGTTTGATGATGGCGTCACGGGTAATACCCGGCAGCGCGGATGAGGTGAACGGTGGGGTGAACAGCACACCGTCTTTCACTTCAAACAGGTTTTCACCTGCGCCTTCAGAGATATAACCGTTCACATCCAGCGCGATACCTTCCTGATAACCGTGGCGGCGAGCTTCACTACCCACCAGCAGGGAAGAGAGGTAGTTACCACCGGCTTTTGCCGCGGTTGGGATGGTGTTTGGTGCTGCGCGGTTCCAGGAGGAAACCATCGCATCGATCCCCTGCTCCAGCGCTTCTGCGCCCAGATACGCTCCCCACGGGAAAGCGGCGATAATCACATCGGTTGAGTATCCCGCTGGCGGGTTAACGCCCATACCAACATCACCGACGAAGATCAGCGGACGGATATAGGCGCTGGTGAGATTGTTTTTGCGGATCACGTCACGACAAGCTTCCATCAACTCATCAATGCTCTGCGAAACCGGGAAGCGATAGATTTTGGCGGAGTCATGCAGACGCTGCATATGCTCACGATGGCGGAATACAACCGGTCCTTTGTGCGAGTCGTAGCAACGGATGCCTTCAAAAACCGAGGTGCCATAGTGCAGCGCGTGCGACATCACATGCACCTTCGCGTCTTCCCAGCGAACCATCTCCCCATTGAACCAAATGTAATCAGCTTTCTTCGTGGTCATTTTTATATTCCTTTTGCGCTCAGGCGCGGATTTGTTGTGATGTGGTTGTGCTCTGGCAGATGGCAACGTGTGCGACGTCCACCAGTTTATTTAACTGACTAAACAGTAAGTCGACCGACCGTGGGCTGGCAACGGTCAATTCGATATTTATATTTTGTGCATCGCTGGCGGCGGCCATATTCATTGAGCAGACGTGGAAACCACGATGACGCACCACGCGTAAAACACGTTCTAAGGTTTCTGGATTGAAGCGAGCCGATACATTGACCTGATGTTGCATCATGATAATTTCTCCAACATTTCTGAATTACTGGCACCCGGCGGCACCAGCGGCCAGACGTTCTCAAGTTCGTCGATTGAGACATGAAGCAGGTATGGCCCATCACTGTTCAGCATGGTGTCGAGTGCCGCTTCAACCTGCTCTTTACGGGTGATGTGTTGGCCAGGGATGCCGAAGGCGCTGGCTAACATGAGGAAATCGGGGTTATCGGTAAGGGTGGTTTCGCTGTATCGCTCCTGGAAAAACAGTTGCTGCCATTGTCGAACCATCCCTAACCGTTGGTTATCGAGTAAGACGATTTTCAACGGTAACTGCTTGCGTTTTACGGTGCCCAGCTCTTGCACATTCATCATGAAAGAGCCGTCACCGGAGATACAGACGACGGTATCGTTCGGTCGCGCGACTTGTGCGCCAACCGCCGCTGGTAAACCAAAACCCATGGTGCCTAAGCCGCTAGAGGTGATGAAATTTTCCGGGCGAGTGTGGGCGATGTGCTGCGCAGCCCACATCTGGTGCTGCCCCACATCTGTGGTCACAACGCAATCCGCAGGTTTACGATCCGACAGTTGTTTTAACAACAACGGCGCGTAGATTGCATCACCGGGATGGTCGTAACGCCAGGCATGTTCATCACGCAGCTGCGCACAGTATTGCTGCCAGTCATTGATATTTAACGGCTGCTGTAATGCTGGTAACAGAGCATTTAAATCACCCTGTAATGCCACATGCACCTGACGCAGCTTGTTCATTTCTGCCGGGTCGATATCCACATGGATAACACTGGCGTGCGGTGCGAAGGTGTTCAGCTTGCCGGTCACCCGGTCATCAAAACGTGCACCTACGGCGATCAGTAAATCACATTCCTGCACCGCGAAGTTCGCCGCTTTGGTGCCGTGCATTCCCAGCATTCCCAGATAGTACGGATAATCCGCTTCAACTGCGCCCAGCCCTTTCAACGTGCAGGTGGCAGGCATTTTTGTGGCAGTGAGAAATTCACGCAAAGCGGGAACTGCCTGCGCCATGCCCACGCCACCGCCAACGTACAGCATCGGTTTTTGCGCTTTTGCCAGCATCTGGCGCGCTTGCTCGACTTCGGCATGTGGGAAAGTCACTTCGTTTTCAACGGTGGTGAACCACGGTTCCAGATCGCCGCTGGCTAACTGGATATCTTTTGGAATATCGACCAGAACCGGACCAGGACGACCTGAGCTGGCAACCTCAAACGCTTCGGCCATGATGCGCGGCAACTCTTCCAGCGACTGTACCAGGAAGCTGTGTTTGGTACAGGCTAATGACAATCCCAGGACATCCACTTCCTGAAATGCGTCGGTACCGATGAACGGTGCGGACACCTGACCGGTGATGGCAACGACAGGGATGGAATCTAACAGCGCGTCCGCAAGCCCGGTTATCAGGTTGGTTGCGCCCGGACCAGACGTGGCGATACATACGCCAGTTTTGCCAGTAGCACGGGCATAGCCGATAGCCGCCATTGCCGCTCCCTGCTCATGTCGGCACAGCAAGTGCTCCACGCCGCCGTCATACAATGCATCGTAAACCGGCATAATTGCGCCACCCGGATAACCGAAAACGGTATTCACACCCTGTGCCCGCAACGCATGTACCACCCACTGTGCGCCATTCATAGTTAGTTCCCCGTCCTGAATCTTGAGAAACAGAATTTTGTGCTGTTATTCATTGTCTGCTCCTCGGTTATGTTTTTAAGGTCAAAAAAAACCCCCGGACCTTTCGGTGCGGGGGTCTTAGTTCGTTAAGGCTTGATCTCTAAGCCTTTCCTCGTCCAAGTGCAGCCCCGCACGGTGGGATAATAATCACCACCACGCTAATCACGACCAGGCTAATCACTCGTAGAAGGGCTGTCATTTTGTCTTTTCTTGCATCTTGTTCGAAGGAATGCCTAAAGAGTTACCATAGATTTTGCGAATGGCACAAGATATTTTTTAATCACGTTTTGTTGTATTCCCAATCATTTCGATAAAAACCATTGTTTTTTATATAAAAAAAGGTGAGTGAAAAAAATTCAATTTCCGTACATTTCTTGCCCTCACCCAGAGGCTAATTTTTTTACTTCTCATTTTTGCGAGAGTTATTCCATCACTCATACAACTCAGATCACGTTGCATAAATAAACGGGAATCAGCCGCTAATTAACGCAATTTGGCAGACTACAGCAGTGATCTCTTATGCACATAATGGTGGCTCAAGGAGGGCTTATGTCACTGTCAATTGTTCATACTCGTGCGGCTCTGGGGGTAAACGCTCCCCCGATCACTGTTGAGGTTCATATCAGTAAAGGTCTACCGGGATTAACGATGGTGGGCTTACCAGAAACAACGGTAAAAGAAGCACGCGATCGCGTGCGCAGCGCCATTATCAATAGCGGATATGAATATCCGGCGAAAAAAATCACCATTAACCTTGCACCAGCCGACCTGCCGAAAGAAGGAGGGCGATATGATTTACCTATCGCTATTGCTTTGCTGGCAGCCTCTGAACAGCTTACAGCCAATAAGTTGCATGAATATGAATTAGTCGGGGAACTGGCGCTTACAGGCGCTCTGCGCGGCGTTCCTGGCGCAATCTCCAGTGCAACTGAAGCCATTAAGTCGGGCAGAAAAATTATCGTCGCGAAAGATAACGAAGATGAAGTGGGGCTAATTAACGGTGAAGGATGCCTGATAGCCGATCATCTGCAGGCTGTCTGTGCGTTTCTGGAAGGTAAGCATGCTCTCGAACGCCCGTCACCAACTGATGTTGCATCCCGGATATTACAACATGATCTCAGTGATGTTGTCGGTCAGGAGCAAGGAAAGCGAGGGCTGGAAATTACCGCCGCAGGGGGCCACAACCTTTTACTGATTGGGCCACCAGGAACAGGTAAAACAATGCTCGCCAGCCGTATTAATGGCCTGTTGCCAGATTTAAGCAATGAAGAGGCACTGGAGAGCGCTGCGATATTAAGTCTGGTAAATGCCGAGTCAGTGCAAAAACAATGGCGGCAGCGCCCGTTCCGCTCACCGCATCACAGTGCGTCGTTAACTGCGATGGTAGGCGGTGGCGCAATTCCCGGGCCTGGTGAAATTTCTCTGGCGCATAACGGCGTGCTTTTTCTTGATGAACTACCTGAATTTGAACGTCGTACATTGGATGCCTTGCGGGAACCCATTGAGTCTGGACAGATCCATCTTTCACGCACGCGGGCTAAAATAACCTATCCGGCCCGTTTCCAGCTTGTCGCGGCGATGAACCCCAGCCCTACCGGACATTATCAGGGAAATCATAACCGCTGCACACCAGAACAAACATTACGTTATCTCAACCGACTCTCTGGTCCCTTTCTTGACCGCTTTGACCTCTCACTGGAGATCCCATTACCACCCCCCGGCATTTTGAGTAAAACGGTAGTGCCGGGAGAAAGCAGCGCCACCGTTAAACAACGTGTAATGGCCGCCAGAGAGCGCCAATTTAAGCGGCAGAATAAACTGAATGCCTGGCTGGATAGCCCGGAAATACGCCAATTCTGCAAGCTTGAGAGCGCAGATGCGCAGTGGCTGGAAGAAACGCTGATCCATCTGGGATTATCGATTCGTGCCTGGCAGCGGTTACTGAAAGTTGCACGAACCATTGCTGATATTGATCAATCTGGCATTATCACACGGCAGCATTTGCAGGAGGCGGTTAGCTATCGTGCGATTGACCGCTTGCTCATCCATTTGCAAAAACTGCTGACATAAAAAAAGGGCATTTCGCCCTTTTTATTAATCGTCGGAATCGGTGTAGTCTTCAGCTCCTTCAACCTGCGGTTTACCGCCGGAAAGGGTATGAAAACGTTTTGGACGCTTAATACGCGTCATATACTTGGACCACACGCGTTCTGCTTCTGTCACTGGCTCACGTTCGCCACGGCATACTGCTACGAAGAGTTTCTCTTCCTCGGTAACCGGCTCGCGTTTGCCGAGATCCAGCTCATTGAAGGCATAACCATGACGTTCAAGCAGTTGTGCCTCTTTGATGGTGAAATCACCATGACGAGAGAATCCACGTGGATAATGTTTATTGTCGAAATATCGATTAGTCGTCGTAAAGCTTTCCGCCATCCTGCACGCTCCTAATTCTTTGACCGAGCTAGTTATGGCGCGGAGTATTAGTTACGCTTGACAGAGTGTAAAACAAAACATTTAAATCATAACGACAAATAATTTTGCGGAGAGCACTGTGGATACGGAATTGTTAAAAACTTTCCTGGAAGTTAGCCGAACGCGTCACTTTGGTCGAGCGGCTGAATCGCTCTATCTGACCCAATCAGCCGTGAGCTTTCGAATCAGACAACTGGAAAATCAACTGGGTGTGAATCTTTTCACCCGCCACAGAAACAATATCCGTTTAACCGCTGCCGGAGAAAAGCTTCTGCCTTATGCAGAAACGCTAATGAGCACCTGGCAGGCCGCCCGCAAGGAGGTGGCGCATACCTCACGACATAATGAGTTTTCTATTGGTGCCAGCGCCTCGCTGTGGGAGTGTATGCTTAATCAGTGGCTGGGGCGCTTGTATCAGAATCAGGATGCCCACACAGGCCTGCAATTTGAAGCGCGGATTGCCCAACGACAGTCTCTGGTAAAACAGCTACATGAACGACAACTTGATCTTCTTATTACCACTGAAGCGCCCAAAATGGACGAATTTAGTAGCCAGTTGTTGGGACATTTCACTTTAGCGCTCTATGCCAGCGCCCCCTCTAAGTTAAAGGGTGATCTTAACTATCTGCGTCTGGAATGGGGGCCGGATTTTCAACAGCATGAGACAGGTTTGATCGGTGCTGATGAAGTTCCCATTCTGACAACCAGTTCTGCTGAACTGGCACAACAACAGATTGAAATGCTTAATGGCTGCACCTGGCTACCGGTAAGTTGGGCGCGCAAAAAAGGCGGTTTGCATACTGTTGTCGACAGTACAACACTTTCACGGCCGCTCTATGCCATATGGCTGCAAAATAGCGACAAACACGCGCTGATTCGAGATCTATTGAAAATTAACGTACTGGATGAAGTGTATTAATCTGAATGGCTGGCAAGGACGCCGGTGGAAGGATTTACTTCGGAGAGGGTTATTTTAGATAAAAAAAATCCTTAGCTTTCGCTAAGGATGATTTCTGGCAGGGGCGGAGAGACTCGAACTCCCAACACCCGGTTTTGGAGACCGGTGCTCTACCAATTGAACTACGCCCCTAATTAGGGTGGCGGAACGGACGGGACTCGAACCCGCGACCCCCTGCGTGACAGGCAGGTATTCTAACCGACTGAACTACCGCTCCACCGAATTCTTTTACAACCACCGGTTTTATGACCGGCTTACTGCTTTATTTGATGCCTGGC
>NZ_VATQ01000020.1:8635-74429 GCF_005781135.1 Escherichia sp. E3659 | reverse complement strand
CAACTATGCCGTGGCCCGTCACTTTACAGACTGAGGAAAAAATGATGAGTGTGGATATTGATATCATTAAGACCCGGGCAAACAATGAATATCGCCTGTCCAAAGTCCGTGGCGAAGCCATGATAAGTGTTCGTATACCAGGCGGCATTCTGCCCGCTCACCTGCTGACGGTGGCACGCGAGATTGCGGAAACATGGGGAAATGGTCAGATCCATCTGACTACCCGCCAGAAACTGGCCATGCCCGGTATTCGTTATGAAGATATCGACAAAGTGAATGCCGCACTGGAACCTTTCATTCGGGAAATTGAAATGGAGCTGTGTGATGTTCAGGTTGATGATCCGAAAGCCGGATACCTGGCGATTGGTGGACGCAACATTGTCGCCTGCCAGGGTAACCGGATTTGCCAGAAAGCCAATACCGACACCACAGGTTTATCCCGGCGACTGGAAAAGCTGATTTATCCCAGCGCCTATCATCTGAAAACCGTCATTGCCGGGTGTCCGAATGACTGTGCCAAAGCGTCTATGTCAGACTTTGGCATTACTGGTGTGGCCAGAATGCGTTTTACTGCGGAACGTTGCATTGGATGCGGCGCCTGTGTGAAAGCCTGTGCTCACCATGCCGTGGGGTGTCTGTCATTCAAGAACGGGAAAGCCACAAAGGAAGAATCGTTCTGTATCGGATGCGGCGAATGTGTTCTGGCATGTCCCACCCTCGCCTGGCAGCGTCAGCCACAGGAGTTCTGGCAGGTTCGTCTGGGAGGACGAACCGGTAAAAAAACGCCCCGCATGGGTAAGTTATTCCTTAACTGGGTTACTGAGGATGTCATCAGACAGGTCATCACTAATCTGTTTGAGTTTGAAAAAGAAATGCTGGACGGCAAACCAGTGTATCTCCATATGGGACATCTCATTGACAGGGGAGGCTATCTGCGCTTCAAAGAGCGTGTACTACGTGACGTACAGCTAAACCCCGAAGCCACGGTGGCGGAGCGGATTTACTGGGCAGAAGAGGAATCCGTCGCACGACTCCACCTTAAACCTGTCAGCACAAAGTGACATGACATCATTATCGATGTTATCAAAAGTCATATTGATGATATCTGAACGCATTGATTGTGATCCCGTAGTCACTTTATTTATAAAAAATACCATGCAGGATGGAATTAGATTATGAAAGAAATCGTGGATAAATGCAGTACCAAAGGTTGTTCTGTTGATATAGGTACCGTCATCGACAATGATAACTGCACACACATCGTATCCCGTTTTTTCAACGATACTGAAGCTGCGGAAGCATATATGTCAGCGCTGCGCGAGCTGGCATTTGTTGCCTCATCAACAAAAGAAAGCGTGGTTATCCGTTATGGTATCAAAAAAACTGAAGAAAAGGTGTTACTTGAAGCCACGTTCACTTTTTCATATCAGGCCGAGTTAATTATTTTTGAATTATCATTAAGAAAACCTGATTAAAACCTGTGAAATACGACAGGGATATTAAAATGACATATAAGAACATACTGGTTGCTGTTTCAAATAATGATGAAGATAACATCCTTTTGAAGAAAGCATATGAAATGGCGAAAAATTTTAATGCCAGCCTGACGGCAATTCATATTGATGACGGGTTAAGCCATTTGTATCCCGGCGTGTATTCACACTTTTCTGAAGAGATGTTTGACGGTCTGAAAAATGCGTCAGACAGAAGATTGTTTGACCGCCTGAAAGATTTCAAAAATACAAGACTGAGAATTGAACAGGGAACAATACCTGAAACACTCCTCAGTCTTGTACAGGAGGAAGAATTTGATCTTCTGATATGTGGCCATCACCATACATTTATTAACAGACTGATGCCCGCTTATCGGGGACTCATTAATAAGTCCCCGGCTGATTTACTTATTATTCCATTGTCAGATGAATGATTTCTGACGTTATTTTTTAGCGCTGACATATCTTCCAGTGAAACACGGCGACTTTTTGTCGCCATAAACGTCAACACTCCGGATCTGTTTGACCAGACGTAAACAGGGTGTACGTTGCCACAATCTTGCTGATCAGTTACCTCGCTGTACAGGTACAGTTCGGATTTAATGGGTACCGGTTGCGTTAATGAACGCACATGCATCATCAATTTTCTCAGGATGCTGAAATTCTGATAACCGGGAGTTTATGGTATTTAAGAGGGTCTGAAGGTTTGCTATAAAGTAAAATTCACCTATTCACTAACGAGATCCGAACCGGATGGGATGTATGTATATCAGAGTATATTAAAATCTTTCAACTGAATACAGATATACCAGGCAGATAATCCTTATTTGAAACTCAGGTTATTTTTTATTTAAATTGAGAGTAATTATAGTATTAACATTCCTGGATGGTGCATGCAAGTTGGTTTGAATTTTCACGGACTTTGTAGCTTCGTTCTTTTTTACCTTGTAACTGTCAGAGTCTGACTGATATTTTTCACTTTGATCGTTAAAGGTGATTACGATATCGGGCGTGAACTCAGACAATCAGAAAAATGAACAAAGACATGGCAAACCATATATCAGAGATTACTATAGAAAAAATTATTGAGCGTGTTGAAGCTGAAATTGAGAGAGGCTCCCGCCTTTCTGTCAGAGAAGTAGCTCTGTGGTCTGGTTATAGTCACAGACACCTGCAGCGTCTGTTCCTGATGTATACGGGGATCCCTTTGGGAGAATATATTCGTCGCAGGAGGCTTAATCGGGTGGCATTGCTCCTTCGTCTTTCTCGGCGTTCTCTCCAGGATATTGCTCTGAGCACAGGTTTTGATTCCCAGCAGTCAATGAACCGTGACTTCAAAAAGAATACAGGTCTGACACCAAAACAATATCGCTACAGAAAATTTTTCTGACCAGATTGATGGGCAGGGAGTAAACATCTGAACAGCATGTTAATTATACTGACGGATAAAAAAAACCACCTGCTGTGAGGTGGTGGTCAAAATACACAAGATATATTTTTATTATTGGGCGTATCACCTGCTACTGTGATAAGTGTTACACGCACGGTTGATGCTCGCTACGGCAATCTCTGAATGTGCAGTGGAATTTATTTTAACAATGTAATTCTTTTTGCATCAATTTCAACACTGTTCCAGTCTTTATCAACATCACCTTCAATGCGAACTTTGTCATTCGGAGAGATATTTTGTCCCTGCCAGTAACTGGCATCAATATCGACATAAATCGAGCCGCTATTGTCACGAAATTCATACAACTCATTACCGACCTGCCGGACAATGTTTCCTTCCAGAACAACCTTTGCATCATCTCTGCGCATTTTTGCCTGAGCGACAGATGTAACCTCAGAAACCATGCCCGGTCCGCTAAATCCCCCCTGTACCGGCGCGCTTTCAGATGAGACAAATCCTCCGCTCTGCGCAAAAACCGCAAAAGAACAACCCGCAAACAAAACTGCCATCAATATCTTTTTCATTGATTCAACTCCCTAAATTTTACTAAACAGTGGCGTAAAAATTCTTCTGTATAAAGAAATAAAAACATAAAACACCGCAGTAATTTTACTTACCCCCCTGCAGAAGTAAAGATCAAATTACTTAACAACCAAACAGAACATTTTCTGGAGATTTTAATGTTCTGCATCAGAATAAACACCAGGGATAAAATGCAACCGACGAACTGTGTTGAAGTTGTCGCTCTGAAATATGAACCTACTCTGTTTCTAATGCACTAAACTTTTTGCTGCATTTCACCTTTTTATAAAATCACAAACTAAACGAAATAACCGAATAGCATAATAATTAATCTTATCAAGGATAAGCGTGGCAGAAATGGTCAGGATGATACAGAATATTTGCATGGCATAGGGTATATCAGTTTTCTCTGCCAGATACACTGACAAACTTTCTGGTGCGAAAGTTAATATCAAAAAAAATCTTATGATCGCAACAATGAATCTACCAGATATCTTTTCGGTAAAAAACTCAACCCAAATTGAAATAATTTTCAACATGCAGATATCCCCGCGTGACACCGATTCTGCCGGATTCTGTTTACCATTCTGTGCAGATATCTTTTCTCAGAGATGACTATCAATGTCAGACAAATGCATTCTGCATAATGAATTATCAACAGTCAATACTCGCACTATAACCAATATAAACATTCAGATAATTTCGATATCTTATTGTCACTTCCGACTAATGCGTATTCCGCTCTATTCGATCACGGATTGGCGGCGTTTTCAGGGTAGTTGACGTCTGATGAAGTGACAACAGGGTATCCAGAGGAAGAAACCATTGCTTAACGTGAGTTTTTGTTCCACTAAGCGTCAGCTCTCTTTAATATTTAGCCGACGCCCTGAGCCGGACGCCCGCTGTAAATCCGGCTACCTTATTCAGGATATAAAACAAAATTAGTCATTATCTGCTTCATCCTCTGACTCTTCTTTCTCTTTTTCAAAACGTTTTTCCGCATTGATTCTTACATCCAGGGCAGAATGAAGCATTTTATGAATTTTCATACCACTGGCTCGTTTAATTTCATTTTTGGTTGCAGGTGTACTGTCCCTGAATGACCATTTATAAGGAGTCAGGCTACTAACCTTAAATCCGACTATACCAAGATTATAAACACACAACAAAATTTCATTTATAACATCAGCCTCCCGATTTTCACCATTCAGCATTTTATTCGCACTGACAGCACAGGGATCATGCGTTCCCTGAACAGACAGTTCAGTAATAACTGCATCAATATTGCTGCGTAAAATATCATTCCTGGTAAATCTGTCCGGAAGATTACGAAGAATTTCTACAGTCTCTTCAAATGAGGGGGATATATCTCCCCATTCTTCTTTCAGAGAACGTAAACGTTTTTGTGAGTATGCAGATTCTGCTTTTTGAATAGTCCCCTATGATATACGTTCCCGCTCAAGAGCAATACTGAAGCATTCATTAACATACTGGAGAACATCCCGTGGTCTGAGAAGGGTTCTTTCAATAATATATTCAAGGGGAGTGAGTCCGGTTGGTCCCCCTTTAGGTCTGGGAAAGATATCCTGAATTTTAACGTTCTCCCGGGTATACTGCCGACGGTAAACTTCACTCACTCTCTTCTGAACCAGCTCTGTAAGCTGCTCTGGAGTCCATTTAATATCAAGTATATAGGATTCATATTTTTCTTCCTGAAATCCGGAACCTCGTGTAAGGTTAAACACGGAACGAAGAAGATCCAGCCTTAAAGCAACGATAATTTTAATGTTCTTAATTTTACGAAAGACTTTAATCTCTTCAATAAGTGCCCGGATGAATTTATATCTTATCTCATTTTCTGCCCAGTTTTCATCAAGCTGATCGATAATTATGAAATATTTTTTCTGTGGATCATCAAATGAATAATCTGCGAGAAGAGTAAGTATTTCATTAAGTTTCTTGATTTGCAATCCGCTTACAACTTCCATTGCTCTCTTTTTGACATCCAGGACCTGTTCTTCTGTCAGTTTTTTTGCATATTCAGCATTAAGTGCCACACCTTTTAATTCACCACCAATCGAGGCTTTCGTATCTCGCTCAAGCTTTCTTGTTATCTCTTTTAAGTGGGTATCTGTATCTATCCAGAATTTATCTCCCCATTCACGAAAATATTCGATAGCTTTTTTTTGACTTCATCTTTTTTAAGTCGACTCATTATCCCTGAGAAAAAATTATTAGTATCGACCTCGCTTCTGATGTCATGCCGTAACTTGAGTAACTCCATAATTAGTATATGTTGCCATAATATTTTGTAGAACATATCCAGATTAACATTGAGAGCCTCAAAAAAAGCTATTATATCTGATTGCTCCAGAAATCTTATGGATATATCATTTGGATCAAGTCGCCTGCACTTATAAGCATGATTCATGACCATATGTAAAAGAGCACTTTTACCAGCACCGGTTCTCCCCCGGATTATTGAAGAGTTATCATAGGGATCAAGTAATTTATTCAGATAACCACTGTCAATAAAACAGCTGTCAAGTAAAACAGAGTCAGATTCAGCATCAAGCTCTCCGATTTTAAAATTCTGTCTGATTGTTATTGGATTATGAGCCATTAAACACCTCATGATTTAATTGTTTATAACAACATCAAAACTCATGGTTCGGATAAACAACATCATCATTACTTACTCTGAAAATCAGCCTGTGCTCCCTGTTGATTTATTGTGCGCTGTCAGGGATACCACACACTCAACCGAACCGGTGCTGAACAGTCTGATGAAACAAAAGCATTTTACAAATGCTACCAGTCAGCCAGTATAAGATAACGTCCCCCATGAGGTGGAAGCCGTTATCGTTCAGCACATTAAGACAGCCCCGTTACGCCTTAACGGGGCTGTACCGGTTAATCAGAGAGCCATTTCCATAACCCGTAAACAGCGCCGCCAATGGCAACCGGCGCTGCTGCCGTAATAACGATTCCGGCCGCCATGCCGCCCCCGACAGTGCCTCCAATTGTTGCCAGCGTTGATGTCATGGCAGCGGCGCTTGAACCAGCAGCTGCCGTACCAATTCCGGCAACCGTGGCACCACTGGCCACAACACCTGCTTTTTTTGCATTAGCATCATTACTCATAGTGTCTCCTCATTATCTGACTGAAAGACGATGTGAAATTTTTATAATCCTGCTGTGGTGTTGTTCCGGGGCGCCATTTGCCCCTTCATCAGAAGTCATACCGGACGCCCAGAACACCTTCTGCATCCGTCTTAAAGTAACCATCAAAACTGCTGTTTACTTTTGCCTGCACTGACAATTTATCTGTCAGCTTTCCGTTGATACCAAACGAAACGGTATAGCGGTCAGCCTTCTCTGCATCATAGTGACGGGCTTTCCAGTCATCACGCAGGGTCATTCCCGGCATATCGTTCAGCGTGATATTCCGCCAGACACCTGCCTTCAGCGTCATATTTCCGGATACTTTTTCTGCCTCAACCCCGGCTTTCAACCACAAGGCGTCGCCATCATGAAGCTCCACGCTCCGCTCCCGGCCCTGCAGACGATTTCCGTCCACCCGAGCACCGTTCAGTGAAACAGTCGGTGTTATCGACATATCAAGAGAGGCTGCATGCATCTTCCACCCGCCACGGATACCCGCGGTCAGGATATGACTCTTCGCCCTGCCTGACAGGTCACTCAGCTCCCCCTGAATGGTGTAGTCTTCAGACAGCGCCCGGTATCCGGCTATACCATCCACAAACAGACCACCGGCAAAGGATTTGCCCGCCAGAACATGCACGCCCCACAGGCTGAAATCATCCCGGTAGTCATCTGTGCTGCTGTGCCCCCGGTAAAACTCTGCCCCCATCCCCCACCAGGCATTACCGGCGGCAGACTGACGGAACCCCACATTCAGTCCGCTCTGGTTCAGGCTGAAGTCGTCATATCCGCCCTGACTGTATCCTGTCATGGCCCATGCACCACCGTCTGCATCACTGTTGTCCACAACCTGTGTCCAGCGGTCAGCACTGTCGCTGAGAATGAACTCACGGGCGGCAAACATGGCACGCGCTTTATTCAGAAGGGATGTGTTATCCGCGCCCTTAAACAGCGTACTGCCATTCACCGTCGTGCCCGTATTCTCTGCCGGTGAATCAGGGGCAGGCGTCACACCGCTGCTGTTATTCCCTTCAGACACAACACCATCTGCCTCAGTGCTCCCTGTACTCTCTGTATTACCTGTATCCGGCGCAACCGGAGAGGTTGTATCTGTCACATCATCACTGACATCCGTTGATACCTGAGATTCTGTTGTTCCGGCATGACTTTTCAGTTGCCAGTAAACTCTGCCATCTTTCTCCTGCACCTGCGTGTCAGGGGTATAAACAGTAAAGCCCCGGTTCAGGCTGGCAAAGGAGAAATACCCGTGAGAAGTTCCGACCGGTGCAGATGCCAGAGCCAGGTCATTTTTCAGTGTGACGGTCTGGTCAAACAGGGAGGACAGGTCCAGTGTGTTATGTCCGCCCGTTGCCTTATCTAGGATATCAATCCGGTCACTGGTGTTGTCTGTTATGCTGACGCCCATATCAATGTGCATGCTGCTGGCATACAGGGTGTTTACTGTCAGCGTTTTTGGTGACCAGTCTTCTGTCACCAGGGAGAGCGTCCCGCCTTTGCTTCTGAATGAATCCAGCGTGGAGCTTTTTGTCATATTCCAGTAACTTTTGCGCGACAGTTCCACATGCGAGCCGGTATGACCGCTGATATCACCATTAAAGGTTGCATTCATGATATTCAGCATCGTCTTTCCGTTCAGAACAGCACTGCCATTAAACACGCTACGGTCTGCATCCCTCACCGCCTCTGATGTGCCTTCTTCCAGCGTAAAGGCCGTGCCATTACCGTCGTTTTTGTCAATAAAAACCCGGCTGTCGCCCAGTGTGACCGTCGAATCTGTTGCTTCAAGCGTGGTGTTCAGCGTGGCATTGCGGCCAAGACCAAAATCAGTGTTCTTCAGTGACAGCCTGTCAAAGGTAAAACTGCGATTCTCCCAGTCCTCCTGACTGAATGACGTGGGCTGAGTCAGAACCGAATGATCTCCACTGGCAGCCAGTTTGTCAGCCACAGACTGAGTATTGTATGCATGGATAACCGGATGCCCCTGCAGCGTCAGACGCCCGTTTTCCTGGGTGAACGTACCAGACATATCCGCAGAGCCATCCATCACCAGGGCACCGGTAACACCTTCCGGCAGGCGACTATTCACATTCAGATTGCCTTTCAGCTGTCCGTGGAACAGATACCCTGCAGCATTGAAACGGTCAGCCACCAGTTTCTGTGCATCCCCCTGACTGTGCCCCACAAACTCCCAGGTGGCATTACTGCTCTGGTCCGTGGGGAAATAACCATAGGTGCTCTGCTTCAGGATGAAATAATCCGTCGTATTTGTGTACGGGTTATTATATTTATATAAATTCCCGACAGTCCCTTTACGGGAACCCGACCAGCTGTTCAGTGTCACTTTGTCAGCCTGCAGGGCATAATCCAGCGTGATGGTGGCCCGTTTATCTGCGTTATTCGTCAGCACGGCACCATAATCTGCCGCCTTAAGCTGATGAAACGTCAGACTGTTACCATTAACATCCAGCGTACCCCCACGATATCCCCATGAAACGGTGTCCGGATTTACCTGCCGGTCATCAGTCAGCACCACGGTCGGCCGGCCACTGGC
This sequence comes from Escherichia sp. E3659, assembly GCF_005781135.1. Taxonomy (NCBI): domain Bacteria; kingdom Pseudomonadati; phylum Pseudomonadota; class Gammaproteobacteria; order Enterobacterales; family Enterobacteriaceae; genus Escherichia; species Escherichia sp. E3659. The sequence continues at coordinate 65,227 of NZ_VATQ01000020.1, read as the reverse complement.
AATATTGACACTGCTGAACGCCTGCACCTGCCCTTTATTGTCCGCTTGCTGGTTCAGTACAACGGTTCCGTCCCCGACCTTCAGACCGCCCTCATTGATGCCCGTACCCTGTACAGTCAGTGTACCTTCACCAATTTTATGCAGGTTATCGCCCTTCACGCCGTTAACCTGCCAGTTTACGGAAGCCTCCCTGTCCACAATAATACCGGCTCCGGTCCAGGTACTTCTGTTAGATGTTGTCACCGTGTAGTTATCACGGAATGTCAGAGAGCCCGCCCCCTGCGAAACCGGATCCTTCAGGTCAACCTGACCATTCTGCCCCATGAATATCAGATTTTTACCGGCATTCAGGTCATCCCCCAGTTGTCCATGCATGGAATATTCAGAGGAGCCCTGCGTCAAAGCACCTGTACCAGTGGTATTATTATATGTCCATAACAGAGAATTCCCCGCCAGTGCATCAAACATGACAGGTGCATCATAATTTCCCTGAATAATCTGTGTAACATAGCTAACCGGTATTGCTGTTGCATACCCCTTCCCTGTTGCAGGATTATTGGTTCCATCTATGTCGTTGCGGGAAGCCCCCCCCGTATGAACGCCAACCAGAACCCACTGATGGTTTACTGCATCCCAGCCAAAAACTGGTGAACCACTGTCCCCTGCCGTTGGTCGACTGACCATTGTGTCATCAAAATCATTAACATTTTTTATGGTATGTCCGAGAAGCTCATAAACAGTGCCATAACCACTTAACCCCATGGATGACACCGCACTGACGGAAGGCATCCCCCCCCCGGTCAGGTATGCATATGCTCCATTTATGCTGGTATAACTTTCCTTAGATGTATCTCCGGGAATCTGCGTATACTGGCTTCCTGCCCCTATCCGGTAAAATAGTGGAAACCGTGATGAATCAGCGATTTCTTTATATAATGCGGTGGTGACCGTGGCTGGAGCGACCTCCGTAACAAGTTTACTTAATCGGGGAAGCGCAAAATCTCTGGAGTCCGCCCCATAAGGGTGATCATTACGGCTGACCGACTTATATTCATTATCTCCATCTCCGAACCGGAGGCTATTAAAATGCCAGTCGGAGTTATGCCTCACACTGGCAACATATTGTGGATCGATTAACGTTGATGCACCGTCCGCAATGTTAACGGCACTGAAATCCGGCATGGCAGCTTTATTCAGTGTACCGACAAGCTCTCCCCGCTTATTATAAATGACAATATCCGTTGCCCCCGGTCGGAACGCGCCTTTATTTTCAGCAAAATCACGAAATATCTGATAATCAATTTCCGCACTCACTATGGAGGCACCTGCCGGACCGGAAAGCAGCAGTGGCGATAATAACAATGCAGCGGCTTTCAGATGCTTTTTCCCGGTAACCCGGCAGGTGCATTTTCTGGTAAACTCAGAGACGGCAATAAAGCCCCGGGCTACGGCACTGTAGCGAAGAGAATAAATTCTGTTCATTTTTAATAAATCCTGAAAAATTAAAATCAGCACTCTCAGGCATAACGGATAATCACCGTCATCCCTGCCCGCCAGACTGACTGTCCTGTCACCGGTTTACTGAAATGAAGATTAAGAACTGCGCCGGAAGAAATCCCGAGTGCATATGCCCCGGAATAAAACCACCCTTCACCCACCAGGTCCTGATAACCGTTTTCATCAGCAATCACCGGTGAGTCAGGCACCCCCGGAACACCCAGTTTTAATTGTGCCCAGATACTTTCTGCTGACACTTCGCCTTCCGTCATCCGGGAAATGAAGCCCAGCCCGTCAGCTGTATGCCACGTACTGCTGTCGGATACGCCGCCATTAAACACATAAGCATCCGCACTGTTATTCCCCAGTGTCTGAGTGATTCTGGCCCCAAAGCCATCATCTTCAGCCCACGCAAGGGCCCCGAAAGCCTGAACCTCTGCCGCCAGTGTGCCTGTTGTCTGCGTGTCCCCGGTGACGCTCAGTGGCAGCACAAGCAGCCCCTGTCCCGGCGTACCACTGGCCCACTGAATGTGGAATTCACTTCCGTCACTTCCCTTCAGCTGAATAACAGGAACAATACCGGCACCGGATGTCTCACTGCCCTCAAAAGCACGGGCTGATTTACCGGCAAGCAGCAGAAGGTCATAAGGCGCACTGACCGTCAGGCGGGTTCCGTTACCGGTCAGCTCACTAATGTTGTTGCTGAACCCGGTATATCCGCCGGTTTTCCACAGCCAGGGAGGAAGTGAATCATCATAAGGCGTGATGGTCCCCCCGAATTCCACGGTTCCCTGAAAGCCCCCAACAGACTGCCATCCAGTATCAGCAGAGGCTTTTCCGCAAATTAATAAAGAAAGAGAAAAGACAATAATAAGTAAAATATCAATTACAGCATTCTGACGCACATCCACTCCCCTCTGAGACACCTTAACCTGTATTATTCACTCGTGGTGAAATTTCTTTTATTTTTCTGTAAACCTCACTGAAGTCATCTTCCACCATCATATGACCTTCAATTCCCCTGATATGAAGTTCACAAAAAATACCCTTCCGAACGGCGAAACTGATGTCTTTTATATTCACCAGAAGATTTTGCCCCTGCCTGCTGACAAAGCGAACAAACACGCCTGCCTCTCAATGCAAATATGAATAAAAGAATAAAAACAAAAAGACGTTCAAGTAAGAAGAAAAACACTGCCGGAGTCTGAAAAATGCGATGCCGGCACATCATTTATCAGAAATAAAATGAAATTACTTAAATACGTTTAATTCTATTTTTTCAGGAGTAATTTGCTGATTACACAGCTGGCGTTATCCATACTCACAACAAAATGTATCCACTTTTTCCGGTCTGCCGAAATAAAACCCCTGCAGATAATCCACTCCCAGAGAGCACAGACAGTTCACCTGCGCCTGTGTTTCCACACCTTCTGCCACCGTATCAATACCCAGCTTTCCTGCCAGCCCGACAACACTTTCCACGATATGCCGGGATGTCTTTTCACTCAGAATGTCCTGTGTGAAGCTCTTGTCCATTTTTATATAACTGACCGGGAAGTGCTTCAGGTACGACAGTACGGAACATCCGGTTCCGAAATCATCCAGCGCAAATGCCACTCCGGCATCACTCAGCCGGCTCAGTTTCTCTTCAGTCTGTCTGTCTGTCCATGTTAAACGGCTGCTGCTCCGTCAGCTCCAGAACCAGATGTATGCTGTCATGCCCTGCCAGCGCCAGACACATCTGAGTGAACTCACGCTCAGCCAGCAGGGCCGGCGTCACGTTCACGGCAAGCCGGAAGTCACGCGGTAGCATGGCTTTAACCTCCGAAAGCCCGGCCACCGCACGGTTCAGGATTTTTTCCGTCACAGGCAACAACAGACCGGCAGACTCCACCCGGTTAATGAAATATGTCGGCGGAATGATTTCGCCTGCAGGCATGTGCCAGCGAACCAGAAGCTCTGCACCGGACACAGTAAGGTCTGATGCAGAAACCACCGGCTGGAGATACGGTTCAAACTCCCCGTTAATGAGCGCACGCATCAGCCTGTCTGCGGATACAAAATCACTGTCCATACTGTCGGTCTTCCATTTTATGAACCTCCCGGTCCAGCCCGGTCATCAACAGCATCCTGAAATCCCTGACGCCCACATTCTCTGCCAGCCGGGCATAATGCCAGTACAGCCCCTGTTCACTCTGTTTCAGATTCAGGGGACGGTCTCTTCCTCTCTCAGAAAGACGCTTCAGTGCCTGTCGTTGTCCGGACGTCAGGCGGAATTTACCGGTACGAACTGTCTTTCTGTTCAGTGCCATGCGGACAGTTCTTTCCAGGCACGACAGCGGCATGCATCCGCTGTACACCGGACAGATATTTCGCAACACCTTCAGCATTTCCAGCCTTTCCGGTACCAGAACCAGCATTTCACCGGGCATTTCTACCCTCAGTTCACGTATCCAGGACAGATGACGCCCCCAGCCCGTAACAGGCTCTGCACTCAGCGCCACAATAATCAGGTCCCAGCCATGCCGGGCACAGGGATGCCCCGGAGGTACACGGTAAACGTTATGGCCCTGTGCGGATAACAGGTGCCACAGCCCTGTCAGCTCATACCAGCAGGTGCCCGTCAGAAGAATTTTTTGCTTCCTGTTTCTGACTCTCACCATATCAGCACCACACATATCATCAGCGTCAGCACCAGACATGCCGTGCAGGTGATGGCCACACACACACCCATCACACACCACATCGGCACCATGATTCTTCGCCTCCTGTTCAGAAGTACGCCACCACCGGCGTCAGATTACCCTGCCAGCGTTTTACCGGCTCCTCAGCACCGGGGAAATTCACCCGCACATCACTCAGGGATGTCACCCAGGCACCGGCAATATGCTGGCTGCCATTCCCCTGTGACAACAGCGACTCAGCGCCTGAAATAAACGCATCAGGACGCGCGGTTAACCCGGCATAGTCCGGAGTCCATTCATAGCCGTTCACCTGCCATAACTGGCGTTTCACCTGTTTTTCGGCCCCCGGCGTCACCTCACCGCTGACCACGCTCCATCCCCGGTCAGCCGTCACACTGTCCTGCCAGGCCAGCAGATGCCGCATCGTGAAGGTGATTTCGCCATAACGCACCTGGCCCCGGGTAAGTTCACCCCGGGCGGCAATGCGGGGAGACGACGGGGAAATATGCAGCCATGTCACGGAAGGCTGTAATCCCGGACGGGCCGCGGTCAGTGATGTGGTGTGCCCGCCAAGAATATAAAAATCCTGCTCTGCCCGGCTTTCACTCACCATGCCCCTCCTGCCCGCTGACAGGCCGGCCTGCACGGTATCCGGTGTACTCATCCGCACTGAAGCAGGCTGCCACTGCCAGGCCACATCACGGACATACAGGGTGCCACTGAATTCTGTCACCCCGACCGCCATCCCCTCCTGCCAGTGCCCCGGGGGAACAACCAGAGGCTGCGCCGGCACACTGGCTGACGTCAGAAAAAACAGAGCCGGCAACATGCCGGACTTCAGACGATGGGTCATATTCAGCACTGAACGGTCCTCTTTCTTACTGATATTCAATACTCACCGGCAGAGATACCCGCCAGCGCTCCGGCAGCGTGCCGTTCAGGCGTAATTCACCACTGCCTGCCACTGTCTGTGCACCATAAACCCCCTCAACCCGGCGCAGCGCAGCATCACTGAAATGGCTCACGCCCGTATAACCGCTGAGGGTCATTGTCTGCAGCCAGGCAGGGCCTTCGCCACTGAACATCGCCTGCAGGACGCCCGGAATATCAGCCGCCTTCATGGCCCGGTTTTCCACTGGCAGGCCGTTCGCATTCAGATCGTCATACACGCCGGCATATACCAGTTGTCCGTCCTGCACATGGCGCAGCACCCCTGCAGCCTGCATGCTGAAAACAAATGTCCCCGCCCGGGTATTATTATCGCCGGTGACAGGCAGCGTCACTTCCGCCACACCGGGTTCAGTCCATACCAGAGAAAAATCCTCAGCCCCCTTTCCGTAACTGACCCGGGGTGAAAGCCCTTCACGTCCTGCCGGCGTGGTCAGGGTGGTTTTTCCCAGCACCACGGTCAGCACCGGCAGAGACACCGGAATGATCTGCTCTCCGCCACGGGCGTCACGGTTCTGTTTAACCTCGAGGCTTTCATTGCCCTGCCCTACTTTCCACACCCACGGGTTACGGGTGCTAGTTACCGGCCCCTCCAGCTTAAGCTCTCCGCTGAAATCCTCTCCCGGTGTGTTCCAGGCCAGCACTGCCGTGGGTAACAGACTGGCAACCAGCAGCAACAGGGTTGTCTTCTTCATCACCTTTTTCACTCCTTTCGCTCCCGCGGATTGTTACTGTACCGTGACCGTCACATTCAGCCCCGCCCGCCAGCGGGCCGGCGTGCCTTCAGCCGGCAGCCGCAGCTCAAAATCCGATACCACAGACGCATAAGAGGCAGCCAGATTTATCACCCGACCATCCGCCAGAACGCCCTGACTGATAACCTGACCGTTATCCACCGCACTCATGCCATTTCCGAAATGCTGATTCATCAACAATAAGGAAGACAGCCGGGATTTCAGCCCCTGAGGCAGACTGCCGGACTGCACCTCCGTCACGCTCTGCCCGCCGACCAGCGACATGCCCGCCGGAACGGATGCGCCCTCTTCCTGTGTACCCGCACTGACCGCCATCCCCTGATTCAGGGTAAAAGAAAGCTGTCCCGCCACGTTTCCGCTCTCCGGGTCACGTACCGGAACAGAAGCGCGAAAACGCTGCGCCGAAGTACCACTCCCCTCCGTCACAGCAAAAGGCTGTCCGTTGCTGCCGAACGTAATAAATGGCGTGAATCCGGGACCACCGCGCTCAGCCACCTCATGCAGGTGTCCTTCCAGAAACGGCAGTGCCCCTTTATCACGCAAATCAAACACAAGCTGTCCGTTCTCTGTACGCGCATCTGCCGTATCCACCGCCCAGGTCTGATCCGGTGAGCTTATCTGCCAGGTCCATTTCGGGGCTTCGTCAGTGACAAAACCGTGAAACTGAATTTCGCCGCCGTCAAGAATGTCTGCACGGGGCGCTGCCGAATAAAACAGGGCCACCGTCATCAGGGCGGGAAGAAGGGATTTATAATGATGGGTTATTTTCATCGTTATTCTCTCTGTTTTATCCGGGTGATATCAGTAAAAAATAAAAAAGTCAGAAAACAGTTCCCTGTTAAATGAATAACAAAAAAACAAAAGAAGAAAGAGTAAAAAGAAACCGGCATACGACATAATGTATCCGACAGAAAAAAATACTTATATCAGTATGCCGATTCTGTTTTTTCAGGCTACTGAAAACAGCAGCCTGAATTTTTGTCAGCAGCAGACAAGAGGGCGCTTACTGCTGACACCTGCTGAATTACTGGTAGGAAACAGTAACCGGCAGAGAAGCATTCCAAACAACCGAAGTATTGGCTGAGGCCGGATTATCAAGACTGATGTGAATTTTTCCGCCCTGCTCAATACCAGATACATAGTAAGCACTATGTGTATACTGATCGCTTATAAAGTTATCAGCGTTTGCCGGACCTGATTTAACTTGAATCCCCTGGGTGTTAAAATTCAAAGTGGCATCCTGATATAGAGCAACAGCTCGAGGACCAACATCCCCTTTCATCATTTGATTTTCTGCTCTCGGTAAGCCGCCGCCAAAAGAACGATCCAAACCGCTAGCAAAAGCTGGAAACAGTTTTTGAAAAGATCCGTCGAGAGATACTTTCGAGATCTCTGCTGCAGCAAACATAGGTGCATTTAAAGTACCAATTTTACTGTTATTAGCGTCCATCACATCCAGAGTAATAGTTCCAATACTATTACTGAATGAGTTCAAATCAAGTGCCTTATTAAAACTGATACGTGGGGAAATACCAGTCGTCCCTTTGAATACATTCTTGCTAATAGTACGAATACCCAGAATTGGAATTGGTTTTTTCGTAACGATTTCAGTTTCAGTTGCATTTTCAATGATAGTAGCATCCAGATCACCTACTTTTGCACCGACTTGAACCTCCCATGGAGTCACTTTAACTACCGGAGTTAGGGTACCGCCCAGGTCAACAGAACCACCAGTGCCATTTGCAGTCCACGCCATAGCAGAACCAGATACTGCAGCAGATGCAGCCACAGCCAGTGCAATCAGAGTCTTTTTCATAAAATAATTTCCTTGATATTTCATAAATAATAAACCGAAATCGGTAATCCTTATTTTTCCGGAATTACCGCAAAACTATCCTCTGCGGATTCATTTAATTAACTGCATTTCATTAAACACTGTGTTTAACTCAGAATAGTTTTACGTTATTCCCGTTTAAAAATACGGTAAATCCCTTTACCAATATGACCCGTTCCGGAGTCACGGATGTATTGCATCTGTTGTCGGAGATGAATTCTCAGTCTTCCACCTGCAGCGCTATCTGCACATTTCCCCGGTAACTGACCGGGACCTCCAGCTCTGCCGGTGCATCCGTTCTTAACTCAACCAGCTTCTGTGCCTCAGGCACGCTTATCACCACATCCTCACCCTGCTGTCTGGCGCTGAGTGCCACTCTCTTTCCGTCAACCATCAGGGCCGTCTTCAGGGTGATGCGGGCTTCCCCGTTATCCGGCAGTGCCTGTTTCACAGTGATGTTTGCCAGCCCGCCGGATGCCAGACGGCTTTCCGCATGCCGGATTAGCAGTTCTGCAGGAAACGGGCTGTTACTGCCTGAGCGGTACAACACCGGGTCTGTCGGTGTGCGGGTCACCTTCACCACACTGTTACCCACCACCTGGCCGTTCACCACACCCAGATACTGGGTCTTCACGCTGTATTCAGCCGCTGGGGCGGACTGAATACTGAGTGCGGTCAGGACCAGGGTTGCTGCCATCATCGTTTTCTTCATTTATTACCCCTCAGTTCCGTATTCCGGAGGGTGATTACTTCTGTTCTGTGGTATCTGCTTTCTCAGCTTTTGCGGCATCCGGGGTTGCCGATTTTTTCTGGTTGATGGTCCAGACCTGCAGCGCGCCCCAGTCATTCAGCGAATCCACTTTCGCCACGTTGCCTTTCACCGGCACTTCATCACCCGGCATGAACATCAGCAGTTTCTGTGCCGTGTCGTTATCCGTGTCGATTTTCTTTCCACTGCTGTCCAGCAGGCTGCCAATCGCAAAAATGTACGGCGTGGTGTTCACCAACATGGTCCTGCCATCCGGACGGCTCTGCAGGCTGATGCCCTCTTCCGCCCCCTTGCGGCCTTCAAGCAGAGCCTTCGGACGATAGAACAGCTTCAGCTTCGTGCGCAGTGCCACTGCAATACCGCTGCCCTCCAGAGCCGGCGGAATATCCTGCAGGTTCAGCCAGTACACCGACTCCTTGTCTTTCGGCAGGTGGTCTGAAGCCATGATGATACGCAGCGTCTGCTGACCGTTCGGCTTCACCTTAAAGAAGGACGGTGTCACCACAAAAGTCGGACGGGTGTCCTTCTCCACGATATTGTCCACCCAAGCCTGACCACCAAAGGTACGCTCCTTGTCATTGTTGGTGACCGTGATGGTCAGCGCATCCTTGTCCCCGCGAAAGATATAGCGGGTCTGGTCTGCCGCCAGGGAAGCCATCGCACTCTGACAGGTCATCATCAGCGCCAGCGTCATTCCCAGTGCTTTCGTCACCCGGTTGGTGAAAAACGTCGTTACTGCGTTACGCTTACTCACACGTAATCTCCTGTAGTTTCTCAGTATCCTGCAGTTTCGCCGCAGGTATCCGGCACTGCCCCAGGGTGATGTCACCCGGCGCATCCACCGTGTTAATCATCAGCACACCGTTGTTGGCCACAAAGCCCAGCGGCGTGTTCTTACTGTCCCGTGCCCAGGTTCCACCCGGCACAAACTCACCGTTACGCTGCTTCACCTGCAGCAGGTAACGCTTCACGTTCAGGGCATCAAAGGGCATCCAGACCACAGCCTTGCCCGTCGGCACCACCTTCTGACTGGTGTTCGTCAGTTCGGTGCTCAGCGGCAGCGTACCTGCATCAATCGTTACCGTGTTCCAGTCATAGCTGTTCAGCGGTACCACCAGGTTGCCATCGCTGTTGGTTTCCCCGTTACCGGACGTCACCTTCACACCCGGCGTGTCCTTCACATTCACCACCGCCACCGTGTCACCGGTCGTACGACTGAACATGATGTCTTTCGCCGCCGGCACCGCCAGCATCGAACCACTGGCTGACACAGAGCCGCTAGTTCCACCGGACTGCGAGTGGTTCAGGGCTCCACTCAGATAAGCCCGGTCACCGCTGTACGACGCATTCAGGTAACTGCTGGCACCACCACCACTGTCACGACCACCACCAAAGCCGTAGCTGAAGCGGTCATTCAGGGAGCCGGACAGCCCGGTACTGAAGCCCGTGCCACCATTCTTACTGGTGCTCACAGACGTACTGCTGCTGTAACGACGGTCAAACAGTGTGAACGGTACCGACACGGATGCCGACGCAGACCAGTTGTTCTCTCCCTGCGTGTTCCTGGAGCCGGATACCCCGAAATTCAGGCTGACGCCCTTAATCTGTGTACTCAGAGTGCCGGTAATCCCCGTATCCTTACCGTTGTCATCACGGTAGCGGTAATTGCCGGTCATCTGTGCCGGGTAATAACTCCGCTGCCAGCCGGACACCGACAGACTGAACAGCCCACCCACCGGCTGGCTGATACCGGCATTCCATTCATCCTTTGTCCGTCGGCCGTGGTTTGACTGTGACCACAGCTCCGTCGGGTCAAAGGAGGACATGTCCTCATATTCCTCACTCTGCCGTGACCAGCTCACCCGCAGGCCGGTATTCGTGACCGGCAACTGCTTACTCCATGAGAACTGCATCTTGTTCCCGCTGCGGCTGCCGTCACGGTATTTCGCCGTGGCATAAGCACCGTCCGCAGAGACCGCCCCCAGGTAACCCAGGTCCAGAACCGCCCCAAGACTGGCCCCCTGCCAGTCCTGGTTAAACACACCACCGGCGCGCAACGTCAGTCCGTCCAGACCGTAACCGTATGAAGCCGCAAACACCGCACCGTCCATATCGCTGTCATCATCCGGCATCCCGGCCGCGATACTGAACTCGTGCTGCCCCGGGCTTAACTGCCCGGCCATCACCGACAACGGGAAGTTCTGTACCTGCTCGCGCCCGTCTTCACCGGTGATTTTCATGGTCACATCACCACTGGTATACAGCGGCACATCCGTGATGGAGAACGGACCTGCCGGCACCATCTCCGAATGCAGCAACCGCCCGTTTTGTGTCAGCGTCACCCTCGACGGCCCGTTCGCAATGCCGCTGAACACCGGGGTGTACCCCAGATTGCCCGGCTTCATGCTGTTGTTCCGGCTCAGCGACACCCCGTACGTTCCCGTGCTGCCCAGCAGACTGTCCCCGGTGGATGTTTTCCCGACCGCCAGGTCCGCACTCAGTGCGCGGATGGCCCGGGTGGACGTAAACATGTTTATCGTGGTGGAGTTATCCCCGCTGTCACCGCCGCTGGCCGTGGCAGAAGAACTCACCACCCAGTGCCCGATATTGGCTTTCAGGTCCGCAGAGCCAAAGGCCGAAGTGTTATTACGGCCGGTGTTGGCGTTCGCGTTATAGTTCACGCGAAATGCACTGGTCCCGTAATCCCAGTCCACATTCTCCGGCATCTTCACCAGCCCTTTCTGGGGAATGGACAGCGCCAGACTCTGGGTGGAAACATCAAAATCCACTTTCACTGACGGGGCTTTTGTCAGCACATAGCACTGTCGTGTGGCATCATATCCCTCACGAAAGTAATCTGCACTGACGTAAATCCCGGCCTTCGTCAGCCATGCCTCTGTCAGACACAGTTCATTACTATCCTGTGGTGTCACATCCAGTATCTGTTTCCCTGCCTCCTTCCCGTTCAGGGACAGGTCAACCAGATAACGCCCCGGCGCATAGCTGCCGTTCAGGGCTGCCCAGACTTCCGGATTAACCCCGGCACCACCCTGGATAAAGGACATATCAAGTTTTTCACCTGCAATACCTGTGGCACTGGCAAAAGCAACTGATACGGCAAGCGCAAGTGCGGCCCGACGGAAAAACACGGACGAAACCGGCTCCGGCTCTGCGACTACCTTCTTTCCTGCACACACAATCCTTTTCTCCGTTACTGATACGTGACCACAAACGTCAGCGCACCACTGTATTCTCCTGCCTTCACGTCTTTCGGAAACTCCGGCTGCGCACGGAAGCGGAACTGCCCCCTGGCGGCAAAGTCCACCGGATAATTCACCGAATGACTGTCCTGAGTCAGACGTCCGCGATAATCAGCCTGCGCATCCACCGCTCGCACATCCACGCGAATACCATCACCGGCACCGCGGGTGACCACGCCCCCTGCATCCAGCTGTCCCGGGTTACCAAAATCCAGGGTGGCGACCTGCCCTGCCTGAAAGGCTGAGCAGCCCTGAACCGTGGCACCGGACTCATACAGACGCACAGTGAAGTCACGCGGAGGCACAGACGCCCCCGTGGACTTGCGGTAAGTCCCGAATGTCAGCCGACCACTGTTGCCGATGCTGTCCGCATCCACCACCACATGACAGGCCGAAGCCACCACGTCAGCACTGAATACGGTTTTCTGAACAGCGGCGTGAGAAACCCCGCCCCCTGTAAAAAAAAACACACATACTAATAAGAGCGCTTTTTTCATGAATGCGGTCTGTCAAAAAAATTATTGCCCGTATCTGAATAATAAGATGCCAGCAAAGAAACAAGTCTGTTTACGCGCGATACCCGCCCCAGTGCTATAGAAAAATAGCTTGACGACACATCGTACCGCATACAAACCTCTTTACGCTCGTATCCCAGAACCAGATAATCTCTCAGCGCATAAAGAACTTTTTCACTGTGAATCGGCGATATCTCTGCAAGCAGCCAGAATTGCTCTTCCGACAACTCCGCTGAGGAAAGCTTATGTTCTTTATTCTTTAAAAAAAACACCCCCTTCTCTCCGGATAACCTCTCCATTTCTCCCCCCCCAGTAACCTGAGAAAAACTAATCAAAAACATAACAACTACGCGTTGGTGATCATCTTACTTTTGGTTTTTTATGTTGACAATCTCACATTTTACGATCTTTAAATCCGATTAAAGCAAAAAACACAGAATAAAAAACCACAAACTCACACAAAAACAGCGAAAAAACCAAAAAATAGCCCAAATACACAAATAAAAGATCGTTATTTCAGCGAAACACAAAACAAAACAACAACAAAAAAAAGAAATAGTTATTAGATACACATCAAAATAAGATATAAGAAAAATAGAAATTAATTAAAAACTGCCTTATGAGTTATTTGTTTTCCCGATATCACAAACCAGAAATATAGATTTACTGTGAGACCGGTTATTCACCTGATAATACAAATATTAAAAACACGAATATCAAAGCCATCTGTACAGGGAATAATTGTTGATGAAAGAACACATCCTTGAATACATAAATTCCAGAGGTTCCTGCACAACACGGGAAATTGCTGACGCCACAGGTATATCTGCTTATCAGGCCAGGTATTACCTTATGACTCTTGACAGGGAAAAGAAAATCAGACGCACTCCTCTTCGTCAGGGAGCCCGTACTTTATGGGTAGTACTCAGAGAAAAATAGTGCGCCACAAAAATCACTCTGACGTTAAATTTCAGGAATGTCTCTGTTGTGGCATCCACAGATGCTCACAAGCAAACGATTGTGATTTGCTTTATTAAATTTCATAAGGATAGCGGAGGCTGAATTCCCGGGCTACTGACCGCAAGTCGACGACACGATATTTGCGCAAAAATCGTGTCGTTAGCAAAACTTTATCAACCCGTAAGAATCAACAGATGTACTGATCCTTCTCCCGGTCATCATCTGACAATTGTCGCTATAACCGGTAACATAAAGGACTGAGCTGTTGTTTTTAACGCAACAAATTGATCTAACGTACCTGAACGGGTAACCCGAAAATAGCTTTCCACCCTGCATTGTCCGTCAGAATTTATTGTCCTCCAGACCTGTTGAACCAACTCAGTCAGTTGCGAACCACCTTCATCAACTGTAACGCTGGCTCGCGAGGGGCAAATGAGCGCCTGATTAAACAACAGCAAACAACGCTCTGCAGCACCATCCTGTTTTTCCCGTAGCCAGCGCAGAACCACCGGCAATGACGGATATTCGGCGTGGCTTTGCTGAATGACGAAAGTATTTACCTGTCGGTAAAATGCCCGATAAAACGCATGAATCTGCCCCTCATCGATATTCCCTTCTACCGAATGAAGTATGAAGTGAAATGCCAGCAGACGCGGCCAGTGGTCCACCGCCTGCTGAACAAAACGCCGGATGTCTCCCGGCTCTGAAAGTAATGCTTCGGTTATTTGCACGAAATGCTCCTTTTCTAATTTTACTGAACCGATGCAGACACGCAGGTAAACACGCCAACACCGGTTTAATGCCACTTATAAACAATAAGAATGGAATGACGAATCAGTCAGGAAATGATGACAAACAGTTGGCAGACCAGAGGAGTCAGCAGAAAGATGAGCGGGAGTTGTCAGCGCCAGCACCAGGGGCAGGGCTGATTTCCACAATACCAGCGCCGGCATTTTGCACATTGCCAGCGTACCGGCATCACAACACGTTTCATGCTGCAGCTCCTCGTGACTCTTCGATTCGCTGCTGCATCCACTGCTCCACTTCACTTTTGTACCAGCGACTGCTGCGCCCCAGTTTGATGGGTTTAGGGAAATGACCTTCACTGATCAGCTTATAAAACCATTTATCGGTCATGCCGGTGAAACTGGTGATGTAGTTCATGTCGATCAGGGGATCGTCGGCACGCAGCAACACGCTGTCGTGGCTTGTTGTGGTCAACATGGTCAGAATGTCCTTTGTGAGATTTATGAAGGTTGTGCAAATGCGGATTAATCTGCTGAACTGTGCTTTCAGAGCTGGCCTGCTACGGGATACCAGGGATTACCGGCGAGGTAACGGGCTTCCGGATCGCGCACACCACGACGATCGCGGGCGAAATCACTGAACGCCCATATCAACTCTTTGAGGATGTCTTCGCAGTCCGGTGAACGACTGTCCAGCACCACATCCCGTGTTATCTGCTTCTGGTACGGTGCCGCTTCACCCGGTGACGCGAAGCCCAGTACGTTGCTCCAGGCATCCAGAATCAGCCGGTCCAGTTCAGGGCCGTCGAAATACTCCTGTCTGACGCACAGCACCACGTGGTATTCCGGTTTTTCAGGATGACGGGTCAGGAGCCAGCAGAGGTCACGTCCGGGTGTTGCATTCATCAGCGCACTGACGGTTTCGATAAAATCCATACCGAACCAAGTTTTTCTGTCACTGAAGGCGTTGTCATGTTCCCACGGCAGACGAAGCAGGATCCGCCGTACCCGGGAGCAGGACTGTTCACGCAGCGCACGGTTGAGAACACCGATGATTTTGTTCTGATAAGACGGCCAGAAGGGCGCCAGGCTATAGTCGAAATGAGGGATACCATTCATAAGATATGCTCCATATGGAAACGCACGACGCATCCCCGCCAGCGAAAGACGAGCGTATGGTGAAACTGAAGGCGTCGTGTACTGAGATTGTTGATGTGATAACCGTGGAACCGGGGATGGCAGATGTCGTATGCCAGGACAGTCAGGAGACCAGACAGGTGTAAAATTCCTGAAGTGGGTTTAAGATGAATGATCTCCGTTGACTTCGGTTCACATCATTAATCAAGGCGGTAAGGTTTTACCGACGGAGTGTTTCCAGGAGCGGAGGCTCAGGCCTTAAGCTTCAGAAGTGAGGCTTACGTGGTCGTCCTGCTGCAGGACGTTCAGGAACTTCATTGCAGCCGTAGGCACACAGCCCGTCTTTTTGTTCTTCTTTCGCCAGATAATGCAGGGCACCGCGAATATTATCGATGCTTTCAGGATCGTTGTGGCGCACAGGAATGTTGATGTTGTATGTATAATGCGGCTGATATGTACAGCGGTGTGCCGAACCACTGTTATGCGTAATAGACCGCCAGCATTCCGTAATCCGCTCCGCAAAGGGATATATTTTTTTAACCCTCTGACGATCGAGCCAGAAAACCGCATGCGCATGAAAACCATGATCAGCCGTCCATTCAATCACCCAGAAGAAGCCAACGATATTTTCAAATTGTTCCACCTGCTCCAGCAGCATACGCAACTGCAATTCAAGCCAGCGATGATCAGGTTGTAAGAAATCAGGCGTATCTTTCCTGTAGAAGAAATCCATGCGTAAGGCCCGCAGGCAGGAATAGCGTGCCATCATTTGATTGATGTGATTGTCAAGTAAAGCGGTAAAAAACCAGTTTGGTGTGTAAGATTTAGGCATGTTGATGACTCCTGAAAGTTAATGATGTTTTAAGCTCTGTGAGCGATTTAATGCTTTCGCTCATAATCAGATCTAAAACGGTAATAACTTACAGATGGTATTTATCAGGCATGATGTAACAGAATGGATACGACGGATTATTAACGACACACAGCATTATGCAGAAAGAAATGGATTATCTGATGGTATTTGCTAAAGAGATGAGATAAACGAGGAGCGAATAAAATACAGAATCAATAAACATCACGAAATACTGCAAAATACGCGATAAAACACCACAACCAGAAGGTTAAGAAATATATTTCGACCAATCAATCATAAACTACAAACTTGCTCTCAGTGATTCTAAAAACCGTGTACAAGGCCAACACATACCTGTAACCTGATAAAATTATACACTCTCATTTAATTTGTTAAAAACGAATCACTTCAAAACATGAGCGTTAACGGCACACGATACCAGAATAAAATATACCATGGATGGATTATTTTTATCTTGCTTAACATAAAAGATAATCAGAAACGAACAGACATAATCAGGAATTCACTCTGTTAATTTTAATGCCGTTGTTTATCCTGACCTGTTAAACATGACGAAATCATGGACACCTTATCAAAGAGTAAACATTCGCTTAATCAGCAATGACAGAGGAATTTATATTTACTAGAACAGTTAAAACACTTCAGGTCAACAACAATCATCGTCAAGCAAATGCTGTTCATGATAGATAAAATTAAAATCAATTACTGTCTCACTGAAGATGAGAACAGATGGATATCATCAGTAGAATGGTAGAGGATAACTTATCTGAACATCATATGAGTTACAGTAGTTATGATTGAGGGATGGATGGAGTGAACACGATAACAAGATTAGAAATGACAGAATGAGAGTAAGATCAATGAGATTTGTAAAGATAGAGATTGTATGAAAAAGGGAGTGAGTATAATAATAGTAATAAACCTAAATATCCATGTTAATGGATAAAAATAATTTTAGAAAATGAATCTGTTTGAAAACTCTTTCTCAGAGATTAACCGATCAGATGCTCAACGAACTCAAGAAATTGGCTGAGTCAGGTTAACTCATCCACACTCTATTGGATCTACCATTTTGTTCATCTACCGAAACACATCAATTTAGTGACTCGACAGTATCTGTTATATAGACATTTATCGTTGCCACCAACGAATAACTTATTGATATACCTGTATATCATTGACTTGCAGGCTAATTTTGAAACAGATGCCATGCTATTTTAGGAAAAGAATCTATGCAAAATTCTGCTATGAGCGAGGAGCGGTCATTAGCCCCTCAGCCGTATGCCTTAAAGAGCGGACACGAAATAAAAGGATTGCGCTACTGCGAATTCCTGTTTTGACAGGATGTGACCCATGTCATCACCACCGCTACCAGAAGTAACAAACCACTTAAACCAAAAGCACTTCTCCATCCCAGACTGTCGAATACCAAGCCTCCAGCCGTTGAACCAAGTGCAATAGATAGCTGAATCACCGCAACCATGAGACCTCCCCCCGTCTCTGCATCTTCGGGTAACGCACGTGCTATCCATGTCCACCACCCCACTGGCGCAGCCGTTGCAAGTAGCCCCCACAGACTGAGTAAAACGGCAACAGCCCAGATGTGGTGTCCAACCAGCAGCAACGCACCGGTAATCGCTGCCATAAGCAACGGGATCATGATTAAGGTCTTATAAAATATGGTGTTCAGGAATATTGAGACGAATATTGTGCCGACCAAACCCGCTACACCTGTTGCGAGCAAAATCAAAGAAAGATCAGAAGCTTCCACCCTGGTGACGCTCTCCAGAAAGGGGCGCACGTAGGTAAATAAAGCAAACTGTCCCATAAAGAAGAGCCCGCAGGCCAGCAGTCCCGTTGGTACGATGGTGACACTGAACAGACGAAGCACAGCCCCCTGTGGTTTATGTGTTTTATCGCTTTCCATCGGAGGCAGGCTGAACCATTGCCAGATGAACGCAGCTATCGCAAGGGGGACCAGACATAAAAAGGTGCCACGCCAACCGATGGTTGTCCCCAGATAGCTACCAAGTGGCGCTGCCACAACGGTGGCCAGTGCGTTTCCGCCGTTAAAAATTGCCAGTGCGCGGGGGACATGCTGCTTTGGCACGAGCCGAATGGCGGTTGCCGCCGACATTGACCAGAACCCTCCAATGACGATACCAATCAGGGCCCTCCCCAGCATATAAACTGGATAGTCAGGTGCTATGGTGATAACTATTCCCGATATGGCCATTAAGGCCGTCAGCCCCAGCAGAAGATATTTTCGATTCAGGTCTCCGGTAATACGGGAGATAGTCAGACTGGTAAGCACCGCCAGCGCACCAGAGACAGCAATTCCTTGCCCTGCCAGCCCTTCAGTAACGTGCAAATCATGGGCAATGAGCGTAAGCAGGCTGACTGGCATAAACTCAGAAGCGATCAGCACAAACACGCAAAGCGTCATGGCAAATACGCCGCTCCAATATGCATGCGTTTTTTCGTATGATTGTTTTAGACTTATAGTGGACATTATTAGCATCCCTTAATATCGAACCAGCCGGATTCAGACGCAGTCGGGTCAGAAATCATTCAGAAAATAACGACATAATAGTTGGGTAAGAATAGAGGGCGATGTGGCATATTCTGCATCACACCAGGCAGTTAAAAGCCCCCCGTTTACGACAGGTGGCCTTGTAAACCTTTCGGGTTATCTTAAGTTTGCCTTGAAAAATTGCTCAAATTTGGCAAATGGGATCTTACCCGCAACATTGTCATACAGATCAACATGGTTTGCCCCTGGAACAATCACTAACTCTTTCTCTTTGCTGCCGATAGCGTTAAAGGCATCTTCAGCAAAATAGCGTGAATGGGCTTTTTCACCGGTCACGATGAGTGTGGGGATAGTCACTTCATTAGCGTAACTCAGCAGCGGCATATTCATAAATGACAGCGGCATGGTTGCATTCCAGGCACCGGTTGAGTTGACCGAACGCACATGGAAACCACGCGGCATGCGGTAATAATCAAAGAACTCTTTCAATACCGGATTAGGATTAGCGGGCAGAGTTTCCGGTAAAATACGATCGGAAGCGGTGACGTTGCCCTTCTCATCAACGTAAATGTCATGTCCGCCTGGCTCGAAAGCGCCATTTTCCGCATCCTTCCAGCGCTGCATGTTCAGATACTGCAATACGGCACGACGATCGGCAGTGGTATAGCGGTCTTTGCCATCGCCCACGCCATGCCCCATTGCCCGGCTCATGTCATACATCACGCTGCTCGCCACCGCCTTGACACGCGTATCCATCGCTGCGTCGTTTAAGGCCATGCCGCCCCATCCGCAGATACCGAGCAACCCGATACGGTTGCGATCCACCTCTTTTTGCAGGCCTAAGAAATCAACCGCCGCGCTGAAATCCTCGGTGTTGATATCCGGAGATGCGACATTTCGCGGGTAGCCGCCGCTTTCACCCGTGTATGAAGGATCGAAAGCCAGAGTGACAAATCCCTGTTCTGCCAGCGTCTGCGCATACAGGCCGCTGGATTGTTCTTTCACCGCCCCGAAGGGACCACTAACAGCAATAGCAGCCAGCTTGCGATCTCCACGATCCTTCGGTATGTAGAGATCCCCGACTAAGGTGATCCCGTACCGGTTCGGAAAGGTCACCTTACGGTGATCAACTTTCGTGCTCTCAGCAAAAGTTTTATCCCATTTCTCGACCAGCGAAACGGGCGTGTTCGGATTGGTTGTATCAGCGTAACTCATACTTGTGACTCCACTTAATGATGAGCATAACAACATAGCGGGTATCACGGCTGTCAATTTTTGGGTGAAAGCAGTCATCAAAATCCCCTTCATAAAATGTGCCAAATACTGGTTTCATACGGACAACGCTGCTGTGCTTTGTTGCAACGCGCGCATTATAGTTAGCATTAATAGTGCTGATTAGAGGGTAAAAAGTGCTAAGATTAATACTATATTGTTCTTAATTGTGATGCTGCGGGGAAGGATGATGGCGAAACGGGAAAACTATAACGATCTCTATCTGTTTATGCAGGTCGTGCGAGAAGGGAGTTTTACCGCCGCCGCCAAGAGGCTTGGCCTGGCGCAGTCAGGAATTAGCCGTACAGTGCGCGAGCTGGAAGAACGACTGGGCGTACAGCTTCTGGTACGCACCACGCGCAAGTTATCGCTCACCCATGCCGGCGAGTTGCTCTATCGAAACGTCGAATCTGGATTTGACTCATTAGATATGGGGCTTGCCACTCTGGCCCATTATCGCCATACACCATCGGGTACGGTCCGTATTAATGCCAGCCAGCACGCCATTGATAAAGTGCTGCTGCCGAAGCTGGCAGTGTTTAAACAACGCTACCCGGATATCCGGCTGGAACTCATCAGCGAAAGCCGGTTTGTCGATATTATTACAGAGCGCTTTGATGCCGGTATACGTCTGGGTTCAGAGGTGGATAGCGGTATGGTCGCAGTGCGTATTTCGCCCGATATGGAGATGGCCGTTGTCGGCTCGCCCGGGCACTTTCGTCGCTACGGATTTCCACAAACCCCCACTGATTTAGTGGCTCATCCCTGTATCGCTTACCAGTTCGGCGACGGCAGCCTGTATGCCTGGGAACTCAATCAGGACGGTAAAAAGATCACCCATCAGCCTCAGGGACAATGGGTCTTTTCTGACAGTTATATGGAAGCCAAAGCCGCGAGACTAGGTCTGGGACTGGCTTATGTCCCGAAGGAATTGGTGTCTGGTGATATAGAACAGGGAACACTGATCAGAGTTTTACAATGTTACAGCCAGCGACTGGAAGGTTCATATATCTATTATCCACACCGCAATGTGTCACCCGCTCTGCGAGCGGTTATCGATACATTGAGAATTTAAGGAATGAAGAGGAGATGATTCGCAGGCCTGGGTAGTAGTTGGAAAACAACGTCCGCTCTGGCACAAAGCAGACCATGAGAAGATAGACGCTATAACATTTGAGTCCTACCAATCGATCTGTTCATTTCCATAAATGGCAGTAAATGCAAATAACCAGAACAGCCAAGCGCTTTTCGACTTATGGTCGATGTTGCAAAGAGTGAGGAGTGGAAAGCAAGCGTGCGAACGAAAGTAGATGGCAATCCATTGCATTACTTCAGGACGACTTTTCAGAAAGCGAGCTAAGGGCGTCAACCACGCCCTTACCGTGGCATACGCTCAGGCACCAGATGTTGTTTTACAGGGTTCACCTGCCATCCAGTAGACGCCCCGCTCCACGACTGCAACCATAATTACGTTGACCAGAACCGTCATGCTGCTTCGTCTCATACTTCACGAGATAAAGGGCTCTCTCCATGGCTTTCTGCATCGCTTCCACATCACCACGCTTGACCCAGAGCACAGCGGATCCACCAGACTTTTTGTCAGAATCCTTCCGGGTATCAGAACATCCACCAGGCACAGGCGTATCATCGGAAGAAGGGCAAGCATCAGATGATGTCGGTTTACGGAAAGGCGTCCGCCTGGAAAAATGAACCAGTCCATTACCCTGCCAGGGCTCAAGATGCAGAGCGCTACACCATGCCAGCTTGATCAGCGTCGCCAGCGAAGAAGGAACGGTGAAATCCCCTGGCGAGCACCAGGTATCTTTGTTGAGCAGTAATATCACGTGATAATGTTTCCTGCCTTTTTCCTTGCCAAACTCCCGACACCAGAAATAACGCAGAATGGTTGCACGCACACGCTTGTTGGCACGTCGTTTTTTCCGCTGGTAAGCCTGAATTTTTGCTTTCAGGGATTCGAAAAAACGAGAAATCACCGCTGAATCTAAATCGGTATCCATGATGGTGGCTGGCATATACTCAGGGAAACGTAAATCCACCCGGATTAACGAGACGGCACGGTGTTGCGCCAGGGCACTGTTGAGAATACTTTCAAAACGGGATAACCAGTAAGCATTGTGTATTGGTTGATTCATGATGAGAGATCTCCGTTGATTTGGATTGACTTCACATCATTAATCACCGCGGTAAAACTTTACGGCATCCCGCCATTGAGCAACGCTACAACTCTCTGATTAAGAGTGATTGAAACGGAACAAACCATCCCGTAACGAAAAGAGAATCCAGCTGACACAGAGGGTAAAAACACCTCTGCAAAACACGCAACAACAGCATGAATGGATTTAAAAAACGACATGGACGACGAGAAAAGTCAAAAGGGAAACGGATCCACAGAACGTGCAAACAAAACATCAAAACGCAATCACAGAGCCGAATAGCGCGTTTAAAACCTGTTTACAGACAACCCCGCCCCGAGAACAAAAACCACCAACATCAGAATCGATTTTCTTATCCTGAAAACGTTACTTTTCAACACACCATAAAAACGATTAACCATCGATAACGTAAATCTCATCTGAATCAAAACACCAAAACCAATCATCACGCTTTTTCTGAAAAGAGCCTTATGATGAAGATAATCACCTTGCACTGAGAAAAAACACCAGGACCAGTTAATCACCTTATCAATCTCATCGTTACAAAATAATCCATAAAACCATTTAACAAAATCGTCGTAAGCACACCGTAAATCACGCCAGGTTATCTCAGTCGGATTTGCGTTTTTACGTAAAGACACTTTTCTCAGGTTAACGACTAAAAACACAAAAACTCAGAAAAGGTTAAACGCAACATCAGTAAAATCGAATAGCAGATTGATTGCTTAAACAGAAAGGTTTTACAGCAGCTTTAAACTGATTTTAGCTAACGTAAAGATTTACTAAACTGGATGTGTTTCAGACAAAGCAATGTGTACAGCAATGCTTAATGAAAACACTTATAGGGCTGTTTATGAAAACACGTGTATGTCTGGTAAAACACTTAGTAGAAAATACGTGTATAACACTTACTGAAATGCTTAGTAAAAATACTTAGTAAAATATGTGTATATAGTATCATACCGACATTCTCAACATCTTCAGACTTCCATACATACTGGGTGTTGATTTCTCACTTTTACAGCCAGCATGGAGTTTTCTGTTCTAAAAACAGAGCATATTTACTCTGGAATTATTTTCCCTGTCGGGATGTTTTTCACCTGAAAAATTTCTACAACACAACGGCGGTATAACATCATTCTGACATATTCATTCAGGTGAGTCGGACAAGGGATAATCCTGTTCTTTACCGAACGAACAGGCAGCGATAAAAAACTGATTCAGACGGCATTTCTGTCTGACAAACATTCTCATGCAGAAGACCGGGACATTTATTTTTCCCGAAAGGAAGTGATACCTGTTCTTATCATGGTAGCTGCATTACCTGATATCTTTCAGGCGAATCTCCTCCCTGTAAATCTGACCGTCGGATAAAAGAGATGAACATCAGGCAGATTTCCGTCAATAACGATAAGAGATGACCATCGTAAACATATCTTCCAGTAACGAACTGGCGCCTGCATATTACCGTTTATTCTCATACGTCATTGAAATATTGTCAGTTATAAAGGACATACACCTGAAAATTATCACCATGTGACAACGTCACAGATGGTACTGACATATAAAAATCAACAAAATCGCGCCAAAAAACCGCGCCGATATTGCACATCTGTAATCCATCATTTCCTTTTTGAATAACCTTCCGTGGTTACCCGACATCCTGATAATGACGCCCATCGTACACGCTTTTCTTTGCTCAGACATCGCATACTTTTATCCTGCTCAATACCACCTTCCTGCTAATCTTACCACTCGCTGACACACACAGAACAGCAACGTCCTCCGGACATACAGGCAGGGCAGAACATAATCCACCATGTTAAGTATATGTAACAATAATACACCATCAAGACCATTTCCATGGCCTTATATGTTACAACCTTAGAGCATGTATTTAGTCTCCAATAATACAGACTCGTCATTGTTCTTCTGAGACGACATGGGCATGTCACAAAACTAATTGACTGACATATCATGAAAATGTCAGTATTTAATAATTTAATGGAGGTACAAACATGAGCGCAGATGGCATTTCCGATTTAATAAAACCAGAAATATTTCTTGTCATTTTCCCTGGTACAACAACCACAGCAAAACGGGGTGGCGCCGGGTGGTTGAATAATAAAAGAGTCGTGTTCTGGGTATGGCTTTATATCAGTAAAGCCAGTTATAAGAAGATGGGGATTTTTCAGCGCGGTTCTGCGCCCGAATCAATACCCTATCGTGAATACCATTTTCCCTCATACCCTGACACCCATGAAAAAAGGAAAAAGGTATTACGTGACTGGATATCCTTCATGCGCTCCCGTTTTAATATAAATCAGATAGCTCAGTTCTGTTATCGTATGGAAAATGAATGGGCATTCACCTTTGATAATATCCACGTTCCACGACACTTTAAGGAGGGAACTGATGACACAGAATGGTCATGGAATTACATTAAGAAAAAACGATTATTTTCCCTGAGCGGCCTGCAACACATTCAGCCTCAGAATAATGCTGAACGAAAGCTTCTCATTAATGCTTTTTTTGATACCTGTCTTATTGAAAACAACCCTGCCGACGATATTGACATAAAGAACATGTTACTCAGAAAGATGAATGCAGCGTTTTATAAAAGAAAGAGCCGGGCGCGTGCGCGAATTCACTCCCGGAATAACCAACAGATGTCAGTCAGTTCAGGAGCGGATAAACAGGTAAATATTCGTCTTAAGGATTTTCAGTATCAGCAACTTCTTTTTATCGCGCAGAAAGAAAACAAAAGTAAGTCAGAAATCATAAAGGAGCTCATTACCAGGGCATACCGGGCGATACAATAACCACCACGTTCACCATTTCATCCCGGCCATACATCATATGCACGGGATGATACTGACTATTCCCCCCCCCTCAGATTAACCATGTCTGGTATACATAACGCATATTCTTTCGTTACGTCGTTCACATATTCACGTATAATTTCCCTTTTCTTATTATTATCGGACTTACTTTCCATTTCGGAGAAAAAACGGCTAAAAGTGAACGGATACTTTATACCTGAATGCAATAATGTAAAAAATAACACATGGGCCAGTTCTTCACTTAACGACATATCATTTTCTACAGGCTTAAATATAACGTCTCTTACATATTCTTTAGTGTGGAGAAATCTAAACGGCAAAGAAAACTGCCTTATAAAAAGTTCAGATACTCTTGTTTTTACACCGAGAATCCCCTTCAGATACTCGCTGCCTGTTTCACTCCTCCTGAAGTTTTCATCTTCCGTTGAAGGCAAATCCTCCATCAGTTTTTTAACTTCTGACAATGGATGTTTCTCAAGAAGATAAGAATATAAACTACCGGGAAATGAATACACATAACGAAGTTCTGAATCCCCCATCAGAGATGAGACTTTTTTCCTTATATAGGTTGGAACTAGAGTATATGAATGATTTATTCTTATACTTTCAGAAAATTTTATGGTGTTGGGCTCAGAATCAGCAAAAAAAGGAGAGACATTCTGAGAAGAAGGGCAACCAGTACAATTGGCTCTCGCTTCAGGCGGGTTCATTATTTTTGAGGGAATCTTAAAAACATCCACATAAACTCCTTTACGCCTCAATATTGCTGCCGTATGGTGAAGCATATAGACTTCTGCCACTTTTGAAATAAACATCTTTTCACATTGTTCTCCACACCACAAACTAAGTGTATGAATATCCATACCTACAGTTCTTTTTATCGTTTTTTCTGTATTTTTCCAGTATCGGGTGTTAAGAACAGCCTGTATCTTCGGCGGTTTTCTCCGCCCCATCATCATATGAAGTTCTTTTGCCTGCTCAGATAATCCTGTCATTTATTACCTCTGAATATATTCCATTAAAAATGGAAATAATTATACGCCCATATTACCTGAATGATAAACCGGATTAGTGTGATCCGGTTCAGTGAAATCAACAGGACACCGGTATGTCATTCAGCCATTATTCCCTCTCTGCACAAGTGAAATCATATCTGACGTTTCTTCCTGAAGAAATACGCCAGAAAATCCTTGAACATCTCCACTGTGTTATTCATTACGAGCCCGTGATTGGTATTATGGGTAAATCCGGCACCGGCAAAAGCAGTCTGTGTAATGCCATTTTTCAGTCCCGTATCTGTGCCACGCATCCCCTGAACGGCTGCACCCGTCAGGCTCATCACCTTACCCTTCAGTTCGGTGAGCGCAGAATGACGCTGGTCGATCTGCCCGGCATTGGTGAAACACCGCAGCATGATCAGGAATACCGGACACTTTATCGTCAGCTGCTACCGGAACTGGATCTGATTATCTGGATCCTGCGGGCTGATGAACGTGCGTATGCTGCTGATATTGCCATGCATCAGTTTTTACTGAATGAAGGTGCAGATCCCTCGCGTTTTCTGTTTGTTCTCAGCCATGCCGATCGCGTGTTTCCTGCTGAAGAATGGAACGACACAGAAAAATGCCCGTCCCGTCAGCAGGAACTCTCACTGGCAACAGTAACAGCCCGGGTGGCAACCCTGTTCCCTTCATCATTTCCGGTACTCTCCGTTGCCGCACCTGTCGGCTGGAACCTTCCGGCGTTTGTGTCGCTGATGATCCACGCACTGCCACCACAGGCAACCAGCGCGGTGTATTCACATATCCGGGGGGAAAACCGCTCTGAACAGGCCCAGAAACACGCACAACAGACTTTTGGTGAAACCATCGGGAAAAGTTTTGACGACGCCGTTGCCCGTTTCAGTTTTCCGGCCTGGATGTTACAGCTTCTGCGCAAAACCCGGGACCGCATTATCCACCTGCTGGTCACACTGTGGGATCACCTGTTCTGAGCGCCCCGGAGTCCCCCGTGGCAACCGTATACCTTTACACGACAACGGATTACGGTAACCACTGCCGTATACCGTCTGTCATTATCAATAACACGCTCTTTAATTTCAGAGGTCAGTCATGAATACCAGAATTCTTTTTCCCCTGCTGTTCACCGTGGCATCATTCTCCGCCTCCGCCGGCAACTGGGCTGTCAAAAACGGCTGGTGTCAGACCATGACGGAAGATGGTCAGGCGCTGGTAATGCTGAAAAATGGCACGATTGGTATTACCGGCCTGATGCAGGAATGCCCGAATGGCGTACAGACGCTCCTGGGCAGCCGTATCAGTATTAACGGTAACCTGATCCCCACATCACAAATGTGTAATCAGCAGACGGGATTCAGGGCTGTTGAGGTGGAAGTCGGACAGGCGCCGGAAATGGTCAAAAAAGCCGTTCACTCCATAGCAGAGCGTGATGTGTCCGTTTTACAGGCATTTGGTGTACGAATGGAATTCACCCGCGGTGATATGCTGAAGGTCTGTCCGAAATTTGTCACATCACTTGCCGGTTTTTCCCCGAAACAGACGACCACTATTAATAAAGACTCCGTACTGCAGGCTGCCCGACAGGCATACGCCCGGGAATATGACGAGGAAACAACAGAAACCGCTGATTTTGGCTCTTACGAAGTAAAAGGCAATAAGGTTGAGTTTGAAGTGTTCAATCCTGAAGACCGTGCGTACGACAAAGTGACCGTCACGGTTGGTGCTGACGGTAATGCCACCGGAGCCAGCGTTGAATTTATCGGAAAATAGCCGGTATGTCGGACTGTCACCCTGTTTTATTGCCCGAAGGCCCTTTCTCACGCGAACAGGCGATGGCTGTCACAACAGCTTACCGTAATGTGCTTATTGAAGATGACCAGAGAACGCATTTCCGGCTGGTTATTCGCAATGCTGAAGGGCAGCTACGCTGGCGGTGCTGGAATTTTGAACCTGATGCCGGAAAACAGCTAAATCCGTATCTCGCCAGTGAGGGAATTCTCAGGCAATAAACGTCTTCATTTCATCCATCAGGCCGCGTCTTCTCCGGGAGACGCGGCCTTTTCATTTATACCGCTAACTCATTCATAAGGAGCAAATCATGCGATTAGCCAGTCGTTTTGGTCATGTAAATCAGATCCGTCGGGAGCGCCCACTGACACGCGAAGAACTGATGTACCACGTCCCGAGTATTTTTGGAGAAGACCGGCACACCTCCCGCAGTGAACGGTATGCGTACATTCCCACCATCACCGTCCTGGAAAGCCTGCAGCGGGAAGGCTTTCAGCCATTCTTCGCCTGCCAGACCCGCGTGCGCGACCAGAGCCGCCGGGAATATACCAAACACATGCTGCGTCTGCGGCGGAGCGGACAGATAACCGGCCAGCATGTGCCTGAAATTATTCTGCTCAACTCCCATGACGGTTCATCCAGCTACCAGATGTTACCCGGATATTTTCGTGCCATCTGCACCAATGGCCTGGTCTGCGGTCAGTCGCTGGGAGAAGTCCGGGTGCCACACCGGGGAAACGTGGTGGACAGGGTGATTGAAGGTGCTTACGAGGTGGTGGGGGTTTTTGACCAGATTGAGGAAAAGCGTGATGCCATGCAGTCGCTGCTCTTACCGCCACCGGCACGTCAGGCACTGGCACAGGCGGCACTGACTTACCGTTATGGTGACGAACATCAACTGGTCACCACCGCCGACATTCTGACACCGCGACGCCGGGAGGATTACGGTAAGGACCTGTGGAGTGCTTATCAGACCATCCAGGAGAATATGCTGAAAGGCGGGATTTCCAGTCGCAGTGCCAGAGGAAAACGTATCCACACCCGTGCCATTCACAGCATCGACACGGACATTAAGCTCAATCGCGCATTGTGGGTGATGGCAGAAACGCTGCTGGAGAGCATGCGCTGATGCTGTTTCCCTGAAAGTGCAGCCCTGACTCACGTCTGTACCAGTCCCCAGGCATTCTTCCATTCATTTGCTTTTTATAAGGAATAATCTCATGACAACCTCTTCGCATAATTCCACCACACCTTCTGTTTCCGTGACCGCTGCATCAGGGAATAACCCGCCTCAGCTGGTTGCCACTCCCGTCCCTGATGAACAGCGCGTCAGTTTCTGGCCGCAGCACTTTGGCCTCATTCCACAGTGGGTGACCCTGGAGCCCCGGGTCTTCGGCTGGATGGACCGTCTGTGTGAAGACTACTGCGGTGGTATCTGGAATCTGTACACCCTGAACAACGGTGGCGCATTTATGGCACCCGAACCGGATGACGATGATGACGAAACATGGGTACTGTTCAATGCCATGAACGGTAACCGCGCTGAAATGAGCCCGGAAGCCGCCGGCATTGCTGCCTGTCTGATGACGTACAGTCATCATGCCTGTCGTACGGAGTGTTATGCCATGACGGTTCATTATTACCGTCTGCGGGACTACGCCCTGCAGCATCCGGAATGCAACGCCATTATGCGCATCATTGACTGAAAGGGGCCGGAACAATGCAACAGCTTTCCTTTCTGCCCGGAGAGATGACGCCCGGCGAGCGCAGCCTCATTCAGCGGGCCCTGAAAACCCTGGACCGCCATCTTCATGAACCCGGCGTGGCCTTCACCTCCACGCATGCGGCACGGGAGTGGCTGATTCTGAACATGGCGGGACTGGAGCGGGAAGAGTTCCGGGTGCTGTATCTGAACAACCAGAATCAGTTGATTGCCGGTGAAACCCTCTTCACCGGCACCATCAACCGCACGGAAGTTCATCCCCGGGAGGTAATTAAACGTGCCCTGTACCACAATGCCGCTGCCGTGGTGCTGGCGCACAATCACCCGTCAGGTGAAGTCACACCCAGTAAGGCTGACCGCCTTATTACGGAACGTCTGGTACAGGTACTGGCCCTGGTGGATATCCGGGTGCCGGACCATCTGATAATCGGTGGCAGCCAGGTTTTCTCCTTTGCTGAACACGGTCTGCTTTAACCCGTCACCATCACAACCACATCACACTTGTTTTCACTTTTATCTTCTGTCTTCAGAGGTATCCCATCATGAAAATTATCACCCGTGGTGAAGCCATGCGTATTCACCAACAGAATCCTGCATCCCGTCTTTTTCCGTTCTGTACCGGTAAGTACCGCTGGCACGGCAGTGCTGAAACGTATACCGGTCGTGAAGTGCAGGATATTCCCGGTGTGCTAGCCGTGTTTGCTGAACGCCGTAAGGACAGTTTTGGCCCGTATGTCCGGTTGATGAGCGTCACTCTGAACTGAGTCAGAAAGGGGATTCTGATGAGCAGCATTATCACCACCACAGTGTATACGCTGGATGAACTTTCCTGCCCTTCTGCACGGGAAAAAGCCCGCGACGGGTACCGTCAGCATCATGCTGACAGCAACTGGTATGAAAACGTGTACGAGGACTTCAGGGCGGTCTGTGGCATTTTCGGAATTGACCTCCGCCAGCGCGTTTTCCGGCTCAGCAACGGCAGGTTTATGGAAGAGCCGTGCATCTGGTTCAGCGGATTCTGCAGCCAGGGGGACGGAGCCTGTTTTGAAGGACGCTGGCACTGGCAGTCAGCAACAGCCAGGAGGCTCCGGGAGTATGCCACACAGGACCATGAACTCCATCGTATCGCGGATGTCCTGCAGGCGGTGCAGAAACGTAACTTCTGGCAACTGCAGGCTGAAATCCACCACCGGGGACGTTACTGCCATCCGTACAGCATGGATATCACTGTTACCCGGAACAGTCCGACTGGTCAGGCTATGACAGCCGATGCGGAAGCCGCTGTCAGCGAAGCCCTGCGCGACCTGGCCTTCTGGTTGTACCGTCAACTGGAAAACGAGTACGACTGGCTGACCTCAGACGCCGCTGTGGATGAGGCCCTGCTCATCAACGAATACACCGTCACCGAAGCCGGTCTGCGCGCCGGCTGACCCGTCATCATTAAACTATCATTCACCGATTTTCTGTGAGGATTTTATCGTGTCAGACACACTCTCCAGGACAACGCATACCGATGACAATCACGACCGTCCCTGGTGGGGACTACCCTGCACTGTGACGCCCTGTTTTGGCGCCCGTCTGGTGCAGGAAGGCAACCGGTTGCATTACCTTGCAGACCGCGCCGGCATCAGAGGCCGGTTCAGCGACGCGGATGCGTACCATCTGGACCAGGCCTTTCCGCTGCTGATGAAACAACTGGAGCTCATGCTCACCAGCGGTGAACTGAATCCCCGCCATCAGCATACCGTGACACTGTATGCGAAGGGGCTGACCTGTGAAGCTGACACCCTCGGCTCCTGTGGTTACGTTTATCTGGCTGTTTATCCGACACCCGAAATGAAAAATTAACTCTCCAGAATAGCCTTCTGCTACGGCCTGGTGTTTTCACCACGCCACTTTCCCATTTTTCATCTCTGCATATCAGGAAAATCTTCAGTATGAACACATTACCCGACACACACGTACGGGAGGCATCGCGCTGCCCGTCTCCCGTCACCATCTGGCAGACACTGCTCACCCGACTGCTGGACCAGCATTACGGCCTCACGCTAAATGACACACCGTTCGCCGATGAACGTGTGATTGAGCAGCATATTGAAGCTGGCATTTCACTGTGTGATGCGGTGAACTTTCTCGTTGAAAAATACGCGCTGGTACGTACCGACCAGCCGGGATTCAGCACCTGTACCCACTCTCAGTTAATAAACAGCATCGATATCCTCCGGGCCCGCCGGGCGACAGGCCTGATGACCCGCGACAATTACAGAACGGTAAATGACATTACCCAGGGAAGCATCCGGAGGCGAAACAATGAAACTGGCCCTGACGCTGGAGGCAGACAGCGTTAACATGCAGGCGCTGAACATGGGGCGCATTGTCGTTGACGTCGATGGTATTAAGCTCGCTGAACTGATTAACAAAGTCGCTGAAAACGGTTATTCACTCCGCGTGGTGGATGAACGTGACGCTACCAAAACACCGGCAACTTCTGCCAGCCCTCATCAGTTGCCGGAAGACAATACAGTGATACAGAGCGTGATGCCATTAACCACTGAAACAGCGCTGGATATCCTCATTGCGTGGCTGCAGGACAATATTGACTGCGAATCGGAAATTATCTTTGACAACGATGAGGATAAAACGGATTCGGCAGCACTGTTGCCCTGTATTGAACAGGCCAGGGAGGATATCCGTACCCTGCGCCAACTGCAACTTCTGCAACAGAACCGGTGAGTCTTACTCACCAGACTTCATTCCACTGACGCCAGCCTGAACAGGGCTGGCGTTTTCATTTATCTGCAAAAAGGAATATCGATTATGTCTGAAATCACAGCCCCCCGTCCGGAAGTGGTCAACGGGCATACGGACGTTATCTACTCAACCAGTATCCGCCACATTCTGGCTGTACGAAAGAGTACGCTGCTGCAAATCGACACACTTACCCGGCAACTGGCAGAAATCTCAGCAATGACAGAAAGTATTGGCGGTAAAACCGCACTGGACTGGGCGATGAAACAGGATTTTCGCTGCGGTTGCTGGCTGATGGAAAAACCTGAAACGGCAATGAAAGCCATCACCCGCAATCTCGATCGCGAAATCTGGCGTGACCTGATGCAACGTTCCGGGATGCTGTCATTAATGGATGCGCAGGCCCGTGAGACATGGTACCGGTCACTGGAATACGATAATTTTCCGGAAATCAGCGAAGCGAACATTCTGAGCACATTTAAACAACTGCACCAGAACAAAGATGAAGTGTTTGAGCGAGGGGTGATCAACGTCTTCAGGGGACTGAGCTGGAATTACAAAACTAATTGCCCCTGTAAATTTGGCAGTAAAATTATCATTAACAACCTGGTAAGGTGGGACCGGTGGGGATTTCATCTTATCACCGGGCAACAGGCTGACCGACTCGCCGATCTGGAAAGAATGTTGCACCTGTTCAGCGGTAAACCGATCCCCGACAACCGGGAAAACATCACCATTCATCTGGATGATCACATCCGGTCTGTTCAGGGTAAAGAGTGCTATGAAGATGAGATGTTCAGCATCAGATACTTTAAGAAAGGCTCCGCGCACATCACGTTCAGGAAACCAGAACTGGTTGACAGGCTGAATGATATTATTGCGAAATACTATCCGGAAACCTTATCGTCCGTTTAACCCAAAGCACAGACTCAGTACATACACAAAAACATTCTGATAAATCTGGCGTCATTCAGAGCAAAAA
Organism: Escherichia sp. E3659; assembly: GCF_005781135.1. Classification (NCBI taxonomy): domain Bacteria; kingdom Pseudomonadati; phylum Pseudomonadota; class Gammaproteobacteria; order Enterobacterales; family Enterobacteriaceae; genus Escherichia; species Escherichia sp. E3659. The sequence continues at coordinate 32,166 of NZ_VATQ01000020.1, read as the reverse complement.
ACCATGTTTTCCAGATTATTTGTAAAAAAACATACTCCAGCTATGGTGGCAGGTGGCCTGGTATTTCTGTTCATTGTTCTGCTGACATTTTTCTGGAAAAAAGCAGAGCTGGTGAATGACAGCCAGACCAGAGTTAATTTCGCACTTGGCTATATAGAAAACATTCTCAATCAGAACAACAGCATCAGCCCGGAAGCAGAACATTTGCTTCTGAATAACTGTAACGCAGATACTCAGCGTGAATTAAGCAATCTGCTGCTGAAGCGCCCCCAACTTCGTGCACTAAGCCTGGCAAGACAAGAGGCTGTATTTTGCAGCACCCACCCCGGTTTGCCTGTCGGTCCAGTTGCTGAAAAGGAACGGTGGCGGCACGATATGCTGATTCGTTTTCCTGAAGATACAGGTACTCTGCCCTGGATCCTGTTAAAAACACCTTACAAAAACGGTACGGTCATTACCGCCACGGATTATTATTTTATTCAGGACATCATCTCTGTGGTTCATGCGGTTCCTGCAATACAATTCCGTTTGGGAAACACGGTCCTGTCAGCCAGCGGAAAAAATGTCACTCTGCTCCCGGACGACAGCGGCATACAAAAAGAAAGTCATTCAAAAAAATATCCGTTCTCCCTGATTTATACCATCCCGGTGAAAATGCAACTTATCTACGCCTGGAGACAGGCCTGGTATATGTTCCCTGTTGCCATCTTCGGTGGAATACTCACAGCCTTTCTGCTGCCCCGCCGTCGTCCATCCACCCCGCTCGATATGCTGAAAAATGCACTTGCTCACGGAGAGTTCAGACCTTATTTTCAACCCATCATTTCAGCTAAAAATCACCAGCTGACCGGCTGCGAAGTACTGATTCGCTGGCATCACCCCGTCAGCGGGATTATCCCACCAGATCAGTTTATCCCGCTGGCAGAGTCCACCGGATTAATTGCCCCGATAACGCAACAGTTGATGTCTCAGGTCGAACATAGCCTTAATCCTGTTGCACATTTTTTACCAGATCAATTTCATATTGGGATCAATATTTCACCAGCGCATTTTCTGTCCCCGGGGCTGGAAGATAGCTGTATAAAGTTTCTATCCACCTTCCCGAAAGGGAAAGTGAAACTGGTTCTGGAACTGACAGAACGAAACCAGCTATCCGTCACAGCAGAATCAAAAGCGTTATTTGCGAAATTACATCAACAGGGAGTATTGTTTGCTCTGGATGATTTTGGTACTGGCTATGCAACCCACAGCTACCTGCTGTCGTTTCCTGTCGATTACATCAAACTCGACAAAGGGTTTGTACAAATGGTCGGCGTGGATGAAATCTCCGGGCATATAGTAGAAAATGTTATTGAGCTGGCTCGTCGGTTAGGTATTGATATCATTGCCGAAGGCATTGAAACCGAATCACAGGAGTTGTTCATGACAGAGAAAGGAAGCAGCTATCTGCAGGGATACCGCTATGCACCTCCACTACCCGCGGAACAGTTTATTGCTGAGTGGGTATACAACAGCAGAAACGGCAAAAACCAGAGATAACACATACTGAAATGGACCAGGATATGCGTCCCCCTTTTCACCTCATCTCCCAATTCCCGGGTTTGATTCCTTTTTCGCAGCAAAAGGAACTGAGGGTACAAAAGAGGGTACATTTTTCACCAAACCAAACAAATCAGATTTATATCAACATGATAGAAGCAATCTTCGATTCCGAGTCCGGCACCAAATTTATAAGGCCTCGCTGCAAAGCGGGGCTTTTTCTTTTTCTGGCTACGGTAAATTTCAGATCGTTGCTACAGGTCATTCGTAATCGTTAACGCCTTTTAATTTCAAAGCATTCTGTCTAATGTCGGCATATCTGGCGATGAGCTGTTTCAGATGCATCTCTGCCTCAGCCCCTGCGGCAGGTGGAAGTGGTTGTCCCGCCGACGACTGTTCCAGTATCCGCAGTTGCTCTTCAGCCGGTATGGATTGATTAAAAGACTGTATCGTTGAAAACACCACTGACTTCAGCTCGCTGACCGTCATGTATTTCCCCTTATGCTCATCCAGTCCGTTCAGTCGTTCACTCAGTTTCTGTAGCGTAACCATTCCCTGATGCCAGCCATTCAAATTTTCTGTCGGCAACGCAGCGACATTAAATTGTTGCTGCCACTGCTGTATCAGGGGCTTTGCGCGCTCCGGCCATATCACCCGGGCCTGTTCGACAAGCTGCCTTTCCCGGGTTATGAGCCAGTCCGGCGGTAGCTTGTCCAGAAGCGTAAGCTGCTGTTGTGTTTGCGTAATTAAAGCTTGTGGCAACGGCGATTGCTGACGCAATAAATCCAATTGTTCAGGCGTGAGTACGGCGGGTAACGGTGCCAGAGAAGCAGTAAACTGGGTTTGTAACGGGTCCGGCCGATGCAAAAACTGCCACGTCCATAGCGTTGCTGCACCTATCACCAGCATGGTACACATCCCACCGACAAAAGATTTCCATTTTTTTACTGGCTCAGGTATTGCCGGCAGTACCTCCACGTTCGGCTGCGTAACGTACACCCATTGCACTGCACTGTCTGGCGCCCGGATATCTTCAAACGAACGACCAGTATGGGAACTTGTTGTTATACCCACGTCATTCATGACCGGATCATGCGAAACGATACCCGACTGAATTGTCGCCCCTGTACAGATTGTGTCATCGCTGTTCTCCAGCCTGACAGCGTTGTTATGTATCAGGGTACGCAATGTATCCAGCTGACTGAGATGTCTGAGTTCCAGGCGCTGTAAAACTGCCCCCAAACGGGTAAGCAGTTGCTCTGTCCGATACAGTTGGCTAAGGTCGCTGTATTTCAGCGGAAGTGAGCGCATCCGTTGTTGCAAACGCTGGCTCAGATTACTGAGGATCTCAATCCGAACATGGACAGGCTGTGGCCAAAGCACGCCCCACTGATGGCTTATCAGAGCCTCCAGTATTGCCAGCCCTTCATTCAGACCAAACAATCCGGCCAGCTGCGTACGGGCCAGCGTATACCAGGCCGCTGTCTGCAGCTCAACACCATTTTGCTCAAACAGTGAGAGACACAGTTTTTCAGCATAACGCCAGTTCACATCAGGACGTGCCGGATGCGTTAGCTTATTTAGTTCATCACACAAAGCGGCATAATCCGGTAGCCTGCGCGGGTCACCGCCGGTTTTGATTCTACGTGGGGTAATGTCATTCATGACCAGTTATCCATCTGACGTACTTGCGGTTATAGAAGATGATTGTTTATGCAGCTTCGTGTTCTGCATATTCAGGGCGTAGCAGATACTGACGGGGTTAGGGAGAAACGCTAAAACCAGACCTTAAATACGAGCTGCCGTGTCGAGATACTGCTGTTTCAGGTGTCTCAACAGGACTCGCCCTTCAGGCATAAATTCAGTGCCATAACGCACCAGACCAACATCTTTGAGTTCAGCGTCAATGGCATAGCACAGCTCGCCAGGGACTGCCTGTTCCAGCAGAACAACGGTTATTTTTTTCAGGCGCGGCTCATATTTGAGCAGTACGGTTGATAACGTCCCCATCATTTCATGCGCCGTCCCCGGCATTCCCTGGAGAATTTTGGTCATATCCGGTAGACCATAGTCCGGCAGATGCGCCAGCGTGCCGGCACGACTGTTAAGAATGCGCTGCATATTGTCCAGTACTGAGAGAATTATCTGGTTCTGCTCGCTAACCTGATTCAGATCCAGACCTCCGGTAAAATTCCCAAACAGGGTTTCATATAGCGACGGACGCGGAGTGTCATTCATCTTTCAACGCCTTCAGAGTCAACCGTTCACTCCCTGCTTCAATGATTCTGGCTGAATCCGGGTCAAGGTCGTCACGACCCAACACGATCCGCCAGGTGTTATTCACCTGATCCGGAGTGCCGGCCTTATCCAGGTCTAACATCGCTGCCCGGTCCGGATGACTTTGTGCAAACTCTTTCGCGGCTTCACGCAGGTAGCGCATTTCTGCGTCGTAATAACGCAGGGTTAAATCTTCCATAAAATAGTTACTCAAAATATAGGAAACAATGTTTTCTTCCCCAAAAGTGGAAGTTATCTCACCACTTCGCGAGTAGTCAGAGACATAGGTTTTATCTCCTCATTTAAAATCTCAAATTCAGTAGTTATTTTTCTGAATGACTGACCAGATGAAAAAATGTGAGAAAGTACCTTGCTATAAATTATGAGCCACACTTATTCATCCTCCTTTTATCCAGCCAATAACTTTCTCTAACCACATAACACCGCGACCCGCGCCGGATCGAGCTGAACCAGCCCGCCTAGCAATTTTTCCATAGCAGGCCCGAGGCGAATCTTGTCAGCCTCACTGCGGCTGGCTTTCAGTCTGAGGAGTTTCAGATGACGGGCCTGTACCTCAAACAGCAGCTCAGGTTCCCACTCGCTAAGGGCCACTTCTCTGGCTCGCTCACCCAGTTCTGCAAACAGATGCACCGCGAGCTCATTTTTTCCGTACTGCTCTGCGATACGCCCCATTAGCAGGCGCAGCAGCCACTGCTGCCGCACAGTGGCGATGCCCGGTCGATGCTGTAACCAGCTCAGTGCCACATCCGGGCTTTCGCTGTCCGCCAGCGCCACGGCCTCCGGCTCCAGTGCCAGAATGTCGTCGTTCACTTCGTCCATACGGGCGGAAGGCGTTTCATTGCCCCACCCAGCAGTAGTATCCAGTACGCTCTGCTGGATCCAGTTAAGCGTCACTTCATCAGCAAACGGCGTACCGTCACTGAATGCCAGCGTCTCCAGCCCGGATAGTCGGGTCAGTAGCCCCTTCAGATCAGCGGCAATAATGTCAGCCACTATCTCCTTACCGGACTTCGTCAGCGCCTGATGGATATACCATTGCAGATCCAGCCACAGGTGGTTGGCACCGCGGGAAAAGGTACTGTCTGCCGTTTCCAGAATCTCAGCCCAGTTTTGCTGCAGGTACAGGCGTTTGAGCAGCGCTCGCTGGTCTGCTCTTGGGGGTTCGATGCGAGTTCGCCCCTGTGCATCTGGAGCAGGAATAGCCTGCAGGGTATCGTGACGCAGACTTTTCATCAGATGGTGCGCCGACAACCAGCCGTCGGGCTGTTCGCGCAGGTATTCGCTAAGAGTGCGCGCCTGCGCCAGCAAATCCTGACCGGAAGTGATTCTCCCGATAGCAGGGGCATCGCTGTGGCTCGCCGTGGAAAGTGTCTCAGTAGTACTGGCGTTCTGCGGTACAACGGCATCCACTCCGCCCGCTTTCTGCAGGCGGTTTTCCAGCGCACCATACAGCGCGTTAAGTCCTGGGCGGGTTTCATCCGGCTCATTTTCAGTGAGCTGCGCTATCAGCAGCAGCGCGCCGATGGTACGCAGCGCATCTTCCCTGACCACTTCCGGATACAGTGAAAGAGAATCCGTCATGCGTGAACCTGCCAGCCACTCCAGTGCTGCCTTACGGCTGCGGTTGCGCTGTGGATGCAGTTGCACACCGAAGCGGTCTATCAGCCCCGCCAGCAGTTCGAGCCCCTCTGCCAGCCCCTGCTCGCCTTCACGATGCAACCTGGCCCAGCAGTAATACGTCGCCACACGAATGTCTTTAGCAGTGGTGGTGAGCACTTTCTCCGCCAGCTGGCAGATAAGCTCAGTATCCGCCCCGGAAAGTTTGTTGACCTCCTCGCGCATTTGCTGGAAGCCATCGTCATAACCTGGGTCATCTCCCACTGATGACTCTCCGGGTAACGGCTGCAGCCAATTGTTCCACTGCGCTACTCGCTCACGGGTCGCGTCAAGGAGTGTCGTCGGCTCTGTCTGACAGGCGCTAACCAGGGCATTTAACGTGCTCATCAATTGACCTCCACCGCATCACTGTTCGTGCTGGCGACCGGGTCTGTCACTGCCACTTTCGCCGTGCTGAAGATGGTATCTGTCAGACTCATAAGGTTCCTTCAGTCATATTTAAACTCCAGCACAACCCCTTCTTCATCATTCCACCCCAGCGTCAACGACGCTGGCTTTTGTTTCGCCGCCATATGAACCAGCAATTGCTGACTCAGCACCGGCAGAATTTGTTGGTTGAGTAAGCTGTCGACATTGCGCGCCCCGGTATCCGGCAGCAGGCAGGCAGCGGTCAGCACGTCGTACAGGCTTTCGTCAATCAGCGTGGTCAGGCCGTAGTGGCGCTGTAAGCGCTGGCTGACCTGGGAGAGTTTCATCTCCACAATCGTGTGCATGGCTGCTTCTGCCAGCGGACGGTAAATCACGGTCTGGAAACGGGCTAGCAGCGCGGGCTGGAAGTGGTCGCGCAGTATCGGGCGCAGCAGTTCGTGCAGGTCTGCCTCCGTGGCTTCCGGTTGTTCGTCCAGCAACTGCATCAGGTGGTCGCTACCGAGGTTGGAGGTCATCAAAATAACGGTATTGCGGAAGTCGATTTCTCGCCCTTCGCCGTCGCGCATAAAACCACGATCGAATACCTGATAGAACAGATTCATCACGTCACGGTGCGCTTTTTCGACTTCATCGAGCAGCACCACACTGTACGGACGCTTACGTACGGCTTCAGTAAGAATGCCGCCCTGACCGTAACCGACGTAACCAGGTGGAGAACCTTTCAGCTGGGAAACTGTGTGTGGCTCCTGGTATTCCGACAGGTTAATGGTAATCAGCGATTTTTCGCCACCGTACAGCGCATCCGCCAGTGCCAGCGCGGTTTCAGTTTTTCCTACACCACTTGGACCAACCAGCAGGAATACACCCTGTGGACCATTCTCAGAGGTGAGGCCGGTTTTAGCGGCGCGCAGGCGCCGGGCGATGGCTTCAAGCGCAACATTCTGACCGACTACACGTTTGCCGATTTCATTTTCCAGGGTAAGCAGTTCGGTCTGTTCGTCTTTCATCAGCGAAGAAAGCGGCACGCCGGTCCAGTCGGCAATCACTGTTGCAACAGTGCGCACATCCACATCCACCGACAACAACGGATTGCCCTGCTGCACACCGTTCAGCTCCTGTTGCAGGGCATGCGTTTCGCTCTGACGGGAAATATCCTGGCGGCTTTCCCGTAGTTGTTCAGTAAGTTTCAGTTCCTGGCCGTACTGGGTTTCAAGTTCGTGGAGTTCAACGATGACGTTTTTCTCTTCCTGTTCGATTGCCGTCAAGCGTTCACCGTGGTTTTGATTACCGACGGTAATGTCTTCCTGTAGCGCTTGTCTCTCCATTTCAAGAGAGGTAATCCGGGAACGGATACGGGTCAACTGTTCGGGTACGGTGTCGAGACTCATACGCACGCGAGCGCTTGCAGTGTCGAGCAGGTCAACGGCTTTGTCCGGGAGTTGACGGCCTGTCAGATAACGTCGGGATAACGTAACGGCAGCGCACACCGCATCATCAGTGATGTGCACATTATGATGTTCGGCATAACGGGATTTCAGGCCACGCAACATCAGACAAGCCGTGTCGTCGTCCGGTTCGTCAACTTTCACCATCTGGAAGCGGCGTTCGAGTGCGGCATCGCGCTCAAAGTATTGTTTATACTCAGACCAGGTCGTCGCGGCGATGGTACGTAACTCACCGCGCGCCAGGGCAGGTTTCAGCAGATTGGCAGCATCAGCACCACCAGCCTGGTTACCTGCGCCGATGATGGTATGGGCCTCATCGATAAACAGCAAGATAGGTACCGGAGACTGCTGTACAGCATTAATCACGTTTTTCAGGCGCTGCTCAAATTCCCCCTTCACTCCCGCCCCCGCCTGCAGCAGCCCGAGGTCAAGAGTGCGTAGCACCACCGGTTTGAGGGATTCAGGGACATTACCGTCAGAGATTCTGAGCGCCAGACCTTCTACCAGTGCGGTTTTCCCGACACCGGGCTCACCGACCAGGATTGGGTTGTTTTTTCGGCGACGAGAAAGAATGTCCACCATCTGGCGGATTTCACTATCGCGGCCAAATACCGGATCAATTTTACCTTCACGCGCCTGGGCGGTGACGTCATGGGTGAATTTATCCAGCGCGTTCTGCAGCGCCGGACTCAGTTCCCCTTCTTTCATCTCACTCCCGACTGGACGCCCGATAAACTCCACGTCCCCACCATGGCTCCCCGTGAGTTCGGCTTCCTGCTGTACCTGCGCACGCTCGTCTGACTGAGCATCCAGTAGCGGGCGCAGGCACTCTAACTGGCTCTGGCCCAGAGTCAGCAATGGCCACAGACCATCGCAGCGCACCAGCTTCTGTTTAGCCACCAGCGCCATCAGCAGGTGGTGACTTCGAATCTGTTCTTCTCCCGCCAGTGAGGCAATCAGCCAGGCTTGTTGCATCAATACCTGGATATTTTCTGAAAGCTGCGGGCGATGGCGCACCGAGCGCGGTTGTTTGTCGAGCCAGGCAAGTAAATCTTGCCAGAGAGTGTCCATGTCCCACTCGTAGCGGCGTGCCAGCACTGTGAGATCCCCCTCGCCCTGCTCAAGAAGTTTCAGCAGCCAGTGCTCTGGCAAAATTTCCGCATGCGCGCGAATCTGACAGAGTGAAGCCGCGCCTTCCATCGCACGGGCGCAATAAGGGTTCAGACGTCGCAGCAAAATGGCTGGATTTTCCATGAATATCTCTCTTTGTCGGTTTCTGAACACGCTACCGCCCCTCGCTGTTTTCCGTGAGGAAGACCAAAGCGCATACGGTCGTGCTGGCAGATTGTGGAGTTTTTGCTGAAAGTCCGTTGGCTTCAGACGTTCAGCAAAAACAAAAAACGGACAGAGAAACTCTGCCCGCTCGTGGCTTAGGCGGTGGCGCGTTCGTTCCAGGAATCGGAATGAATGATGTTGCCGTCTTTGTAGGTCCAGGTGATTTTTTCGTAACGCAGTTCAATGCGCTCAAGGTGGTTGTGCTTCTCTTTAGAAGGATCCTTGATGTCATACATTTCAGGATTCACCTTCACCACTTTCACATTCTCAAGTTTGGTGTTGAAGTACTCCACTTCCTGGCCTGCGTCGTTGATTTTGTACCACTTGAATTCGGCAGACTTGAGGGTCTGACCGGTGGTCACTGCCTTGTACAAGTACGGGCTGGATGAGTCGATTTCCTTGGTGAACAGGAACGGGGTATGGATACGGGTGCCGGTCAGTTTGCCTGTGTTGTTATCAGTCGGGATGTACAGGTTGTGTTCCTGAGCCACGACTTCGATGCTGCCTTCACGATCCTGAACGTCCACAGACCCTTTGATGTCCGCGCCGCCATCGTCCTTCAGCCAAAGATAAACAGGTATTGCCATGGAATTACTCTCCATTATGTTGTGATGCGCCATCATCCTGCGATGACGCCAGGGTGTGTCCAGGTATCTGACAGGCATTAGCCTGCGGTACCAGACTGATTTCGACACGCCGGTTGAGCGCACGGCCCTCCGGGGTGTCATTGGTTGCGATCGGACGGCTTTCGCCATAGCCCTGTACCGCAAAACAGCTTTCCGGTACGTCACCGGTTTCATGCATCCAGACGCGCACCGCTTCGGCACGTTTCTGAGAAAGCGTCTGGTTTAGTTGTGCGTTCCCGGTGTTATCCGTGTGGCCAGCGACCACAATCAACCAGCCCGGTTTTGCTCTGACTCCCACCAGTGAATTAACCAACATTTTGGTGGACCCGGCCTTCAGCACCGATTTGCCGGAATCAAATAGCGACATACTGTCGAGGCGGATAATCTTCTGCCCCGGGGCGATTTTTTGGATAACAGGTGAAGAGAGCAGCGGTGGTACCAGGTCGTTCATGACGGCTTCAATGACAGGTACAAGACGCAGCCCCTGATACAGTCCGAGGCGATAGCGCACAGGCTCACCGCGACGATGCCAATCATCCAGCAGTGCGTCATCAGCGCGCAGACGCTGCTGGGCCTGGAGTTTAGGTTCTGCCTGTGTGTCAGTAAGATGGTGGTATAAGGCAAGGTGGTCGCTGACATTGCGACGGATAAATCACAAACCGGAGGAAGATTATCCGCCAGGTCGGTATCAACGATCGTGCCATCCTGGAAACGTACTACCAGACGGGTAGCATTTAGCCGTGACAGCGCCAGGGCGGCGGTGTCAAATTCAGCATTCACCACGCCCCAGGGATGGGAAATCCCCATCCTTGCAACGGTATCGGCAATGTGCGCATTCCAGCGGGCCTGCTGCTGGAACTGTTGCGGGGCCAGCGCAGCCCCGTCCTCCCAAAGTGGGCGAAAAATTTTCATCCTTGATTTCCCCTCACCTTACGACTTGGCTTTTGGCATCTGTGAAACCAGTGATAGGTTGATGTCCATCCCTTCCACCTGGAAGTGAGGGATAGCAAAGAGTTTCACGCGGAAGAAGCCTGGGTTATCCCCGATATCTTCCACCAGCACTTTCGCGTCACGCAGCGGGTGAGAAGCCTGCAAGTCATCGCCCGGATCGGTCATTTCCGTCACAAGCCCACGAACCCAGGTATTAAGCTCCAGTTCCAGCAGACGACGATCCTTGGTTGTACCAATGTTTTCCCGTTGAATCAGCTTCAGGTAATGAGCGATTCGCGACAGCAGGAAGATGTACGGCAAACGCGCATTGATGCGGCTATTAGCAGTGGCATCAGCAGTGTCGTAGAGCGCAGGTTTTTGCGTGGAGTTCGCCGAGAAGAAACAGGCATAATCGCGGTTTTTGTAGTACGACAGGGGAATAAATCCAAGATTTGCGAATTCAAATTCGCGGGTTTCCGGGATCATCACCTCTGACGGAATTTTGACCTGATTACCCGTGCCGAGATCATACAGATGAATGGGCAAGTCCTGCACTGCACCACCGGCCTGTGGGCCACGGATTTGCACGCACCAGCCGTTGTTGATGAAGCTTTTCACCATGTTGGCCGCAAAAGCGAAGGAGGCATTGGTCCACAGGTATTTATCGTGATCCGGGCCTTTCACTTCTTCAACATAGTTAAAACTACGAACCGGTACTGTGTCCGGACCATACGGCAAACGGCCCAGCACGCGAGGCATGACCAGCCCCATGTATCGGGAGTCGTCCGTATCCCTGAAACTTTTCCATTTAATGTACTCGGCGCGGTCAAAGTAGTTACCAATATCTTTGATGGCCGCGACCTCTTCCATTGACTCTTTCAGGAAAAATTTCGGCCCCGCAGAACCGATAAAGGGCATATGTGCCGCAGCAGATACTTTTGACAAATTACGCATCAGCGCCACGTCCTGCGCAGAAGCATCAAACTCGTAAGAGGAAATCAGCGCGGCAATCGGCTCACCGCCCGGCGTGTCATACTCATCGATGTATGTGTGTTTGTACAAACCACTCTGGATAATTTCCGGGCTATCTTCAAAATCCTGGCGCAGGTCTTCTTTAGAGATATCCAGCAGTTCAACTTTCACGTTCTGGCGGAAATCGGTTTTATCAACCAACGATTTCACGCCCCGCCACAGGCTTTCTACCGCCTGAAAGGCCTCGTGATGCATAACTGCATCGAGTTGACGACTTATCTGGTAATCCAGTTCAGCGATATGGTGGTCAATCAAATTTTTGTCGAGCTTTTCAACTTTAGAGCCGGATTTAGTCAGACATTCCAGGAACACTTGCATCCCGGCCGTTAAACGTTCATCCGCGGTTGCATCTGACATCGCCTGTGCATCCTGCCAGATATCCAGTGCACTCAACTCTGAGACTGGGCTCAGATTAATTTTTTCAAACAGGGACGCATAAACTCCACTTGCCACAGGACGTTCAAGGACCACACTCTCGCCAGCAGTGGCATTCTCATTATTTACAGACATCAACATATTCCTTATTAATCCGTTAAATCGTCATGATCGTTATGGCTGTTTTGGGGCCAGGGCTGAGAGTTCGGCTCTGAGTTCTGCGCTTAATGCCGGGTCCAGCAGAATATTTTCCAGTTCTTTGCGGAAAGCCTGGTTATCCAGAAGATTTGCTTTTAAATCACGAAGTAAATTACGCATGGAAAGCATGGCCTTCAGTTGCGGTATTTGCCGGGAGACTTGTTCCGGGGAAAAATCCTTTATACTGCGGAATGTCAGTTTGATGCTTTCTTCGCTATCGTCATCAGCAAGCGTATTTTTAACGATAAGATTTACTTTTGGTGAATAATCAAAAAGGACTGCATCAAAGTTATTTTTGTTAAGATTAACTTTTTTACGCTCTGATAATGGCGCGGATTCCTGACCATTACTAAAATCACCCGCAATAAGTAACTTAAGGGGTAATTCCATTTTTTTGCTTGCGCCACCTGTATGCAGTTCTAATTTTAGATTAATACGGGCCTTCGGGATCTCCCGCTGGAAGCTGTCACTCATAGTTCCCTCACGTAATTCAGTTAAAGTCAAATTAACAACAATATTTCCTTAACCGGATACTAGGGCAATATCAATTTCAAAAAAACAATATAGATCAATAAATTGAATATAAAAAACAATAAGAAATTTGCCAAAAAACAAGAATAATTTTAGACATATCAAGCAATTAAAAAACGACTTTATACATGTTCTGAATTATATTTTCATTACGTAACTACATTATTTTTTATACCCTAACCCAGATTGTACAAAGTGCGAAATGCTGACTTATTATATAACAACATTCTTCATGATCCTCAGGCGGCAGCCCTGAGTGTTTTTGCGATGTAATATCGAAGTAATTCGTTTGTATATAAAATCCATCACTATAGTAAACCGTGAATATTCACCATGCACTGGCATTTCCTCTTTGTACGCTCCAGCTTAAAGTCAAACCAGTTTCTAATAGGTTAAATACCGTAGAAAGAAGATTTACTTCTTAATATTTTTATTTCAGGTAATCGGAATTTTGCATTTTTGCATCCAGAAGCACCTTCAGGAATACTCTGATTAAGCATAAACATTGATGCAGCGCAGCAAATTATTTATTTTCACCACTTATATTCACATAGACATTGTAATTGCACAGTAAAAGTAGGTACTTATGCGTAATGGAGTATTTCGGATTAGTAAGTATTTGGTTGTTATTACTGCGATATCCTGTATGTATACCGGATTTGCATTTGCAACGAACGTCACATTGAACTCTGTCCAGGTAAAACATCTGAATAGCGTTATCAATCGTGAGGTAAAAGGGAAGAATGACCGTAATTTTGTCAATAACAACTGGACTGAAGCTCAGCGCGTAGCCGAATTTATTTGCCGACCGCTCGCAATAAAAGAGCTGCAGAAGCAGTACCCCGACGTAGATAAGGTTATTTTCGATCAGGGAAAACATAATATGCAGCGACTGCTCTCACCTGCACTACTGACAGGCAATGGCCAGTACCGCAGGGGGATTAGCTGGACGCCGTTTCACTTCGAATGTCAACTGTCAGTAAAAACCGGGGAAGCAACAGGATTCAGGCTGACGAGAAACAGAGCCCTGACCATGGCTCCAGGGCCAGTTATTCTTTCTGAAGGAGCCAACCAGTGAAAAATATACTTACGGCATTTCTCATCATTACGTTGCCTGCTTTCTCTGTCACGGCAGCCAGTTTTGACTGTCGACAGGCCCGCAGTGCGGATGAAAAAGCGATTTGTGCGTCGCGTACCCTCAATGACATGGATGTGGAGATGAGCGTTAAATACAAATTTCTCCACGGGCTTTACGCAATGGGTGCCGCCGGGGAACTAAAAGAATCACAGGCACAGTGGCTGGCAGAACGACGCCGTTGTGGCAGTGACAAACCCTGCCTGAGAGAAATATACAGAAAGCGCTTAACAACGTTGAACCATCTTTATGACGCGATTAACAAACCACTCTGAATCCAGAGTGAGCTCGTTGGTTGTTGGAAGTGCCTTCATGCGAGGCACTTCCTTATCAGTGTGCACAGTTATTGGTTAGCGAATGATAATCCCCGCCATTATTTTTTAACTTAATAATAGTTTCCACGGAAAATATATACGGTGATAAATGCGTCTCTGTTTGATTTAAAAACATATTTATCGCCATAAATAATCAAGTGCAAAACTATCATGCTGGTCAATATTCACCGCAAAAAATTTGTTATTCTCTTCTGCTTTACAAGGGGATTGTCAATCTGTTTATTAACTCAACTTAAATAGTTAATCACAAAATATCATCGCCATTACTGACGTGTTTTATTTATTGATAACAGTGACATACGTTCTTTTTTTATAAGCAAACAATCAATCGCTAAATTGTTTTTCGACTTAATAGTTAATCGCGAAACATTTTAATGATTGATAAAAATCCTAAATTCCTTGTTCATAATGTAGGGGTGTGTTAAATAGGTGGGCAAAATTTGGTTCCCCCTTCTCGCCTGTAATATTGCAGCATCTTCGCACTTCCACGAGACATTGCGACTTAATAAGAAGGTGATAAGCCCTACATAAGCACATGGGCTGACCATGGTTTTATATTCATTAAAACACTTTGTTATAACCAATTGATTTAATATCAATAATTTATTGTTGGTTCGGGTTTGTTGTGACTATGGCATTATTTCCGAGCAAAGGAGTTGATATGTCTGAAAGACATTTACCTGATGACCAGAGCAGTACTATCGATCCATATTTAATTACCTCGGTTTGCCAGACTCTGGCAGAACAAGGTGCTGCATTACAAAATTTGTCCAAACAGCTGGATTCCACTCAGTACCAACGTGCTCTTGAATTGATAATTAATTGTAAAGGACACGTTATTCTTTCGGGAATGGGTAAATCAGGGCATGTTGGTCGAAAAATGTCTGCTACTCTGGCCTCTACGGGTACGCCGAGTTTCTTTATTCATCCCGCAGAAGCTTTCCATGGCGATCTGGGCATGATTACGCCTTATGATCTTCTGATCCTTATTTCTGCCAGCGGCGAAACAGATGAAATCCTCAAGCTCGTCCCGTCACTGAAGAATTTCGGCAACCGAATTATCGCCATTACCAATAATGGAAATTCCACGCTGGCGAAAAATGCCGATGCCGTACTGGAACTCCACATGGCGAATGAAACCTGCCCGAATAATCTTGCACCAACAACGTCCACTACGCTGACCATGGCGATCGGCGATGCATTGGCGATTGCCATGATCCACCAACGCAAATTTATGCCGAATGATTTTGCGCGCTATCACCCGGGCGGTTCATTAGGCCGTCGCCTGCTGACCCGCGTTGCGGATGTCATGCAGCATGATGTCCCTTCGGTTCATCTGGATGCGCCCTTTAAAACGGTGATTCAACGTATCACCAGCGGTTGCCAGGGAATGGTGATGGTAGAAGACGCAGAAGGCGAGCTGGCGGGCATTATCACCGACGGTGACCTGCGTCGCTTTATGGAAAAAGAAGATTCTCTGACATCCGCCACAGCGGCGCAGATGATGACGCGTGAACCGCTGACGTTGCCAGAAGAAACCATGATCATCGAAGCGGAAGAAAAGATGCAAAAACACCGCGTCTCAACGTTATTGGTGACCAACAAGGCGAACAAAGTCACTGGTCTTGTGCGCATTTTCGACTAATTAAGCAACAGGGCGCGAGAGTTAAGTCTCTCATTGAATTTGCGCCCCACTGAAACTCTGATAATCGTTACATGTTGATAAAAGTGAAGTCTGCCGTATCCTGGATGCGTGCTCGTTTGTCTGCCATCTCACTGGCAGATATCCAAAAACACCTGGCGAAAATCATCATTCTGGCACCGATGGCGGTGCTGCTGATCTATCTGGCTATCTTCAGCCAGCCTCGCTATATGAGCGAATCGAAAGTTGCCATTAAACGCTCAGATGATTTAAACAGCGGCAGTTTAAATTTTGGTCTGCTATTGGGTGCCTCTAACCCGAGTTCCGCAGAGGATGCGTTATATCTGAAAGAGTACATCAACTCTCCAGATATGCTGGCTGCGTTAGATAAGCAACTGAATTTTCGCGAAGCGTTTAGCCACAGCGGGCTCGATTTTCTTAATCATCTTAGCAAGGATGAAACCGCAGAAGGCTTCCTGAAGTACTACAAGGACCGTATCAACGTTTCGTATGACGATAAAACCGGATTGCTCAATATTCAGACGCAGGGCTTTAGCCCGGAGTTTGCGCTTAAGTTTAACCAGACCGTGCTGAAAGAGTCAGAGCGCTTTATCAATGAGATGTCACATCGCATTGCGCGTGACCAGCTTGCCTTTGCAGAAACGGAAATGGAAAAGGCACGCCAGCGTCTGGACGCCAGCAAAGCGGAACTGCTCTCTTATCAGGACAACAACAACGTTCTGGATCCACAGGCACAGGCGCAGGCAGCGAGCACGTTAGTGAATACGCTGATGGGCCAGAAGATCCAGATGGAAGCGGACCTGCGGAACTTGCTGACGTATCTGCGCGAGGACGCCCCGCAAGTTGTGAGTGCACGTAATGCGATTCAGTCATTGCAGGCACAAATCGATGAAGAAAAAAGCAAAATCACAGCGCCACAGGGTGACAAGCTAAACCGTATGGCGGTGGATTTTGAGGAAATCAAATCAAAAGTAGAGTTCAACACCGAGCTCTACAAACTGACGCTGACCTCCATTGAAAAGACCCGTGTAGAAGCGGCTCGTAAGCTCAAGGTGCTGTCTGTGATCAGTTCGCCACAGTTGCCGCAGGAATCCTCTTTTCCAAACATCCCTTATTTGATCGCCTGTTGGTTACTGGTGTGCTGCCTGCTGTTCGGCACCCTGAAACTGTTGCTGGCTGTTATTGAAGATCACCGAGATTAACGCTGTCGCTGAATGAGTTTGTGATGAAATTATTTAAATCAATTTTACTGATTGCCGCCTGTCACGCGGCGCAGGCCAGCGCGGCCATTGATATTAACGCTGACCCAAACCTGACAGGAGCAGCGCCACTGCCCGGTATTCTGAGCGGACAAAAGTCGGATACGCAAAACATGAGCGGCTTCGACAATACCCCGCCGCCCGCTCCGCCGGTGGTAATGAGCCGTATGTTTGGCGCTCAACTTTTCAACGGCACCAGCGCGGATAGCGGTGCGACGGTAGGATTCAACCCTGACTATATTCTTAATCCGGGCGATAGCATTCAGGTTCGCTTGTGGGGTGCGTTCACCTTTGATGGTGCGTTACAGGTTGATCCCAAAGGTAATATTTTCCTGCCGAACGTTGGTCCGGTGAAAGTTGCTGGCGTCAGTAATAGTCAGTTAAATACCCTGGTCACATCCAAAGTGAAGGAAGTGTACCAGTCCAACGTCAACGTCTACGCCTCCTTATTACAGGCGCAGCCAGTAAAAGTGTACGTGACCGGATTTGTGCGAAATCCTGGCCTGTATGGCGGTGTGACGTCTGATTCGTTACTCAATTATCTGATCAAGGCTGGCGGCGTTGATCCAGAGCGCGGAAGTTACGTTGATATTGTAGTCAAGCGCGGCAACCGCGTGCGCTCCAACGTCAACCTGTATGACTTCCTGCTGAACGGTAAACTGGGGCTTTCGCAGTTCGCCGATGGTGACACCATCATCGTTGGGCCTCGTCAACATACGTTCAGCGTTCAGGGCGATGTCTTTAACAGCTACGACTTTGAGTTCCGCGAAAGCAGCATTCCTGTAACAGAAGCGTTGAGCTGGGCGCGCCCTAAGCCTGGTGCGACGCACATTACGATTATGCGTAAACAAGGGCTGCAAAAACGTAGCGAATACTACCCGATAAGCTCTGCACCAGGCCGTATGTTGCAAAATGGCGATACCTTAATCGTCAGCACTGACCGCTATGCCGGCACCATTCAGGTGCGGGTTGAAGGCGCGCACTCTGGCGAACATGCAATGGTGCTGCCTTATGGCTCCACCATGCGTGCGGTTCTGGAAAAAGTCCGCCCGAACAGCATGTCGCAGATGAACGCGGTTCAGCTTTATCGCCCATCAGTGGCCCAGCGGCAGAAAGAGATGCTGAATCTCTCGCTGCAAAAGCTGGAGGAAGCATCACTTTCCGCCCAGTCCTCCACCAAAGAAGAAGCCAGCCTGCGAATGCAGGAAGCGCAACTGATCAGCCGCTTTGTGGCGAAAGCGCGCACCGTGGTTCCGAAAGGTGAAGTGATCCTCAACGAGTCCAATATTGATTCTGTTCTGCTGGAAGATGGCGACGTCATCAATATTCCGGAGAAAACATCGCTGGTTATGGTTCATGGCGAGGTGCTGTTCCCGAACGCGGTGAGCTGGCAGAAGGGAATGACCACCGAGGATTACATCGAGAAATGCGGTGGCCTGACGCAAAAATCGGGTAACGCCAGAATTATCGTCATTCGTCAGAACGGTGCGGCAGTCAACGCTGAAGATGTGGATTCACTCAAGCCGGGTGATGAGATTATGGTTCTGCCGAAATATGAATCGAAAAACATTGAAGTTACCCGTGGTATTTCCACCATCCTCTATCAGCTGGCGGTGGGTGCAAAAGTGATTCTGTCTTTGTAAGGAATTGAAATGAGCAAAGCAGTTATTGTCATTCCGGCCCGCTACGGCTCCTCGCGCCTGCCGGGTAAGCCACTGCTCGATATTGTTGGCAAACCGATGATCCAGCATGTTTACGAGCGTGCGTTACAGGTGGCGGGCGTTGCGGAAGTTTGGGTGGCAACAGACGACCCGCGCGTTGAACAGGCCGTGCAGGCGTTTGGCGGGAAAGCCATCATGACGCGCAACGATCATGAATCCGGCACCGATCGGCTGGTCGAGGTGATGCATAAAGTCGAGGCAGATATCTACATTAACCTGCAGGGCGATGAACCAATGATTCGCCCGCGGGATGTAGAAACGCTGTTACAAGGAATGCGTGATGACCCCGCGTTGCCAGTGGCAACGCTATGCCACGCGATTTCTGCCGAAGAAGCAACAGAGCCAAGCACGGTAAAAGTGGTGGTAAATACCCGCCAGGATGCACTTTATTTCAGCCGTTCGCCGATTCCGTATCCGCGTAATGCTGAAAAAGCGCGCTACCTGAAACACGTCGGTATTTACGCTTATCGTCGCGATGTGCTGCAAAACTACAGTCAATTGCCAGAGTCCATGCCGGAACAGGCGGAATCACTGGAGCAGCTACGGTTGATGAACGCGGGGATCAACATTCGCACATTTGAGGTTGCCGCAACCGGTCCGGGCGTCGACACCCCGGCATGCCTTGAAAAGGTGCGCGCTCTGATGGCGCAAGAACTGGCCGAAAACGCATGATTGGCATTTACTCGCCTGGCATCTGGCGTATTCCGCATCTGGAGAAATTTCTGGCGCAACCGTGCCAGAAACTTTCTCTGCTGTGTCCTGTTCCGCAAAACGTCGATGCTATCGCCGTGTGGGGGCATCGCCCCAGCGCTGCGAAACCAGTCGCCATCGCCAAAGCAGCGGGAAAACCCGTCATTCGTCTGGAAGATGGATTTGTGCGTTCGCTGGATCTTGGCGTCAATGGCACGCCGCCGCTTTCTTTGGTGGTGGACGACTCCGGCATTTACTACGATGCCAGCAAGCCTTCGGCGCTGGAGAAACTGGTACAGAATAAAGCCGGAAATACAGCTCTGATAAGCCAGGCCAGAGAAGCGATGCACACCATCGTGACCGGGGATTTATCGAAATATAACCTGGCGCCTGCATTTGTGGCTGATGAGTCAGAACGTGCAGACATCGTTCTGGTTGTCGATCAGACATTTAATGATATGTCAGTGACGTATGGCAATGCTGGCCCGCATGAGTTTGCTGCCATGCTGGAAGCCGCGATGGCGGAAAATCCTCAAGCCGAAATTTGGGTGAAGGTGCATCCGGATGTCCTGGAAGGAAAGAAAACAGGTTATTTCGCTGATCTGCGCGCCACGCAACGAGTACGTTTGATTGCCGAGAATGTCAGCCCGCAGTCGCTGTTGCGACACGTTTCTCGGGTTTACGTCGTGACATCCCAATACGGCTTTGAAGCCTTACTGGCAGGAAAACCAGTAACATGTTTCGGTCAGCCCTGGTATGCAGGCTGGGGCTTAACAGACGACCGCCATCCGAAGTCCGCGTTGTTATCCGCCCGACGCGGTTCTGCCACGCTGGAAGAACTTTTTGCCGCAGCATACCTGCGTTACTGTCGCTATATCGACCCGCTAACGGGGGCCGCAAGCGATCTGTTTACCGTGCTGCAATGGCTGCAATTACAGCGCAGCCATCAGCAACAGCGTAATGGCTATTTATGGGCGCCAGGCTTAACGCTGTGGAAGTCAGCGATCCTGAAACCTTTCTTACGAACGGCGACAAACCGACTGAGTTTTACACGTCGCTGTACTGCGGCCACCGCTTGCGTGGTATGGGGTGTAAAGGGAGAACAGCAATGGCAAGCCGAAGCGCAGCAAAAATCACTGCCGTTATGGCGAATGGAAGATGGTTTTCTGCGTTCATCCGGACTTGGCTCTGACCTGTTGCCGCCGCTATCGTTGGTACTGGATAAACGCGGAATCTACTATGACGCCACGCGCCCCAGCGACCTGGAAGTACTGCTTAATCACAGCCAGTTAACGCTGGCGCAGCAGATGCGAGCTGAAAAATTACGCCAGCGGCTGGTTGAGAGCAAACTGAGCAAATACAACCTGGGGGCCGATTTCTCTCTGCCTGCCGAAGCCAAAGATAAAAAAATCATCCTGGTGCCGGGTCAGGTAGAAGACGATGCCTCTATTAAAACTGGCACTGTCTCGATTAAGAGCAACCTTGAGTTATTACGCACAGTGCGCGAGCGTAATCCGCACGCCTACATTATTTATAAACCGCACCCGGATGTACTGGTGGGAAATCGCAAGGGCAATATTCCGGCTAAATTGATCGCTGAACTTGCTGATTATCAGGCACTGGACGCAGATATTATTCAATGCATCCAGCGCGCAGATGAAGTGCACACCATGACATCATTGTCCGGGTTTGAAGCGTTATTACATGGCAAACAAGTTCATTGTTACGGCCTGCCCTTCTATGCCGGTTGGGGTTTAACCGTTGATGAACATCACTGCCCGCGCCGCGAGCGCAGATTAACGCTAGCAGACTTGATCTATCAGGCGTTGATTGTTTATCCAACCTATATCCACCCAACACGGCTACAACCTATTACGGTTGAAGAAGCTGCGGAATATTTAATCCAGACGCCGCGCAAGCCGATGTTTATTACCCGAAAAAAAGCGGGGCGGGTAATACGCTATTACCGCAAATTAATTATGTTCTGCAAGGTCAGATTTGGCTAAACAATTTCATAGTTGACTATTACGCAAATTATTTATGCAAGACAACGCACTAACCATTTTATTATCGGGTAAAAAATATCTGCTTTTGCAGGGACCGATGGGACCTTTTTTCAATGACGTCGCCGAATGGTTAGAGTCATTAGGCCGTAACGCTGTGAATGTTGTCTTCAACGGCGGGGATCGTTTTTACTGCCGCCATCGACAATACCTGGCTTACTACCAAACGCCGAAAGAGTTTCCCGGTTGGCTGCGAGATCTCCACCGACAATATGACTTTGATACCATCCTCTGCTTTGGTGACTGCCGCCCATTGCACAAAGAAGCAAAACGCTGGGCAAAGTCGAAAGGCATCCGCTTTCTGGCATTTGAAGAAGGATATTTACGTCCGCAATTTATAACCGTGGAAGAAGGCGGTGTGAACGCATATTCATCGCTACCGCGCGATCCGGATTTTTATCGTAAGTTGCCAGATATGCCTGCGCCGCACGTTGAGAACTTAAAACCTTCAACGATGAAACGTATAGGTCATGCGATGTGGTATTACCTGATGGGTTGGCATTACCGTCATGAGTTCCCTCGCTACCGCCACCACAAATCATTTTCCCCGTGGTATGAAGCTCGTTGCTGGGTTCGTGCGTACTGGCGCAAGCAACTTTACAAGGTAACACAGCGTAAGGTATTGCCGAGGTTAATGAATGAGCTGGATCAGCGTTATTATCTTGCCGTTTTGCAGGTGTATAACGATAGCCAGATTCGTAACCACAGCAATTATAACGATGTGCGTGACTATATTAATGAAGTCATGTACTCATTTTCACGTAAAGCGCCGAAAGAAAGTTATTTGGTGATCAAACATCATCCGATGGATCGTGGTCACAGACTCTATCGACCATTAATTAAGCGGTTGAGTAAGGAATATGGCTTAGGTGAGCGCGTCATTTATGTGCACGATCTCCCGATGCCGGAATTATTACGCCACGCAAAAGCGGTGGTGACGATTAACAGTACGGCAGGGATCTCTGCGCTGATTCATAACAAACCACTCAAAGTGATGGGCAATGCCCTGTACGACATCAAAGGATTGACGTATCAAGGGCATTTGCACCAGTTCTGGCAGGCCGACTTTAAACCGGATATGAAACTGTTTAAGAAGTTTCGAGGGTATTTATTGGTTAAGACGCAGGTTAATGCGGTTTATTATGGGGATAGATGTTTTGAACATGATATTAAGGTGGATAAGGATTTTAGTAGTATTACGCGTCAAGTATGAAACATAGTTCAATATTAAATTGAACGAAAAATCTATTCAAAATAGATAAAGCATTAATGTTTCATGCATACATTAAATTACAAATAAAATATTATTTTTATATACTTTATTTGCATTTTAAAATAATATCATTATTGTTTCCTTTTATATTTATTAAATATAAATATATTAATTACTATTGTTATTCAACTATAAGTCTATCTAAAGGAATATAATACAATTGTGCAAATCTTTTTTTATGATCACCCAAAGCATACATAATCACCAATGATTTTGATTTGCTATCAATCGCTAAACCTTCAGGCTCCCAATGTTTTTCTTTGCCACTTTTAAGAGAATCTTTTTTTCCTACTGTTACATTATTAAACTTTCTTACAAGTTCTCCTTTTAACGTGTAAACATAAATTCTTTTGCTTTCTCTATTTGTTCCTCCACTCAATAAATATATATATTTATCATCAGCGGTAATTGCTTGTAACACATAATTATTTTTGGTTAAATCTTTATCAATAAACCATTCTGAATTCTCTTCTGATGAAATATCACTCTCATTTCGGAAATCTACTTTTTCACTATTATAGACCCTTAATAAATTCCGTCCATTCAACTTACTTCTTACTATTAAATATTTAGCATCTAAGGTCAAAACAGGCATTGTATTAACGCGTGTATTATATGGTCGATCGAATACTTTTGTAAATTTCACATCATAGGGAAAAGCCCGCTCCGCATATTTAAAATGAGTGATAAACCATCCCTTGTAACTAAATGCATCACCCGCTGAAGAAACTAAATACCCACTATTATAATCAAAAGTTAAACCTTGATGACCAATAAATTCTGTTGGATTCTGAAAGGAATAAGCCGTAATCTGATTAGATCCTTTACCAAGTACAAAATTATTTACAACTCCTTTTTCTGGTTTTCCTGTCACATGTAGTGTATATAATCTATCTGTTTTATTATCAATCACAAAACTCTGAACAACATTATTCCTACCTTTACCCAAACGATATAATTTTATTTTTTTTAATACATAGCTATCATCTATTAAAACATCATTATCCGACGTGATATTTGCGTTTGCGTTTGCGTTT
>NZ_VATQ01000020.1:0-8550 GCF_005781135.1 Escherichia sp. E3659 | reverse complement strand
TGCGTTTGCGTTTGCGTTTGCAATACAACTAATAAAAATTAAAAAAAACACATTATAAAATTTAAATGCATTTATCATAGTAACAACTCATCTGTTAACAAAACTATTTTAATATATAATTCAAACTATTTTATCTTTATCTTCTTATCTTCATGAACATAACCACACAATCATTTAATTCTGGCAGTAAATACAATATCAAGTTGTTAATTATATCATAATGGCAGGATGGCATATTTTAATTACATTTGATTTGATTCCCCTTATAAAGTTGATGTGCTTTTTTGGAATATATATTATCCCTACTATTAATTTTTCAATACTACGTCACATGGAATTTTGCGAGAGTGAATTTGTATTTCTCTAGCAGAAATATCAGTAATTGCAAATGAAACAAAAAAAATAAAATCTATTGAACAATAATCTCTCTAATATTTTCATTTTCTCCATTTGCATGAGAGATTAGCTGTAATTGTTTTATAAACTCATCATTAATTGTCTCATTAACACTTAATAAGTAATCCAGTGCTTTATAGCGTGCTTCTTTTAAATAATCTTTGCCATTGATGATAACATCATCAATCAGCTCTATTAATTGCTCGATAGTCGAAAAAGTATAGGTATAATCCTCATAGCTCAAACTACTATTTGACATAGTGATATTTCTGTCACAAGGAACGTAAACAAAAATTGGCCGTAAAGAGGAAATACATTCACTTACGACAGCAGAAATATCACAAATAAAAAAGTCACCCTCCGTTACTAATTTCGGAATGGAATATGTGGAGTCAGTTACAGTAAGCATATATGGACAATCAGCGAAAGTATCATTTAACGCTGTATATAACTGAGACATCGAACGATCTCTTGTACCTGTTAATGGATGAAATTTAGCAACTATCTTTGAGTTCGTTTTTTGTGATATTTGTGATAAAAAAACTGGTGATAACCTCGCTGAAGAGTAATTATTCTCCTCATAAACTCCCTCCCATGTAGGTAAATATACTATTGTATTATTTTTACTTTCATTTTCACATGAAAATTCTCTCATTGCATCTTGTATTATTTTTTTTAAATTAGGACGTCCCACTTTTACAAAATGTAAATGTCTAATTTCAAGATTAGCATTTTTAAAACGATCTATATGTGCCTGGCCCGCGACCCAAATTTCGTCATATACTCTAAAAAATTTATGTGCACTTGCTGCTTTATCACTATCTCCATGTCCTAAAAATATATGTTTAAATTTATTATGCTTTAGCGTGTGAATTAAATTCCCTGTATTTGATGTGTAATAAATAGCATATAGCCATGGAAGATTATTTAAGACTGCATCTACGTCGACCGGTCGCTTTGCATAGACTATATTTAAATATGGATACTTACGTATTGCCCATTGGTACAATTCAATATTTCTTGTTAGTATAGCAAATGGTTCCCCTGAGGACATGAAGACATCTACCCACATATCTATCTGATATGCACAATTTATACCTTCTCCAGTATGAATTAAATGTGGTATTTTTGTGAACAGCTTTATGTTTTCAGTAATGATGTTGTTTACTTCTGATGATATCGATTTTGATTTTTTTTTATTTTGTGTCATAAAAACTCCGTTCATATAATATGTTATATATAAAATGTTACGACAATATTCTAATGTGTTAGCAGTGATATTTGTCAGAGGAAAGTTTATATATTTATACTCGAGTATAAAACCTTTAAAAAATTAACAATTAGGGTCGAAATCTATTTCACATTGGCATATTTACCAGTAACAATTAGAAAAATCATGTCAGAAATTACCAGACGATGAATACTTAATCGCGGAAAACAGTCACCTGATGGGTTATATGTATACTCAGACTCTAGACTTATAAACAATTATCTTCAATGAACTTTAAAACCAGAGATTTCTCAACAAAGTTGTAAAGATAAAAATATAGATTTAGATTTTAACCTTAAACTCAGTATAACAAACTTAGCTCATTATTTTTTTCTTTATGCAAATGAGTAGTGTATTTGCATAACCATAATACTCTCTCAGAAGAAGACATTTCTTTTAAAAATGGATAGGAGTATGATATCAAATATTTTTTTATATCATTCATATCTTTGTTAAAATTGAGAGATGTATTAACATGATTAAATGAGTTTTTTTCATAATACTCTTCCATTTTTCTAGGCATGTGTGAGATTTTTTTATTCATTATTACCGCGCATGGTATTCCTTTCGAGTGAAATTGAACCTCCATTGCAGATATATCAGTTAATGCGAATGATACTTCTATTGGCGTATTTTTTTTACATGTAAAATAGTATAAAAAAGATGTTCTTTCAATAATATCATTTTTAATTTTTACAACTTTCAAACCAAACTTAATTAATAATTTTGTACAATCGCTTAGAAGTTTTTTGTATTTAATATCCCGGTGTCCTAAATTAGGATGTATCTGTATATAAATAGTTGATATGTTATTTTTCTTACAGAATCTAGCTATTTGATAAGCTCTCTCTTTGCTTATAGAACAATAATTTTCTTCGGGAATTCCTCCTTCCCATGTTGGTGCATAAACAATATGTCTTGAGCTGGGATTGAATGTAAATAGATTGTCACCTGTAAAGGTATTACCTAACTTAATAATCTTATCATTTTGTATATCATATGGAGAAAATATTCCAGCCTTTAAGTATCTATCAATCCCAGCATCTCCAGCAGTAATGACATAATCATAAATACGGATTATTGGTTTAACTGATGCCAGTTTATTACTTTCCCCATGGGTAACAAATATATGAACTAAATTGCGATTAGCAACAACCCGACAATTAGATTGTGCATTAAACAAATAGAATACAACTTTTCCAGCTTTAAGCTCCATTTCCGAAAATTTTCTTATAAACTTAAAAGAAATATTGTGTTCAGCAAATTTTCTTGAAAATGGAAACTCTATTTCTTTATAATATTTGCAGTATATTGCAATGCAATGTTGGGGCTTGAAAACTTGTGTCCTAAAATATCTAATTAGTTGTTCTATGGCACCTTCAATTTTAGTATCAATGTATATGTAATATAATTTATCTAAAGACACAAGTTTTCTCCGTTATTTATCGACCATCTTTACGAATGTCTATGATCAATCCGGTTTTATTCATTCCTAAAACTTTTAGGCTAGTTAATGCTACATCTCTAGGATCTAATAAACTTTCAGTAGGTTCCATTCCAAAATTAGTTATCCGCATGGGAGTAGCGGTACGCTCAGGATTAATACAATTCACTTTAATATTCTCTTCCCCCCATTCCTCGGCAATTGCTTGAGTGAAGTTAACAATAGCTGCCTTTGATGATGAATATAATGCATAATAAGCTCTTCCTCTTGTATATGAACTTGAGGTGAAATTAAGCAGCATGCCAGATGTTCTTTTCAAATATTTCTTCCCAGCTTTAGCTATATTTACTGCACCAGTATAATTAATATTTATTAAATCATAAATTTCATCATCAGCAAGAACATCAATTGGTTTTTTTATCAAAATACCTGCTGTATTAATAATATAATCTATAGATCCTAGTTTATTACTTACCATTTCCAAAAAATGCTCTACATCATTAAGATTGGAAATGTCAACATTATTTACTCTGCGACTTGCAATCTCAACATTAGCATTTAGCAGTATTGCTGCTTTTTTTATTTCCTCCCCAATACCACTACTCCCACCAAATATTACAACATTTTTATTTTCCATAAATTTGAGGTCATCATCATTACGATATGAAAGTTTATTTGAGTCTTGGAGAAGTTTTTCTATAATAAATAAATCTATAGGCTGTGTAACTTTCATGTTTGCCTCCGATCCCATGACAGTAGCAACACGAACCCCCGGCAACATTGAACGTACAACACCACAATCGCAGGTAAAATTCCCTATTTTTTCGTTTATGGCTTTCTTATAAGCTTGTTTGATGATACCTAACTTAAAGCCCTGCGGGGTTTGCCCTCTTCTCATTCTACTCCGGTTGGGAATATTAGATATACACCCATCATCATAAACCTCAACTAACGTATCAGATGAAGGAATAACAACATCTACTGCATCAAATATATTTAGTGACTCAATGCAATTATTTATTATACTTTCACTTACCAATGGCCGCACAGCATCATGGAATAAGATATTACAATTATCACTCTCGCTATCAAGCCCTTCTATCGCTGAATAAGTTGAGTCAAATCGCTCTGTTCCAGCATTAAAAATTTTTTTTACTTTACTCCACTGATTTTTTTTCACATAATCCCACATCATATCGATGTAATGCGGTTGTGAAACTATAATTATTTCATCAATTGCTTCTGCCCTTTCAAAGGCATCAATGGTATATTCAATCACGGCTCGACCAGCCAGTTTAGTAAATTGTTTTGGTTGCTGTCCACCGAAACGAGTACCAGAACCACCAGAAAGAATTACAGCGATATTTTTCATTCGAATAACCTATCTATTTAATAAATGCAGATCATAATTTTAAAAAGTGGGCATTTCAGTGCTAACACGCTGAAGCTGAGTGCAAAACTCATTATTTATTGTTTCATTTACTCCATAGATATAATCTAATGTCTTATATCTAATATCACTGAGATAATCATCTCCTTGTAAAATAACTTTATTTATCAAACTTATCAATTGTTCTGTATTTGAGAATACGTATGCACATCGCGTAATGTCTATTTGGTTTTCAGATAAATTTAAAACGGCATCATTTGGTATATACATAAATATAGGGGATAGAGCGGACAAACAAACTTCAACGCCTAAAAAATAATCGCACAAAATGAGATCGCTATTTATTATGACCTTGGAAATTGATTCATTTCTATCAAATATATAAGTCATATCTTTACAATCGACAAGATAATCATTAACATCCCTCTCTATTATCGCTAGGGATTTATTACGACTTCCCGTCAATGGGTGATATTTTGCAAATATCTTACAATTAAATTGTTTATGCATTTTAAACAGGAGATTTGGTGATAAGTGAGATGATGAGTAGTTATTCTCCTCACTTGAGTTTTCCCATGTTGGCAAATAAGATATTTGCTTTATTGTATAGCTTTCATTTCTATTTTTAACAGCATTATTTATGATATATTTTAACGATGGTTTGCCAACTATAACAAAACTCATATAGTCTGTGTTGAATGATGCTTTTTTAAAGCGTTCAATAGCAGCCTGGCCATCAACCCAAATTTCATCATATACTCTAAAAAATTTATGAGCACCAGGTGTTTTTTCTGGATTTCCATGGCCTAAAAATATATGTTTGTAATTATTATATCTTAACGTATGAATAAGGTTTGCGGTATTTGATACATAATATACTGCTCTAAGGTGTGGTAGCTTATTTAATATCTCCTCAACTGCACTTGCATTTTTCGCATATACAATATTTGCTTGCGGATATTTACTAATTGCCCATTGGTACAGTTTTGGGTCTCTAACAAGCAAAGCAAAGTTTACTTTTGCGTAATAAAATTCACCTATCCAATAATCTATATAAGAAGAGTACTTTATCAATTCCCCAATGTGAATTAAATGATTAATTTCAGTTGAAAACCTAATATTATCAGTTATCTTATGTTGTTCAATAATATTTGAATTAAGTATTACATTAGGTTCTTTAGCTGTTTTTTTTAACGTTGTTACCTTTTCTGATTTTTTTTGGCTATTAACATCCTTATTTGTTTTTTTTATCTCAAATGGAATTCTTTTTTTTAACATATCCTTGAAAAATAAATCAGGCTTAGTCATTAACTTGGTTAGTTTAGTCAACTCCCCCTCCTATTATCTATTGATGGTAAAATATTTAAAAATGTTATCTCAAAACACTATTATTTCTATACTCACTTATGGCGTTGCTTATATCCAATTCCATTTCAATAGCATTATCATCCTTAAACACAATGGCCACATCACAAAACTCTTTCAATGAATTCAAACTATGTGAAACCATTAAAAAACTAGATTCTTTATGCCTTTCTTTAAACAATTGAGCGCACTTTTCTTTAAACCTGGCATCACCGACTGCGGTTACTTCATCGACGATATAATAATCAAACTTAAATGCCATGCTTAAACCAAAGCCTAAACGCGATCGCATACCAGATGAGTAAGTTTTAATCGGCATATCAAAGTACTTACCGAGTTCGGCAAATTCTTCAACAAACTCAATTTTCTCTTTCAGTTCTTCTTGCTTCGCGTATAACCGCGCAACAAATTTTACGTTTTCGCGTCCGGTTAAACTTCCCTGAAATCCACCTGCAAGGCCGACTGGCCATGATATTGTTTTATTGGTGATGATCTTTCCACTGTCGGGGCGGTCAATGCCGCCAATCATTCTCAGTAACGTTGATTTACCCGCTCCGTTGCGACCAATAAAGGCGACACTTTTTCCTGAAGGGATTTCGAGGTTTAAATCCTTAAAGACATAGTGTCGCCCCGTTGGCGTGCGATAGGACTTCGTCAAATTCTCAATCTTAATCATGATGTCAGCATTGCCTCTTCACGCGTTCGGTATAACGCCAGACCGATGAACAGGGTGACCAGAGTAAACATTGCCAGGTAGTTCAGACTCACGCCTTCGCTGATATAGCCAGGCATAACTGCCTCGCGGCTTAACTCCACGACATGCACTAATGGGTTCCAGAGTAGATATGACCAGTATTGCTTTGGAATCGAGTGTAGAGGGAACATGATGCAGGAGATGAAATACAGCGGCTTAAGCAGTATCGGCAGGACCTTTTGCATTTCAGGGAAGGTTTTGCCAACGACCATGAATATTAAGCCGACGCCACATGAAAGAATGATCAGCAGACTCCAGGTAAGCACAAGTTGTAAAAAGTTTGTTATTTCGAAATATTCGCCTGCCATCCAGACGATAAGCATGAGCAATATATAAACAGCAACGTAAATCAGTGTCTCAAGCAGTGCGCGCGCAATGATCGTATCGATGGGTTTTACTGGTCGATAATTAAACAAACCCTGATTCGCTTCAATAGCACCTACAGAACGATTGCTGATACTGCTAAAGATAAAAAAGGGAATCAGGCCATTAAGTAAAAACACCGGGAATGAGATGTCTGGCATCGTGCGGTGCATAATGTAACCAAAAATGCCCAACAGTATCAGCAAATGCGCAGAGGGTTCGAGAATCGCCCACAGATATCCCAGACGGAACTTACCAAAGCGTGTTCGTATTTCTCGTAGAAATAATGCCTCTACGGTGACTTTCTGGACTTCAAATCCACTTCTTGCCATTTGGTGATGTGATCCTATTCTCTTCAGGTATGCTACCGCCCCTGGCTTAACAGCTACCAATACACTGGAGGTAATACTTGTTTGTAACTGGATAAAATTCACTCAGACGGTTTGACCTTTTTAATAGCCGCAAACAATTTCATCAGAAATTATTTCCACAGGGATAAATAGATCTATTTCCGTCTCGTTTCTTCTAATCCATTCTTCAGGCATGAATGTATTCGGTCTTCTGGTAATTTCAGAAAACTGGCCATTTCAGAATGTTGAGTTAATTTCTCAGGAAATTATTTCTACCTCTTTTTGCTTAACCAATATGGCTTGAAAAAGACGTAAAGCAGCATGCGTTCTGAATTACTCCGGAACACACTTATTCAAAATGGGCTGCTAATTTCGCAAGAAATTATTTTTTACTATTACTGTTAACTACTTGATTATAATGCCACCTATGAATTTTATGCGTAGCAACACCTGCAATCTGCCTCAAACCAGAACGCATGCGATTGATTACCAATAAATTGTTTAGCGAGAAACTATTTCCCTATTTAAAATTCACTCATGTACTTCTTATTTATATCTACAGCACCCTCTTCACAGCCATATTTGTGATTTATATCACATTTAAATGGTGTTATTTAAGTCGCATCAATAATCCCGGAAGTAATTATTTTCGTCGATTAAAATATACATCTTGATTATTTTGTGTATTTATTTTAACCAGCGTTACAGCCAGCATTATCCCTCGGTAGATATACCTGAGCAGACTTTTCCTAAAATCGACGAATAGTTTCTTTGGAAATTATTGTGCTTATTTGAAATTCCCTTTCTGATTATCTCCAGGAATTTTACTAATTTCCAGGCTACACAAAATACAGATCACACAAGAATTATCCTATATGTTTTGGCCTATCAATTGTTACCCAATGATTTATTGCAACTATTAATAATCATAATGTGTCAAAACACTTAAGCAACTTTACAGTCTGAGAAAGATGTCGATTCACAAGGACTACATGGTGAAAAACGAATTCCTACAATATTGTCGAACATTCCGTGGTGGTCTGGAGGGAGATAATTCTTGCTACATCAGAACTCAGCCCGGTGAGCGGGTTTGACAGTTCCACACTCACCATTGGGCTAAGGGTTATCAGGTGGGGTTAAGGAAATGGCAATACCTACCCCCGCCCAAACTCCAGTCGCTGCACGTTCACCATTCCTGCCTTCTCAGCAGCGCTGACA
>NZ_VATQ01000019.1:0-136190 GCF_005781135.1 Escherichia sp. E3659 | reverse complement strand
ACGCCGCATCCGGCATGAACAGCGTGCATTTTGGCAATAAATCTGAAACCAACTGTCATGTCGGTTTTTTTAAAGGCCGAAGGTGGTAAACCTTCGGCCTTAGCTACGTTTCCTCAGTTATTCAATAAACTGACGGATCAGTTCCAGCAGCGCGATTAGCGCCTTAAGAACGATGAGAACTTTATCGAGAAAAGTTTTCATCCGTTGCTCCCTTAAGGGAGAAAGACAATCACAGCTTACCCTTACGTTGCCTGTAACTATGATTTTCTTCATGTGCTAGATGAGGACTGCCTCTCTCCAAATTAGAGCACCAGAATCAGCACCACCTGTATCCTGACCCGGACTTAAAAGTACTTTTCCGCACTGCGGTAATCCCTTGAGGCAGTATCACTACTAGCGTCGGGATTGTATCGCCAACATAGCTGTTTGAATATGTAGGCATCCTGACTTATAATTCACTTGCTAGATGAGGACTGTTTCATTTCTGCCCGGAACCACCAAGTCTTGGGCGGAAAAAATAAAAAAACCGACTGTCTGTCGGTTTTTTTATATCTGCATTCTGGTGCAACCATTCTGTTCTCACGACAATCGCCGTTTCAGAATACCGCCCATCACTGCGCCTTAACCCACTCAGCCACTTCCGCCCACTCACCGCGAAAGACAACTTTTTCCGCTTTTTTCTCAAGCTGATAGCGATACATCGGGTCGTAATATTCTTCAAGTAACGGCACCAGCCAGGCCAGATGACCGTCGGTGCTGCCGGTGGTGAGTTGCGTTGTCAGCGCCGCATCCAGCCTTGCAGCCAGTTCGTTATATCGCTGTAACCCCAGCCGACGCTTAATCGCTGAAAGCCCATGATGCAGGTATTCGCAATACTCCTGCCAGCCCTGTTCGTCGCCATAGGCGTGGGTAAAATCATGATGCATACGCAAGAAATACTCTTCGTTCAGGCGCTCAAGACGGATCTCAAACGGATCTTCTACCACCGCAATCGCCGCCTGAGTCATTCGCTCGCGCAGGCATTCCGGCAGGTGATTCGAACCGATCATCCGGCTTTCGTCTTCCAGCACCCACAGGCGCAAATTCTGACGGGCGTCGGTTTTTAGCATTTCGGCAGCCAGCAGGTTTTCAAAACTCGCCTGACTAAGTTGCGGCTGCAATGTGCGACCAAAAGCAGAACCGCGATGGCGCGCCAGCCCTTCCAGATCAACACCGTTTGGCTGTTGTTGCACTAACAGCGTTTTGCCGCTGCCGGTACAACCGCCAATCAGCACTATCGGTTTTTGTGCCAGTTCAATGGTCGCCTGAATCGCGGTCTGGCGCAGAGCCTTATAACCACCTTCCACCAGCGGATAATCAATCCCCGCTTCATGCAGCCAGCGTTGCACAATATGTGAACGTTGACCGCCACGGGCGCAGCAGAGAATACCTTGCGGATTTTGCAGACACGCTGCCCGCCAGGCGTCCATGCGCTGCTGACGAATTTCACCCGCCACCAGTTTATGCCCCAGCGCCAGCGCCGCGTCAGACCCTTGCTGTTTATAGCAGGTGCCAACGGCGGCGCGTTCATCATTATTCATTAACGGCAGATTGATAGCGGCGGGCATTGCGCCTTGCTCAAACTCGATGGGGGCGCGAACATCAATAATGGGTGTATCAGCAATCAGCAGGGCACGATAGTCCTGTTCCGTGTGTCTCTCTTGCATAGTAAAAAGTGAACCTCAAATCAGCTTGCGCGCTATTTTACGCGCCAACGCGCAAGGAAACTTGATTTTTAACTGTGTGAGTTGCCGAAAATTTCTAAAAATCCACTGATTTCCGGCCTGCGCTGGGTAAACAAGGCCACAATATCTTCTACCGCTTTGCCGCTGCCAAATTTACGCCATGCCAGACTCAATGGCGAAGGCGGGCGCATCGTTGGAATGACCCGGCTGACCAGTTGTTGATTATCAATCATCGACTGGCAAAGTGATTTTGGCAAAAAACCAATGCCAACGCCCGCCAGATGGGCGGCGATTTTCGTTTCCATATCAGGAACAATAATCTCCTTTTGCCCCGGCAAACGCCAGGCGACGCGTTTGGTTAAGGTGCGGGCGCTGTCTTCAATATTGACCGCCGGAAAGCGCCGCAACTGCGCTTCTGTTAGCGGCTCTTCAACCTTCGCCAGTGGATGATCTGCCGCCATGACAAAGCGCCATTGCACTGAACCTAAGGGATCAAGGCTAAAAGTATTTGCCAGTGCTTCGGTTCCCGTGACGCCGATGGCCAGTGAAAAACCTTCGTAAAGTAGCGAATCCCAGACGCCCATATAGATTTGCCGGGAGATGTGAAACTGGGTAAACGGGTAACGTTCATTCAGCCACGCCAGCAGTTGGGCGACGGCCAGGGGGTTGTAGAGCAGGTTGTTGATGACAATATTCACCTGGCGTTCCACGCCATCATTCACCTGTTGTAGCTCGCTCGGCATGCTTTCTAGCCAGCTCAGCCAGTCTCTGGCCTGACAAAGCAGATGTTCGCCAGCCGCTGTCAACGTCACGCTGCGAGTCGTGCGGAAAAACAGCGCCACTCCGGTATTCTCTTCCAGAAGCTTAATGCGATAACTGATGGTCGCCGTGGTTTTACATAATCGTTCTGCCGCTTTTGAAAAACTTCCCGTTTCGGCAACAGCAATGAAAGTCCGCAAAGTTTCTGGATCAAACATCTTCAGGTATCCCCTTTTAAATCCGCAGGTTGCGTGATTTTCCTGTCCTTTGATTTACCTGTATTTTCACATGATAACCCTGCGTGATTTGTGGGCTAAATCTAGTTTTGGAAAAATATTCCAACTTTTGTGTTGATGTTGTTCTCTTTAGGTTTTAGATTGCCTGTTATTGAAACCAAGCTGACCGGTCGGCGCTGGTTGAACGGAATTATGTTACAAGGACAAAAAGATGAAACTTCAGGTATTACCGTTAAGTCAGGAAGCCTTCTGTGCTTATGGCGACGTTATCGAAACGCAGCAACGGGATTTTTTCCATATTAACAATGGCCTGGTGGAGCGCTATCACGATTTGGCGCTGGTTGAGATTCTTGAGCAAGACCGTACGCTTATCAGCATTAACCGCGCGCAACCGGCAAATCTGCCGCTGACCATCCACGAACTCGAACGTCATCCGCTGGGTACTCAGGCCTTTATCCCGATGAAAGGTGAAGTGTTTGTAGTGGTCGTGGCGTCAGGTGACGATAAACCAGACCTGTCAACGCTGCGGGCGTTTATCACCAACGGTGAGCAGGGGGTGAATTATCATCGTAACGTCTGGCATCACCCGCTTTTCGCCTGGCAGCACGTCACCGATTTTCTGACCATCGATCGCGGCGGCAGTGACAACTGTGATGTTGAAAGTATTCCTGAACAGGAACTCTGTTTTGCGTGACGCCTGCAACCGACTTGCATAAGATAAACTAATTGTTCATTGTTTATGCTCACTTGTAGGTCGGAGTTAACGTAGGTATGACGGAAGTTAGACGGCGCGGCAGGCCAGGACAGGCGGAGCCTGTGGCACAGAAGGGCGCACAGGCGTTAGAGCGGGGAATTGCGATTCTGCAATATCTGGAAAAAAGTGGAGGAAGTTCGTCGGTTAGCGATATTTCTCTCAATCTGGATTTGCCGCTCTCGACGACCTTTCGCCTGTTAAAGGTTTTACAGGCAGCGGATTTTGTCTATCAGGACAGTCAGTTAGGCTGGTGGCATATAGGATTAGGTGTCTTTAACGTCGGCGCGGCGTACATCCATAACCGTGATGTCCTCTCCGTCGCCGGGCCGTTTATGCGCCGCCTGATGCTACTTTCCGGCGAGACGGTCAATGTCGCGATCCGTAACGGCAATGAAGCGGTATTAATTGGTCAGTTAGAGTGTAAATCGATGGTCAGGATGTGTGCGCCACTGGGCAGTCGTCTGCCGCTGCATGCTTCCGGTGCGGGCAAGGCGCTGCTTTATCCGCTGGCGGAAGAGGAGCTGATGAGCATCATCCTGCAAACCGGTTTGCAGCAGTTTACGCCAACGACGCTTGTGGATATGCCCACCTTGCTGAAGGACCTGGAACAAGCGCGTGAACTGGGCTATACCGTAGATAAAGAAGAGCATGTTGTAGGCCTGAATTGCATAGCTTCAGCAATTTACGATGATGTAGGTAGTGTTGTTGCCGCTATCTCCATCTCCGGGCCTTCATCAAGACTGACAGAAGATCGTTTTGTCAGTCAGGGTGAGCTGGTCAGAGACACCGCCCGCGATATCAGCACGGCGTTGGGACTGAAAGCACATCCATAGTGTCTGTCGCATCCCGCTCTGCAGAGCGGGTTTTTTTGACAAAATTTGAAAGTTGGAAAATTTTTCCAATTAATAGAGGTAGGAATAAAATGGCAAAAATGAGAGCCGTTGACGCGGCAATGTATGTGCTGGAGAAAGAAGGTATCACCACCGCCTTCGGCGTTCCGGGAGCTGCAATCAATCCGTTCTACTCAGCGATGCGTAAGCACGGCGGTATTCGTCACATTCTGGCGCGTCATGTGGAAGGTGCGTCGCACATGGCGGAAGGTTATACCCGCGCAACGGCAGGGAATATCGGCGTATGTCTGGGGACTTCCGGTCCTGCGGGCACGGATATGATCACCGCGCTCTATTCTGCTTCTGCTGATTCCATTCCTATTCTGTGTATTACCGGCCAGGCACCGAGAGCCCGTCTGCATAAAGAAGATTTTCAGGCCGTAGATATCGAATCTATCGCCAAGCCGGTCAGTAAAATGGCGGTTACAGTACGTGAAGCGGCGCTGGTGCCTCGTGTGCTGCAACAGGCATTTCACCTGATGCGTTCTGGTCGTCCGGGTCCGGTACTGGTGGATTTACCGTTCGACGTTCAGGTTGCGGAAATCGAGTTTGATCCTGACATGTACGAACCGCTGCCGGCTTACAAACCTGCTGCCAGCCGTATGCAGATCGAAAAAGCGGTAGAAATGTTAATTCAGGCCGAACGTCCGGTGATTGTTGCCGGGGGCGGGGTAATCAACGCCGATGCCGCGGCGCTGTTACAACAGTTTGCCGAACTGACCAGCGTTCCGGTGATCCCAACGCTGATGGGCTGGGGCTGTATTCCGGACGATCACGAACTGATGGCCGGGATGGTGGGTCTGCAAACTGCGCATCGTTACGGTAACGCAACGTTGCTGGCGTCGGACATGGTGTTTGGTATCGGTAACCGTTTTGCTAACCGTCATACCGGTTCGGTAGAGAAATACACCGAAGGGCGCAAAATCGTTCATATCGATATTGAACCGACGCAAATTGGCCGCGTGCTGTGTCCGGATCTCGGCGTTGTCTCCGACGCCAAAGCGGCGCTGACGCTGCTGGTTGAAGTGGCGCAGGAAATGCAAAAAGCAGGGCGTCTGCCGTGTCGTAAAGAATGGGTCGCCGATTGCCAGCAGCGCAAACGTACTTTGTTGCGTAAAACTCACTTCGACAACGTGCCAGTGAAACCGCAGCGCGTGTATGAAGAGATGAACAAAGCCTTTGGACGTGATGTTTGCTATGTCACCACCATCGGCCTGTCACAAATCGCTGCGGCGCAAATGCTGCATGTCTTTAAAGACCGTCATTGGATCAACTGTGGTCAGGCAGGCCCGCTGGGCTGGACCATTCCGGCGGCGCTGGGGGTTTGTGCTGCTGATCCAGAGCGCAATGTGGTGGCGATTTCCGGTGACTTCGACTTCCAGTTCCTGATTGAAGAATTAGCCGTTGGCGCACAGTTCAACATTCCGTACATCCATGTGCTGGTCAATAACGCCTATCTCGGTCTGATTCGCCAGTCGCAACGCGCATTTGATATGGATTACTGCGTACAGCTCGCGTTCGAAAATATTAACTCCAGTGATGTGAACGGTTATGGCGTTGACCACGTGAAAGTAGCGGAAGGTTTAGGCTGTAAAGCTATTCGCGTTTTCAAACCGGAAGATATTGCTCCAGCCTTTGAACAGGCGAAAGCCTTAATGGCGCAGTACCGTGTCCCGGTGGTGGTGGAAATTATGCTGGAACGTGTAACCAATATTTCGATGGGCAGTGAACTGGATAACGTCATGGAATTTGAAGATATCGCTGATAGCGCAGCGGACGCGCCAACTGAAACCTGCTTCATGCACTATGAATAAGGGAGATAAATAATGTTACGTTTCTCTGCTAATTTATCGATGTTATTTGGTGAATATGATTTTCTCGCCCGTTTTGAGAAAGCCGCGCAGTGTGGTTTTCGCGGTGTTGAATTTATGTTTCCTTATGACTACGACATTGAAGAATTAAAACATGTACTGGCGAGTAATAAACTCGAGCATACGTTACATAATTTACCGGCGGGTGACTGGGCGGCAGGCGAGCGGGGTATTGCCTGTATTCCTGGCCGTGAAGAAGAGTTTCGGGATGGCGTAGCAGCAGCGATTCGTTATGCCCGTGCGTTGGGGAATAAAAAAATCAACTGTCTGGTCGGTAAAACGCCGGCTGGTTTCAGCAGTGAACAGATTCACGCAACGCTTGTGGAAAACCTGCGTTATGCCGCGAATATGTTGATGAAAGAAGATATTTTATTACTGATTGAACCTATCAACCATTTCGATATTCCTGGTTTCCATCTCACCGGAACTCAACAGGCGCTGAAACTGATTGACGATGTTGGTTGCTGCAATTTGAAAATACAGTATGACATTTATCACATGCAGCGGATGGAAGGTGAATTAACCAACACCATGACCCAATGGGCCGATAAAATTGGTCACCTGCAAATTGCCGATAATCCACATCGCGGCGAACCAGGGACCGGAGAAATTAATTACGAATATCTCTTTACGGTAATTGAAAATTCTGACTACAACGGTTGGGTTGGGTGTGAATATAAACCTCAAACCACCACGGAAGCTGGTTTACGCTGGATGGATCCGTACCGTTAAAACGTAACGCTGTTCAGGCAATGCTTTTTTAGGCCGCTAAGTCGGCAGGGGATCGTGTTGTCTGGATTCAGGAATAGCGACATTTAAAAAGAGGTTAATTATGAAACTGGGATTTATTGGCTTAGGCATTATGGGTACTCCGATGGCCATTAATCTGGCGCGTGCCGGTCATCAATTACATGTCACGACCATTGGACCGGTTGCTGATGAATTACTGTCACTCGGTGCCGTTAATGTCGACACCGCGCGCCAGGTAACGGACGCTGCCGACATCATTTTTATTATGGTGCCGGATACGCCGCACGTTGAAGAAGTTCTGTTTGGTGAAAATGGTTGTACCAAAGCCGCGCTGAAGGGCAAGACCATTGTTGATATGAGCTCCATTTCACCGATTGAAACTAAACGTTTCGCTCGTCAGGTGAATGAACTGGGCGGCGATTATCTCGATGCGCCAGTCTCCGGCGGTGAAATCGGCGCGCGTGAAGGGACGTTGTCAATTATGGTTGGCGGTGACGAAGCGGTATTTGAACGCGTGAAACCGCTGTTTGAACTGCTCGGTAAAAATATCACCCTCGTGGGCGGTAACGGCGACGGTCAAACCTGCAAAGTGGCAAATCAGATTATTGTGGCGCTCAATATTGAAGCGGTTTCTGAAGCCCTGCTATTTGCTTCAAAAGCCGGCGCGGACCCGGTACGTGTGCGCCAAGCGCTGATGGGCGGCTTTGCTTCCTCACGTATTCTGGAAGTTCATGGTGAGCGCATGATTAAACGTACCTTTAATCCGGGCTTCAAAATCGCTCTGCACCAGAAAGATCTCAACCTGGCACTGCAAAGTGCGAAAGCACTGGCGCTGAACCTGCCAAACACCGCGACCTGCCAGGAACTATTTAATACCTGTGCGGCAAACGGTGGCAGCCAGTTGGATCACTCTGCGTTAGTGCAGGCGCTGGAATTAATGGCGAATCATAAACTGGCCTGATGCCCGCAATAAAAATGGCCGATATCAGCAAATGAATCGGCCAGCAATATTAAAAAAAGAAAGCAGCCAACGACGTTGCTTCAGTATTAAAAATAATATTTTTATTTTATTTGTTCCTCATAGCTAGATTAAAACAACGTTATTCGATACGTGAAATTAAGAGGGATTTATGGAACATCAGAGAAAACTATTCCAGCAACGCGGCTATAGCGAAGATCTATTGCCGAAAACGCAAAGCCAGCGGACCTGGAAAACATTTAACTATTTTACCTTATGGATGGGTTCGGTTCATAACGTTCCCAATTATGTGATGGTCGGCGGCTTTTTTATTCTCGGCTTGTCTACCTTTAGTATTATGCTGGCAATTATCCTCAGCGCCTTTTTCATTGCCGCGGTAATGGTATTAAACGGTGCGGCGGGCAGTAAATACGGCGTACCGTTTGCCATGATCCTGCGTGCTTCTTATGGCGTACGTGGCGCACTGTTTCCCGGATTATTAAGAGGCGGTATTGCTGCCATTATGTGGTTTGGCTTGCAATGTTACGCGGGGTCACTGGCCTGCTTGATTCTGATTGGCAAAATCTGGCCGGGATTTTTAACTCTCGGTGGTGATTTTACCCTGTTAGGGCTTTCTCTACCGGGCTTAATCACTTTCTTACTCTTCTGGCTGGTTAACGTTGGTATTGGTTTTGGCGGCGGCAAAGTTTTAAATAAATTCACCGCCATTCTTAACCCGTGCATCTATATCGTTTTCGGTGGCATGGCGATTTGGGCGATTTCGCTGGTTGGGATCGGTCCAATCCTCGACTACATCCCCAGTGGAGTGCAGAAAGCAGAAAATAGCGGTTTCCTGTTCCTGGTGGTGATAAACGCGGTGGTTGCGGTTTGGGCGGCACCGGCGGTGAGTGCATCTGACTTTACACAAAACGCCCACTCTTTCCGTGAGCAGGCGCTGGGGCAAACGCTGGGATTAGTGGTGGCCTATATTCTGTTTGCGGTCGCCGGGGTAAGTATTATTGCTGGCGCCAGTATTCACTACGGCGCTGATACCTGGAACGTGCTGGATATTGTTCAACGTTGGGACAGCCTGTTTGCCTCATTCTTTGCGGTACTGGTTATTCTGATGACGACCATTTCCACTAACGCCACCGGTAATATTATTCCGGCCGGTTATCAGATTGCCGCTATTGCACCGACGAAACTGACCTATAAAAACGGCGTACTGATTGCCAGTATTATCAGCCTGCTGATCTGCCCGTGGAAATTAATG
The DNA here is from genome assembly GCF_005781135.1 of Escherichia sp. E3659. Taxonomy (NCBI): domain Bacteria; kingdom Pseudomonadati; phylum Pseudomonadota; class Gammaproteobacteria; order Enterobacterales; family Enterobacteriaceae; genus Escherichia; species Escherichia sp. E3659. The sequence goes on along the minus strand of NZ_VATQ01000019.1, from coordinate 126,975 downwards.
GAAAATCAGGACAGTATTTATCTGTTCCTCGATATTATCGGTGGGATGCTGGGTCCGGTAATTGGTGTCATGATGGCGCATTATTTTGTGGTGATGCGCGGACAAATTAATCTTGATGAACTGTATACCGCTTCAGGTGATTTCAAATATTACGATAACGGATTTAATCTCACGGCGTTCTCAGTAACTCTGGTAGCGGTTATTTTATCTCTCGGCGGTAAATTTATTCCGGTCATGGAACCGTTATCGCGTGTTTCATGGTTTGTCGGCGTTATCGTCGCCTTTGCGGCCTACGCTTTATTAAAAAAACGCACAGCAGTCGAAAAAACAGGAGAACAAAAAGTCACAGGTTAATTAATCCCGATATTCAAAATTGAGTTAGAAAAACCAATCTGTATTTTACAAGGAGTTTGTTATGTCTTTTGATTTAATTATTAAAAACGGCACCGTCATTTTAGAAAACGAAGCTCGCGTTGTAGATATCGCCGTTAAAGGCGGAAAAATTGCCGCTATCGGTCAGGATCTGGGCGATGCAAAAGAAGTTATGGATGCGTCTGGTCTGGTGGTTTCTCCGGGCATGGTTGATGCGCACACCCATATTTCTGAACCGGGTCGTAGCCACTGGGAAGGTTATGAAACTGGTACTCGCGCAGCGGCAAAAGGCGGTATCACCACCATGATCGAAATGCCGCTCAACCAGCTGCCTGCAACGGTTGACCGCGCTTCTATTGAACTGAAGTTCGATGCTGCTAAAGGCAAGTTGACTATCGATGCGGCACAACTCGGTGGCCTGGTGTCTTACAACATCGACCGTCTGCACGAGCTGGATGAAGTGGGCGTTGTCGGCTTCAAATGCTTCGTTGCGACCTGTGGCGATCGCGGTATCGACAACGACTTCCGTGATGTAAACGACTGGCAGTTCTTCAAAGGTGCGCAGAAGCTGGGCGAACTGGGTCAGCCGGTGCTGGTGCACTGCGAAAACGCGCTGATCTGTGACGAACTGGGCGAAGAAGCGAAGCGTGAAGGCCGCGTAACCGCTCATGACTATGTGGCTTCGCGTCCGGTATTTACCGAAGTGGAAGCGATTCGCCGCGTGCTGTACCTGGCGAAAGTTGCTGGTTGCCGTCTGCACGTTTGCCACGTCAGCAGCCCGGAAGGTGTTGAGGAAGTCACTCGTGCGCGTCAGGAAGGTCAGGACGTTACCTGTGAATCCTGCCCGCATTACTTTGTGCTGGATACCGATCAGTTCGAAGAAATTGGCACCCTGGCGAAGTGTTCTCCGCCGATCCGCGATCTGGAAAACCAGAAAGGCATGTGGGAAAAACTGTTTAACGGTGAAATCGACTGCCTGGTTTCCGACCACTCTCCATGCCCGCCGGAAATGAAAGCGGGCAACATCATGAAAGCATGGGGCGGTATCGCCGGTCTGCAAAGCTGCATGGACGTGATGTTCGATGAAGCGGTACAGAAACGCGGTATGTCTCTGGCAATGTTCGGCAAATTAATGGCGACTAATGCAGCAGATATTTTCGGTCTGCAGCAAAAAGGCCGTATCGCCCCAGGAAAAGATGCCGACTTCGTCTTCATTCAGCCGAATAGCAGCTATGTTCTTACCAATGACGATCTGGAATATCGCCACAAAGTCAGCCCGTATGTTGGCCGTACTATTGGTGCGCGTATCACGAAAACCCTCTTACGTGGTGATGTGATTTACGACATCGAACAGGGCTTCCCTGTTGCGCCGAAAGGTCAATTTATCCTTAAACATCAGCAGTAATCTGGCCCCTGCAATGCCCGTCCTTGCGGCGGGCATTCTCCGGTTAAGGTGTGTTTATGTTCAATTTTGCAGTGAGCCGCGAAAGCCTATTATCAGGATTTCAGTGGTTTTTCTTTATTTTTTGCAACACGGTTGTGGTTCCTCCTACGCTACTTTCTGCTTTTCAGTTGCCGCAAAGTAGCCTGCTTACGCTCACGCAATATGCTTTTCTTGCTACCGCACTGGCCTGCTTCGCTCAGGCGTTCTGCGGTCATCGTCGCGCTATTATGGAAGGTCCGGGTGGCCTGTGGTGGGGAACCATCCTAACTATCACCCTTGGCGAAGCCTCGCGCGGGACACCGATCAACGATATCGCTACCAGCCTGGCGGTGGGGATTGCGCTCTCTGGCGTGCTGACGATGTTGATTGGTTTTAGCGGATTAGGCCATCGCCTGGCACGGTTATTTACGCCGTCGGTGATGGTCCTGTTTATGTTGATGCTGGGCGCGCAGCTGACCACTATCTTTTTCAAAGGTATGCTCGGGCTGCCGTTTGGCATAGCCGACCCAAATTTTAAAATTCAGTTACCGCCGTTCGCGCTCTCAGTCGCGGTGATGTGTCTGGTACTGGCGATGATTATCTTTCTGCCGCAACGTTTTGCCCGTTATGGCCTGCTGGTTGGTACCATAACCGGCTGGTTGTTGTGGTACTTTTGCTTTCCTTCTTCGCACTCGCTCTCCGGTGAGTTGCACTGGCAGTGGTTCCCGCTCGGCAGTGGTGGTGCGTTGTCGCCGGGGATTATTCTGACGGCGGTGATTACAGGTCTGGTAAATATCAGCAATACCTACGGTGCGATTCGTGGCACGGATGTTTTTTATCCGCAACAGGGCGCGGGGAATACGCGTTATCGTCGCAGCTTTGTGGCGACCGGATTTATGACGCTGATAACCGTACCGCTGGCGGTAATTCCATTCTCACCGTTTGTTTCATCCATTGGTTTATTAACCCAGACTGGCGATTACACGCGGCGTTCGTTTATTTATGGCAGCGTTATTTGCCTGCTGGTGGCGCTGGTTCCGGCACTCACGCGACTGTTTTGCAGTATCCCCTTACCAGTGAGTAGCGCGGTCATGCTGGTTTCTTATCTGCCTTTACTCTTTTCGGCGCTGGTGTTCAGCCAGCAAATAACGTTTACCGCTCGCAATATTTATCGACTCGCATTGCCGTTATTTGTCGGCATATTTTTAATGGCATTACCGCCTGTGTATCTGCAAGACCTTCCATTAACGCTTCGTCCTCTCCTCAGTAACGGCTTACTGGTCGGAATTTTACTGGCTGTTCTTATGGATAACCTTATTCCGTGGGAACGCATCGAATAATTTGTTGAAAAAGGATTGATAATGAAGATTGTCATTGCGCCAGACTCTTTTAAAGAGAGCTTAAGTGCAGAAAAATGTTGTCAGGCAATTAAAGCCGGGTTTTCGACCCTCTTTCCCGATGCGCACTATATCTGTTTGCCGATAGCGGATGGCGGCGAAGGGACGGTGGATGCGATGGTCGCCGCGACGGGCGGCAACATCGTGACGCTTGAAGTCTGCGGGCCGATGGGCGAAAAAGTGAATGCTTTTTATGGCCTTACCGGCGACGGGAAAACGGCGGTGATTGAGATGGCGGCAGCAAGCGGCCTGATGCTGGTCGCGCCTGAAAAGCGTAATCCGTTGCTGGCCTCCAGTTTTGGTACGGGGGAGTTAATTCGCCATGCGCTGGATAACGGCATTCGCCATATTATTCTCGGCATTGGTGGTAGCGCGACGGTAGACGGCGGTATGGGCATGGCGCAGGCGCTTGGTGTGCGTTTCCTTGATGCCGACGGCCAGGTGCTGGCGGCTAACGGCGGCAATTTAGCACGCGTGGCAAGCATTGAGATGGAGGAATGCGATCCGCGTCTGGCGAACTGCCATATTGAAGTAGCATGTGACGTTGATAACCCGCTGGTAGGGCCACGCGGCGCGGCGGCGGTGTTTGGCCCGCAAAAAGGGGCAACGCCGGAGATGGTCGAAGAACTGGAGCAGGGGCTGCAAAATTACGCCCGTGTTTTACAACAGCAAACTGAAATTAACGTCTGCCAGATGGCAGGCGGCGGCGCGGCGGGCGGTATGGGTATTGCGGCGGCGGTATTCCTCAATGCGGATATTAAACCTGGCATTGAGATTGTGTTGAATGCGGTCAATCTTGCGCAGGCAGTGCAGGGCGCAGCGCTGGTGATCACCGGGGAAGGGCGCATCGACTCGCAAACGGCGGGCGGTAAAGCGCCGCTGGGCGTGGCGTCGGTGGCGAAGCAGTTTAATGTCCCGGTGATTGGGATTGCTGGCGTATTGGGTGACGGCGTGGAAGTGGTGCATCAATATGGCATTGATGCAGTGTTCAGTATTCTGCCGCGTCTGGCGCCTTTAGCTGAAGTGCTAACCAGCGGTGAAACCAATCTCTTCCACAGCGCACGTAATATTGCCTGCGCCATTAAAATAGGTCAGGGAATTAAACTCTGATTCTTACCATTAGAGCGGATGCGGTTTATATCGCATCTGCTTCAGATTGCTGACAACGTGCGTGTTGTGTATGCCGGATCCATCCCGGAAATTATCATGTAGGCCTGATAAGCGAAGCGCATCAGGCAATGTTGCGAAAAAAAAGCCACGGTATAAACCGTGGCGAAATCCAACATAGCTAAAATAAAAATATCAGCGAGAGTGGTATTACTTAAATCTCAACGTCGCGGTTGCAATCTTTCGAATAAATATAACTAAACGCTTCACCACGCCCTACGCCATAACCGGCCTGTAAGGAATAAGCGCCCATAAAGATGTAATCGCCTTTTTTCACCGGGATCCAGTTATTGTCGAGGTTATAAACCCCCTGACCGGAAAGAATATAGGCACCGTGTTCCTGAACGTGTGTTTCGATATAACCGTGGCTGGCACCTGGTGCAAAAGAGAGGATATGCATGTTCATATCAAAACCTAACTCTTTGGGCAGGAAATCCAGCAGAATAACATCGTCCATACCTTCATAATGAATGCGTTCCAGTTCGCTGGCATTGCCAGAAACCAGCCACGGTGCATGACCTTCTACCGGAACATAGCGACGCTTATATAAAAAGATTTGGCTGTCTTCGGCCTGGGCGTTAACAAACGTCATTAAGGAGCCTGGCGGACAATAAAGATAGCCACCTTCGCTTAAGGCAAATGTTTTCCCTTCGGCTTTGGCAGTGATATTTCCAGAGATCACATACAGGAACGTTTCAATACCTTCGCCACCGAAGCCCTGTTGGTTGCCGCCGTTTTGATGCAGTGTGACCAGATAATCAACAAAAGAGGCACCCAGCTTTGGCGTGGAGAGGATTGTCGCGTCACAATTTTCAAAGCCCGGAATAATATTTTTTACCAGGCCATCTGGCGTTAACAGCGCGAAATTACCGTGTTTCACAATTGCACGGTTAGCCAGTAAATCATCGCGGTAACCGGTGACGTTATTTAAATATCCCATTTATGACTCCTTATTTCTGCCAGGCAAGTTGATAAAGCATGAGTGCCAACGTTTTGACCCCTTCGGCAAGGTCGGTAATATTGGTGCGTTCCGCCGGGTTATGGCTGATCCCGTTGATGCTGGGGATAAAAATCATGCAGGTTGGTACGCGAGGCGCGAAAATTTGCGCGTCGTGCCCGGCACCACTGTGCATCACCCGGTAATTCAGTTTTTCGCTTTCACACAATTCTGTCAGGGTGGCGACCAGCTCCTTATTCATCGGCACGGGTTCTTCGTCCATCCATAAATCGATATCAATACCAATGTCCATTTCATCGCAAATCGCCCGCATGTCGTTTTCTAACTGTTGGGTGAAATCGCGCAGCACGGCGGCGTCGGTATGACGACAATCAATGGTGAACGTGGTTTTCCCCGGCACCACATTCACCGTATTCGGGCGCGGCTCTACTTTGCCAAAAGTCAGCACCAGCGGGTCGCCCATCTTTTTCGCTTTTTCGACCGACTGATGGCAAATGCGACTGAAAGCGTAAACCGTATCACGACGATAGCCCATCGGCGTGGTGCCTGCATGGTTTGATTCACCGTTCAGCGTCACCGTATAGCGACGTTGCCCGACAATTGCATTCACCACGCCAATTGACTGCCCATTACTTTCCAGCACACAGCCCTGTTCAATATGCAATTCAACAAAAGCTTTAATATCCTGACGTGGAGTTAGTGGGGCGTTCGGCAGAGTAAATCCGCAAGCTTTCATCGCATCGACAAAGCCATTTCCTTTGGCATCACAGATATTCCGCACGTCGTCAGGATTCGCCAGCCCAAAGATATTTTTACTGCCCCAGAAGACATACGGGAAGCGGCTGCCTTCTTCTTCCGCCATCGCCACCACTTCGACCGTACGTAGCGGCGCGCCGTATTGCGTTTTCAGCCAGTCAATTGCCAGCCACGCCGCCAGTGCGCCGAATTGCCCGTCGAGGTTACCGCCGTTGACCACGGTATCGATATGCGAACCGCTCAGAACCACTTCCTGTGGATATTCGGTGCCATTCAGGCGACCGTATAAATTCCCTACTTCATCGAAACGTGTTTCCAGCCCACTTGCGGCCATTCTTTTTTTAAATTGCTGCTGGGTTTCCAGCCATTCCGGCGAATAAAGTAAACGGGTCATCCCACCCGCTGGGTCAGCGCCAAAAGAGGAAAGCCAGGGCAGCGTTTCTTCTATGGCTTGACGGAAATGTGTAATCATAAGAAAGTCCTGTCTCAATAATTATTGCGCAAAGGGATTTTTCGTTTCGTATGACGTGTTATAAAGCGCGTCGGAAATTAAATACTGGTAAATATCATCAACAATTTCGATGCCTTCGACGGCGGCTTTGCGTTGTTTAATATCCTGATCCTGTCCGGGATAATAAACCTGATTAAAACCGGGCGCGGGGGTAATGGCATTTAATTCGCGCATGGTCTGGCTAAGATGTTGACGGAATAATTCGCTGGAGGAGAAAAAGTTCGGGTTAATAACTAAATGTAATTGCCCCAAATTACGCCCAGCGTGTAAATCGTCATACATCGAACTGACCTGACGCCCGAACGGTAAGCCGAGTAACACGCCTGAGAGGACGTCAATCATCATCATCAGGCCATACCCTTTCGGCCCAGCGGCGGGGAGCAGAGCATGTACCGCGAACGGATCGGTTGTTGGTGCACCGTTTTTATCGACCGCCCAGGTGTCCGGGATAGACATATTACGCGAGCGGGCGTCGAGCACTTTTCCCCATGCCTGTACGGTAGTCGCCATATCAAAGGTAAGGATCTCGTCGCCTTCTCCCGGGGCGGCAAAGGCCAGTGGGTTAGTGCCGTAGTAAATTTCCGCACCGCCAAACGGCACCACCATTGGATCGGACTGGCACATCGAAATGCCAATCAATCCGGCGCGAGCTGCCTGCTGCACAAAATAAGAGATAGCACCACTGTGACCCATCCGGCTGATGCCGACCACCGCAACGCCATTTTGTTGGGCGGTTTTGATGGCATGTTCCATACCCATTTTCGCCGCGACCTGCCCGGCGGCATTGTCGGCATGTAAAATTGCCGAGCACGGCCCGGTTTCCTCAAGACGAAACTCCGGTTCGCGGTTGGTGCCGCCTTTTGAAATGCGTTCGGCGTAGTATTCAACGCGTACCGCGCCATGAGAGTGGATCCCTCTGGCATCGGCATAAACCAATACTTCAGCCACGGTTGCAGCGTGCTCACGTTTTAACCCAGCCTGGCAGAGTTTATTCTCAATTAGCTGGTGGAGTGTTTCCCGACTGATTTTCATCTGTCTTCCTTTTTAACGACGGTGTGAAGCATGACTGCAATTAACATACAGGGAAAATATCTGGATTATGTGATCCAGACAGGCAAAAAAATATAGTTAGAATTTATTTGATAATCCGCTCTCTTTAAACCTGATTTTTAAAACAACCACGCTTATTAAAAAATAACGCGTAATTGCCTGGTGGTTATTTGAATTCTTTTGTTAATAATCCCTGTGTGATATTCATCACCTTATTTACCCGTTGTCATCGATACCGTAATCGCCACATTAACACTGCTCGTGCAATTGCCATGGGTGCAATTTTTAAGGAGTTGTTATGATCCACGCCTTTATTAAAAAAGGGTGTTTTCAGGATTCAGTCAGTTTAATGATTATTTCACGAAAACTCAGCGAATCAGAAAATGTTGATGATGTTTCCGTAATGATGGGTACGCCTGCCAATAAAGCGTTATTAGATACCACAGGTTTCTGGCATGACGATTTTAATCACGCCACGCCGAACGATATTTGCGTGGCAATTCGTAGCGAAGCGACGGATGCGGGGATCGCGCAGGCGATTATGCAGCAGCTTGAAGAGGCGTTAAAACAACTGGCGCAGGGTTCAGGCAGCAGCCAGGCGTTGACGCAGGTGCGTCGCTGGGACAGTGCCTGTCAGAAATTACCCGACGCCAATCTGGCGCTGATTTCAGTGGCTGGTGAGTATGCGGCGGAGCTGGCGAACCAGGCGCTGGATCGCAACCTCAACGTGATGATGTTCTCCGATAACGTCACGCTGGAAGATGAAATCCAACTTAAAACCCGCGCGCGGGAAAAAGGCTTGCTGGTGATGGGGCCGGACTGCGGTACGTCGATGATTGCCGCCACGCCGCTGGCTTTTGCTAACGTGATGCCGGAAGGCAACATTGGCGTCATTGGCGCTTCCGGTACCGGGATTCAGGAGCTGTGCTCGCAGATTGCGCTGGCAGGGGAGGGAATTACTCACGCGATTGGCCTTGGCGGGCGCGACCTCAGCCGTGAAGTGGGCGGCATCAGTGCGCTAACAGCGCTGGAAATGCTCAGTGCAGACGAGAAAAGCGAAGTGCTGGCATTTGTTTCAAAACCACCTGCCGAAGCTGTGCGTCTGAAAATTGTTAATGCCATGAAAGCAACCGGCAAACCGACGGTGGCGCTGTTTTTAGGTTATACCCCGGCGGTGGCCCGCGACGAGAATGTCTGGTTTGCCTCCTCGCTGGATGAGGCCGCACGCCTGGCTTGCCTGCTTTCACGCGTTACGGCGCGACGTAACGCAATAGCGCCTGTCAGCAGCGGATTTATTTGCGGTTTGTATACCGGCGGTACGCTGGCTGCCGAAGCGGCGGGATTACTTGCCGGGCACCTTGGCGTGGAAGCCGACGATACCCATCAACATGGCATGATGCTGGACGCCGATGGCCACCAGATTATTGACCTCGGCGATGATTTCTACACCGTCGGGCGTCCCCATCCGATGATCGACCCAACCTTACGCAACCAGTTAATTACCGATCTCGGCGCTAAACCGCAAGTGCGCGTGTTGCTGCTTGATGTCGTGATTGGCTTCGGTGCGACCGCCGATCCTGCCGCCTCGCTGGTGAGCGCCTGGCAAAAAGCCTGTGCCGCGCGTTCAGACAATCAACCACTGTACGCCATTGCCACGGTGACAGGCACTGAACGTGACCCGCAATGCCGCTCGCAGCAAATCGCCACGCTGGAAGATGCGGGGATTGCTGTCGTGAGTTCGCTGCCGGAAGCCACCTTGCTGGCGGCAGCGTTAATTCATCCGCTCTCGCCTGCCGCACAGCAACACACACCGTCATTACTGGAAAACGTCGCCGTGATTAACATCGGATTACGCAGCTTTGCGCTGGAGCTACAAAGCGCCAGCAAACCGGTGGTGCATTACCAATGGGCGCCAGTCGCTGGCGGCAATAAAAAACTGGCTCGTTTATTAGAACGTTTGCAATAAGGGGTTCCCATGTTTACATCAGTGGCGCAAGCCAATGCTGCGGTTATCGAACAAATTCGTCGCGCTCGTCCACACTGGCTGGATGTGCAACCGGCTTCTTCACTTATCAGCGAACTAAACGAGGGCAAAACACTGCTTCACGCCGGGCCGCCAATGCGCTGGCAGGAGATGACCGGACCCATGAAAGGGGCGTGCGTGGGCGCATGTCTGTTCGAAGGCTGGGCGAAAGATGAAGCGCAGGCACTGGCGATGCTGGAGCAGGGGGAAGTGAACTTCATTCCTTGTCACCATGTGAATGCCGTCGGGCCAATGGGCGGCATTACTTCTGCCAGTATGCCGATGCTGGTGGTCGAGAACGTGACCGACGGCAACCGGGCGTACTGCAACCTCAACGAAGGTATCGGCAAAGTGATGCGTTTTGGCGCTTACGGCGAAGATGTCCTGACTCGCCATCGCTGGATGCGCGATGTGTTAATGCCAGTATTAAGCGCGGCGCTGGGGCGCATGGAGCGCGGTATCGATCTTACCGCGATGATGGCGCAGGGCATTACGATGGGTGATGAGTTCCATCAACGCAATATTGCTTCCTCAGCACTGCTAATGCGTGCGCTGGCACCACACATTGCCCGCCTCGATCACGATAAACAGCATATCGCGGAAGTGATGGATTTCCTCAGCGTGACCGATCAGTTCTTCCTTAACCTCGCGATGGCTTACTGCAAGGCGGCAATGGATGCAGGCGCGATGATCCGCGCAGGCAGCATCGTTACGGCGATGACCCGCAACGGCAATATGTTCGGGATTCGGGTAAGCGGGCTGGGCGAACGCTGGTTTACTGCGCCTGTAAACACTCCGCAAGGTCTGTTTTTCACCGGCTTTTCGCAGGAGCAGGCGAACCCGGATATGGGCGATAGCGCGATTACCGAAACCTTTGGTATCGGAGGTGCGGCAATGATCGCAGCGCCTGGCGTAACGCGCTTTGTCGGTGCGGGTGGCATGGAAGCGGCCAGAGCGGTATCTGAAGAGATGGCGGAAATCTTCCTTGAGCGCAATATGCAGTTGCAGATCCCCGGCTGGGATTTCCAGGGCGCGTGCCTGGGGCTGGATATTCGTCGCGTGGTAGAAACCGGCATTACGCCACTCATCAATACCGGTATCGCCCATAAAGAGGCGGGGATCGGGCAGATTGGCGCAGGCACTGTACGGGCACCGCTGGCGTGCTTTGAACAGGCGCTGGAAGCACTGGCTGAAAGCATGGGGATTGGTTGAGGAACGCGCAATGACGATCATCCATCCTCTGCTTGCCAGCCGTAGCGCACCGAATTATCGCCAGTCCTGGCGGTTAGCGGGAGTGTGGCGACGGGCGATTAACCTGATGACGGAAAGCGGCGAACTGTTAACGCTGCATCGTCAGGGTAGTGGTTTCGGCCCCGGAGGATGGGTGCTTCGCCGCGCGCAATTCGATGCGTTATGCGGTGGATTATGCGGCAATGAACGACCACAGGTTGTGGCTCAAGGGATTCGCCTCGGGCGTTTCACGGTTAAACAGCCACAGCGTTATTGTTTGCTGCGTATTACGCCGCCTGCACATCCTCAACCGCTTGCAGCTGCATGGATGCAACGCGCGGAGGAAACCGGGCTTTTCGGGCCACTGGCGTTGGCGGCAGGCGATCCGCTGCCTGCTGAATTACGCCAGTTTCGTCACTGTTTTCAGGCCGCGCTCAATGGCGTTAAGACCGACTGGCGGCACTGGCTGGGTAAAGGCCCCGGATTAACGCCAAGTCATGATGACACGCTGAGCGGAATGCTGCTGGCGGCCTGGTATTATGGCGCTTTAGATGCGCGCTCCGGTCGTCCGTTTTTTGCCTGTTCCGACAATCTTCAACTCGTTACCACAGCGGTGAGCGTCAGTTATTTACGTTATGCCGCGCAAGGATATTTCGCCTCGCCACTCCTGCACTTTGTTCATGCTCTGAGTTGCCCGAAACGTACCGCTGTTGCGATTGATTCGCTGCTGGCGTTGGGGCATACGTCAGGGGCAGATACGCTGCTGGGGTTCTGGCTTGGTCAACAATTATTACAAGGAACACCATGAAAACACTGGTTGTAGCTCTTGGGGGCAATGCCTTACTCCAGCGCGGTGAGGCGCTGACGGCAGAAAATCAATATCGCAATATCGCCAGTGCTGTACCCGCGCTGGCACGCCTGGCCCGTTCTTATCGGCTGGCGATTGTTCACGGCAACGGGCCGCAGGTGGGGCTGCTGGCGTTACAGAATCTGGCGTGGAAAGAGGTAGAACCGTATCCGCTGGATGTGCTGGTGGCAGAAAGTCAGGGGATGATTGGTTATATGCTGGCGCAGAGTTTGAGCGCACAGCCGCAGATGCCGCCTGTCACGACGGTGCTGACGCGCATTGAAGTTTCGCCTGATGATCCGGCGTTTTTGCAGCCAGAGAAATTTATTGGTCCGGTTTATCAGCCAGAAGAACAAGAGTCGCTGGAAGCGGCTTACGGCTGGCAGATGAAACGTGATGGTAAATATTTACGCCGGGTGGTGGCGTCTCCCCAGCCACGTAAAATTCTCGACAGCGATGCCATCGAGTTGTTGCTCAAAGAGGGACATGTGGTGATTTGCAGCGGCGGCGGCGGTGTTCCGGTGACGGATGACGGAGCAGGGAGTGAAGCAGTGATTGATAAAGATCTCGCCGCTGCGTTGCTCGCCGAGCAGATTAATGCCGATGGACTGGTGATCCTCACCGATGCTGATGCGGTATATGAAAACTGGGGAACGCCGCAGCAACGTGCCATTCGCCATGCCACACCGGATGAGTTAGCGCCATTTGCCAAAGCCGATGGTTCGATGGGGCCGAAGGTAACGGCGGTGAGTGGTTATGTCAGAAGCCGTGGTAAACCCGCGTGGATTGGGGCGTTATCGCGAATTGAAGAGACGATGGCGGGCGAAGCGGGGACTTGTATTTCGCTGTAGTGATGAGAGCATCCGGCAATCGGTGCACCATGCCTGATGCGACGCTTGACGCGTCTTATCAGGCCTACAATGGGTACCGGATCTGTAGGTCGGATAAGGCGTTCACGCCGCATCCGGCAAGAATATGAGCACCTGGTTAACTGAACTTACTCTGCGCCCACATCACGCCGCTGGCATACTCTGGCGGCAGCAGCGGGATTAAGGCTTCCAGCGTTGCGGTCAGACGCGATGTGTCGCTGTCGGTCAAATTCAGATGCCCCACTTTACGCCCCGGACGGACTTCTTTGTCGTACCAGTGCAGATGCACCAGCGGCAGTTTCAGCCAGTCATAATTCACATCGCTACCAATCAGGTTGATCATCACCGACGGACTATTCACTACTGGTTGCGGTAACGGCAGATCGGTAATCGCCCGCAGATGTAGCTCAAACTGGCTGATGCTGGCACCGTTTTGTGTCCAGTGACCGCTGTTATGCACACGCGGAGCCAGTTCGTTGATCAGCAGACCTTGCGGGGTGACAAAACACTCCATCGCCATCACGCCCACATAGCCCAGCTCCTGCATAATCGCCGACAGCATCTCTTCGGCTTGCGCTTGCTGCTGCGCATTGGCCTGCGGGAAAGCGACGCTGGTGCGCAAAATACCATCCTGATGCAGGTTATGCGTCAGCGGATAAAACACGGTGCTGCCATCAAAGCCGCGCGCGCCAACCAGCGATACTTCGCCAGAGAAGTTAATGCCTTGCTCGACAATACATTCACCGTAACATTCAGCCGGTAACTGTTCGGTTTCATCGGCGCGTAAACGCCATTGACCGCGACCGTCATAGCCACCAGTGCGACGCTTAACAATCGCCAGTTCGCCTGAACGATCAAACACCGCAGGCCACTCGCTGCGATTAGCAAGTAATTGCCACGGTGCGGTCGGCAGGTGGAGCTTGTCGAAAAGCTGCTTCTGGGTCAGACGGTCGGCAATAATCGGGAACACATCGCGGTTCACAAAGGCCGGATGGCGCGCCAGCTCGCGGGTTAATGCGGTTTCCGGCCAGCGTTCGATCTCAGCGGTAATCACGCTTTGTTGAACAGGCACCGCCGCCGGTTCAGCGTCCAGCCCGACCGGCCAGACAGCAATGCCTAACGGTTCGCCTGCCTGACGCAGCATACGGCCTAACTGCCCGTTCCCGAGGACGCAAACCTGTTTCATGCCGCACCTCGCGGGTCCGGGTTTTCCAGCACTTCGTTGGTCTGGGCTTTGCGCCAGTCATTCAGACGCTGGTGCAGTTCTTTATCGTGAGTTGCAAGAATTTGTGCTGCCAGTAACGCCGCGTTTGCCGCGCCAGCTTTACCAATCGCCAGCGTACCCACCGGAATGCCGCGCGGCATTTGTACGATGGAGTAGAGGCTATCGACACCGCTCAGTGCGGCGCTCTGTACTGGCACGCCCAGCACTGGCACTAGCGTTTTGGCGGCAATCATGCCTGGCAGGTGCGCTGCGCCGCCTGCGCCCGCAATAATCACCTGATAACCGTTCTCTTCGGCGCTTTCGGCGAAGCTGAACAATTTATCGGGGGTGCGGTGAGCAGAAACCACTTCAACGTGGTGCGGGACATTCAGGATTTCGAAGATTTCGGCGGCGAACTGCATGGTAGCCCAGTCGCTTTTGGACCCCATCACGATGGCGACACGCGCCGGATTATTGCGGGAAGACATGCGTCTTAAAACTCCTGTGGTGCACAACTCTCGGCTTTAGAGGGCACAGAGAATAGCACGGAAAGAGAGCAAGGAAAACGGTTGCGTGGCTGTGGAATCAGCAAAGTTGCGGGTTTTTTAAAACGGAAAATGAATCAGCTCAACGTCATCCGCCGTGACTTTCACCATCGAACCTTCCGTATGCCAGGCACCCAGTACCACGCGAAAAGCGGGTTGCTGGTTGGCGATAAGTTCATGTACCGCCGGGCGATGGGTATGCCCGTGAATCAGCCATTGCACCTGATGTTTTTCCATCGCACTGACCACCGCGTTTTGGTTAACGTCCATGATCGCCAGCGATTTACTGCTGTTGGCTTCTTTACTGTTCGCTCGCATTCGCGCGGCAATGCGTTTGCGCACAAACAACGGCAGGGCGAGGAATAGCGTTTGCAGCCAGGGTTTGTGGACTTTGGCGCGAAAAGCCTGATAACCCGCATCATCGGTGCACAGCGTGTCGCCATGCATAATCAACACCCGACGACCATAAAGTTCGAGCACCTTTTCTTCCGGCAATAACGTCATGCCGCTTTCACGGGCAAAGCGTTTGCCGAGCAGAAAATCACGGTTGCCATGAATGAAATAACAGGGAACGCCGGAATCGGACACCGCTTTGATCGCTGCCGCCATCTGGCGATGGAGTGGGTTGGGATCGTCGTCGCCAATCCACGCTTCAAACAGATCGCCAAGAATATACAGCGCGTCGGCATTGCGGGCTTCCCCCGCTAAAAAACGCAGAAAACCGGCGGTGATCGCCGGTTCTTCCACGCAGAGATGAAGATCTGCAATAAAGAGTGTCGCCACGATTACTCGCTAACGGTCACGCTTTCAATGATAACGTCTTCTTTTGGCACGTCCTGGTGCATACCGCTACGACCGGTTGCAACACCTTTGATTTTGTCTACCACGTCCATGCCTTCAACCACTTCAGCAAACACGCAGTAGCCCCAACCTTGCAGGCTTTCGCCAGAGAAGTTCAGGAAGTCGTTATCAACCACGTTGATGAAGAACTGTGCAGTTGCAGAGTGCGGTGCCTGAGTACGGGCCATTGCCAGCGTACCACGGGTGTTTTTCAGACCGTTGTTGGCTTCGTTTTTGATCGGTTCTTTGGTGGCTTTTTGTTTCATGCCCGGTTCAAAACCGCCGCCCTGAATCATAAAACCGTTGATAACACGGTGGAAAATGGTGTTGTTGTAAAAACCTTCGCGGCAGTAGTCCAGGAAGTTTTTAACTGTTTCAGGTGCTTTATCGTCAAAAGTTTTGATGACAATATCGCCGTGATTGGTGTGGAAAGTAACCATTTTTGCATCCTGTTCCGTTTGATTGGTGCTTCAACCCGGTTCGGGTCATATATAGGGTGGTGTTATAGCATAACCGCACGATCGGATCATCTCGCAATGTATGCTGATTCGCGCGGGAAATATGGGTATTATACGCAACTCAATTACCCACACATGTCTAAACGGAATCTTCGATGCTAAAAATCTTCAATACTCTGACACGCCAAAAAGAGGAATTTAAGCCTATTCACGCCGGGGAAGTCGGCATGTACGTGTGTGGAATCACCGTTTACGATCTCTGTCATATCGGTCACGGGCGTACCTTTGTTGCCTTTGACGTGGTTGCGCGTTACCTGCGTTTCCTCGGCTATAAGCTGAAATATGTGCGCAACATTACCGATATCGACGACAAAATCATCAAACGCGCCAATGAAAATGGCGAAAGCTTTGTGGCGCTGGTCGATCGCATGATCGCCGAAATGCACAAAGATTTTGATGCTTTGAATATTCTGCGCCCGGACATGGAGCCGCGTGCGACGCACCATATCGCAGAAATTATTGAACTCACTGAACAACTGATCGCCAAAGGTCATGCTTATGTGGCGGACAACGGCGACGTGATGTTCGACGTCCCGACCGATCCGACTTATGGCGTGCTGTCGCGTCAGGATCTCGACCAGCTGCAGGCAGGCGCGCGCGTTGACGTGGTCGACGACAAACGCAACCCGATGGACTTCGTTCTGTGGAAGATGTCGAAAGAGGGCGAACCGAGCTGGCCGTCTCCGTGGGGCGCGGGCCGTCCAGGCTGGCACATTGAATGTTCGGCAATGAACTGCAAGCAGCTGGGTAACCACTTTGATATCCACGGCGGCGGTTCAGACCTGATGTTCCCACACCACGAAAACGAAATCGCTCAGTCCACCTGTGCTCATGATGGTCAGTATGTGAACTACTGGATGCACTCCGGAATGGTGATGGTTGACCGCGAGAAGATGTCCAAATCTCTGGGTAACTTCTTCACCGTGCGCGATGTGCTGAAATACTACGACGCGGAAACCGTGCGTTACTTCCTGATGTCGGGCCACTATCGCAGCCAGTTGAACTACAGCGAAGAGAACCTGAAGCAGGCGCGTGCGGCGCTGGAGCGTCTTTATACTGCGCTGCGCGGCACAGATAAAACCGTTGCCCCTGCGGGTGGCGAAGCGTTTGAAGCGCGCTTTATTGAAGCGATGGACGACGATTTCAACACCCCGGAAGCCTATTCCGTGCTGTTTGATATGGCGCGTGAAGTGAACCGTCTGAAAGCAGAAGATATGGCAGCGGCGAATGCAATGGCATCTCACCTGCGTAAACTTTCCGCTGTATTGGGCCTGCTGGAGCAAGAACCGGAAGCGTTCCTGCAAAGCGGCGCGCAGGCAGACGACAGCGAAGTGGCTGAGATTGAAGCGTTAATTCAACAGCGTCTGGATGCCCGTAAAGCGAAAGACTGGGCGGCGGCAGATGCGGCGCGTGACCGTCTTAACGAGATGGGGATCGTGCTGGAAGATGGCCCGCAAGGGACCACCTGGCGTCGTAAGTAATTGCGCTATTGCCGGATGCGAGTTTTCGCATCCGGTTATCGTCTGTGCCACCACAACATTCCCATCAGTAGCATCCCCGGCAACCACACCCACATCAATTCAGAAATAATCACCTGATGCCCGTACGGCGTGGTGTAACGAGACAATGCAAACGGCGCGACTTTAATCACCTGCCAGGGAGCGAAAAAGCGTTCATCTGACCACGGCCACAGCCAGCCAACCCCTTTACCGCCAGTGGTTACCGAATCCAGCATGCTGTGCGATAGCAACGAGATGGTTAAAAATAGCCAGCAGCGAATCAACCCAGCCCTGAACCATCGGCGTCCAATCAGCACACATAACAGCGGGACAACAAACGCAAATACCAGCGAATGGGTAAACCCGCGATGACCAAAAACATTGCCGTAAGCAACGCCAAATTTAAACGACAATACGTCGGCGTCGGGCAGCATCGCCAGGATGATTCCGGCAAATAAAAGACGCGGAGGGATGACTTTCGAACCCAACCCTAAACCAATGCAAAGGGGAACGGCGGCGTGCGTAATAACGGTTGGCATGATGGTCGCTTCGGCAAAATGTCGATGCTATCAGCATGGATGAACGGGGCGTAGAGGGCAAAAGTCTGAAAAGAGAACCGGCCTGTTGATACAGGCCGGGAAAGGGATCAGGCAACAACCTGTACGCTGTGACCTGCAAAACTCACTGTCTGACCGGCGACGATTTTGCAGCGTTTGCGCGTTTCAACCGCACCGTCGACTTTCACCTGGCCTTCGGCAATTGCGATTTTCGCCTGCGCGCCGCTTTCGCTCCAGCCTTCCAGTTTCAGCAAGTCGCACAGCTCAACGTGCGGATGTTTACCTAAAGAAAATGTCGCCATGTTACTCACCCTGTGGATCATGATATTCAACGCACGCCTGTAGCGTGTTTTCAATCAGCGTGGCAACCGTCATTGGGCCAACGCCGCCCGGAACAGGCGTAATGTATGAGGCGCGTTTAGCCGCGTCTTCAAACACCACGTCGCCCACAACTTTGCCATTTTCCAGACGGTTGATGCCGACATCAATCACAATTGCGCCTTCTTTGATCCAGTCACCGGGAATAAAACCTGGCTTACCGACGGCAACGATCAACAGATCGGCATTTTCTACGTGATGACGCAGATTTTTAGTGAAGCGGTGAGTCACGGTGGTGGTGCAACCTGCGAGCAACAGTTCCATGCTCATTGGGCGACCGACGATATTCGATGCGCCAATCACCACGGCGTTGAGGCCGAAGGTATCAATGTTGTAACGCTCAAGCAGCGTGACAATACCGCGCGGGGTGCAGGGACGCAGACGCGGCGCGCGCTGGCACAGACGACCGACGTTGTAAGGATGGAAACCGTCCACGTCTTTGTCCGGGTGAATACGTTCCAGCACTTTGACGTTATCAATACCCGCCGGTAATGGCAGTTGTACCAGAATGCCATCGATGGTGTTGTCGGCATTCAGTACATCGATAAGCTCCAGCAGCTCTGCTTCGCTGGTGGTTTCCGGAAGGTCGTATGAGCGGGAGATGAATCCCACCTCTTCGCAAGCTTTGCGTTTGCTTGCGACATAAATTTGCGATGCAGGGTTGCTACCCACCAGCACAACGGCCAGTCCTGGCGCCCGCAGTCCGGCCGCAATACGCGCCTGAACTTTTTGAGCAACCTCAGAGCGCACCTGCTGCGCAATCGTTTTACCATCTATAATCTTTGCTGCCATCAGAGAGAGGATTCCATCTGTTACGTAGGTCGAAGGGGATGCGCCTATTTTGTCAGAAGCGGGGCGCGCTGTCAGGTTTCGTTTTCTGGACTATCCGTAATCCGCTGTTTTTTTTGGCAACAGCGCGTTGCTGGTTTGATAGTTACCCGGCTCATATAAACGCACAATTTTCTGTAACGTAAGAAAATAGTACTCTTTATAAATGAAAAACAGGTTTACCTGTTCCAGACAGAGGGCGGATATGTGTTTCCTTGCTTTCATGGTGAGATAAATAGACACCGCCGTACACTTGTTCAGCAACCGGTTCAAAAGCCATTGACTCAGCAAGGGTTGACCGTATAATTCACGCGATTACAGCATCTCGCGGTGTAATGCGCCCTTAGCTCAGTTGGATAGAGCAACGACCTTCTAAGTCGTGGGCCGCAGGTTCGAATCCTGCAGGGCGCGCCATTACAATTCAATCAGTTACGCCTTCTTTATTTCCCCATAATTTCAGAAATGGAACATCTTTGGGACATCACCACCAAAATGTCGTCTGTTTTCCTCGCGTGCTCCGTCAAATGATTCGGCGCAAGGTGAGCATATCTACGCACCATTTCAATGGATTCTCATCCGCCCATTTCCTGAAGCACTGATGAAAAACATCAATGAATGCACCAGGAGGAAACCAGTGAGTTAGGTTCAAACTGTAGTACAATTCTCTTCGGTATTAACAGGAAAGAATATGCTATGAACCCTTATATTTATCTTGGTGGTGCAATACTTGCAGAGGTCATTGGTACAACCTTAATGAAGTTTTCAGAGGGTTTTACACGGTTATGGCCCTCTGTTGGTACAATTATTTGTTACTGTGCATCATTCTGGTTATTAGCTCAGACGCTGGCTTATATTCCTACAGGGATTGCTTATGCTATCTGGTCAGGAGTCGGTATCGTCCTGATTAGTTTACTTTCCTGGGGATTTTTCGGCCAACGGTTGGATCTACCAGCCATTATCGGCATGATGTTGATTTGTGCCGGAGTGTTGGTGATTAATTTGTTGTCACGAAGTGCACCACATTAAAAATAGTTTCGTTCGAGTTTAATAAAATGCATCAGCCCGTATGTTTATACGGGCTGCTTTTTTACGCTGCAATAATTCAAGTGATAGTGGGCAATAAACACAATCAGTCGATGGGTTCACTGTAGGATGCAACTGCCTGAGCGGTGAAACCCCCGCTCAATTCCTGTCTGAATCCATCATTTTACAGCCAATAATAAGTATTATTTTCTTTATTAAAAGCGTAAATTCTACAAATACCTGCACCCTCACTATTTGTGTTCCATCCACTATTAGCTACATTGCCCCATTCCTGGTAAAGTCCTGCGTTAACTTCTCGCTTGATAATATGCCCTGAATTATGATCATTGTAATCGTAACTATCGATATCCTGCGCCTCAGGAAATTCTCCGTTCATGTTTTCAATCCACGGTAAAATATTTTTAACTGATTTATAAGTTTCTATGCTGTATTTGAAAAAACGCTTCACGAGAAAAGTATAAGCGCCGGCGGATTTATTCGTTATTTTATCAGTGGCAAAAATAGCAAAAATCTTCCAAACGCACTTTTCATCTACGTTCGGAAAAGTCACTGTGCCATCCTGACTCACCGCCAGAGCATTATTGTCTGCATCAGTGCTACAGCTCCATGTTACCTTATCATTATTAACTGGGTCATTATCAATGACCATCTTGAAGGTGGCGCCTGGGAACAGACTATTAGGAAAATTGTAACCACCCTTCATATCATTTTTAATATCATAGATATGGTTATCAACTAAAACACCTGTAATTTCACTCATCATTGACTCTCTTTGTGTATTAGATAAAAGTATATTTCCGTGTAAAGGAATATACTGATACTAATGCAACTGATGAATAATTGGTCTTATTTAAAAGTTATATGGTGGCATGAATATTATTATATAATGCCTCTGAGTAGTGGCTACACCGATTATTTGTGTCCAATTAATATTTGACCAGGAAAGTGAAAAGGAAAGGAGCAAGCAAAGTTGCTCCCTTAAATCATTAATACTCAAGAATGCCGTGAGCGACAGGCAAATAGCGCAGGGAGAAATAGAGCACATCTTTGCCGCAGGAGGAACGTTTCGCTAACAGCGAGGCAATTTCCGCATCCGGTTTCGGTTTTGCTTCAAAGGTTTTACCTTTACCGGCGACAAACAGTTCATAAACAATGCCGCTGGCGGGGGAGAAAGTCTGACAATCGGCACTGGCCTGCAGATAACGCTCACGCTGTTCGGCAGTAAGTTTATCGACGCCGCTACCATCCTGAACCCAGACGTGGATGCCAGTAGATTTCACTTGTTCAAGCAGCTGCCGATAGCCATCGGGTGACATGTTTCCGGCGAAAAAGCTACTGATATAAACCGGTTTTGCCGAAACATCACTGATCAGCCGTTGTGAGTTGTTTAACCACTTCAGCAATGGCTGGCGAGCGGCTTCGCTGCGCCAGTTCAGGTCGTCAATTTCTGCGCTGATATACCAGCCATCCGGCGTAACGCCGGGTGCGGCGCTCCATAATCTGGCCTGCTGGAGATCGGCGACCAGCAGGCGATTAAGATAGCTCTCCAGCGCCGCAGATGACTGCTTCTGATGCAGAAAAAATTCCGGATCGGCATTCAAACCAACAATCAGCTTCAGGCCAGCTTGTTGCGCAGCTGCGGCACGCTTAAACAATAATGCCCGCTGTTCTGGCTGGGTGAACGCATCGCCGTAACGGGTCCATTGCATAATCAGGGTGTCGAATCCTTGCAAATGCAACTGACTCATCAGCCCACGCCACTGGGCGTCGGTGACCTGACTATCGCGGTTTTGTGGTTGCCAGATAATACCTTTCATCGCAAAGGAAAAAGGACTGACCAACAAAAGTGTCAGCAATACGAAAATTAACTTACGCATTTACCAGTGCACTCCAATGGTGAGAAACGCGTTGTTGCGCTCCCCTGTACGTTGATTAATCGCCTTAAAGGTATGTTGATATTCGACGCCGAGACTGACTTTGTGCGGCCAGGCGTCGTAGTGCGTCTCGCCGGTCCAGATATTCCAGCGTACGCCGACGCCGCCCACCTGCGCGCCCTGAGTACCTTTATCCCGATAGCCGTTATCCTGTACGTGAGCGTAAGGTTCAATAGTCTGCCCGTTCGCTACCTTCTGATGCCAGCTCACTCGATAATCTGCCGTCCACGCTTGAATATCCTGACGAAAATATTGCGCCGCATCGAGATACAGATTTTGGGCAAACCAGCCTGAACCGTTCGGGTGCCACTCATCGCTGTATTTTCCGCCGTTAAAGAACGAGGCACTGGCACGCAGCATGGTGTCGGAGGCGCCATTTTGCCCGTTCAGTGGGAACTGCTGCTCAACGGCGAGGAAAAAGATCTGATCGCGCAGGGGCTTCCAGCGCAATCCGGTGCCGGACATCGGATTTTTCACCGGCATCATCACTCCGTTTTCTCCGGTATCGGCAAAGACGCGGCTATAAGCCGAGAGCAGGTCGCCTTCCAGCAGCATATTGCGCCCGATGCGGTACTCAGCTTCCAGTTGCCCGTAACTGCGATAGCTTTTACCTGGCGCCGAACCGCCGACATTATTGTTTGCCGAGCTCATTGCCCCTGAGCGTAACCCGATGGAGGAATCAAAATTAAAACTCCAGCGGCGACCGGTATCCTCATGCAAACGACGGAAATTAAAGCGTTGTTGATTTTGTTCCGGCGTTAGCGGTGTAATCAGCGCCTGATTATCAATGTCATCAATCACCAGCCGGGCGTAGTGCTGCGTCGCAGGCATGTCATCCAGACGCTGGTTCACGTAGGCCAGTTGTCGGATCAGTGCCGGATCGTCCGGTAGCCCTTTATGCGCCTGTTCCAGCATTTCCCGCGACTGCGCGATATCACCGCTATCCCACAGGGCGTAGCCGAGCGCCGCCTGGGTGTTGCTGTTATTGGGCTCCAGTTCAAGCGCGGCGCGCAAATCACTCACCGCCGCTGAAACATTATGACGTTGGCGATAAATTGTTGCCCGCGCGACGTAAGCGTTGGCAGAAGGGGCAATATTGATTGAGCGCGTGAGATCGTTCAGTGCGAGTTCTGGCTGAGCTGGGATATAACGTTGCGCATGCAGCCACCAGTATTGGGCATTGTTTCCCAGCCCACGTTGTTCTGCCTGTTGAAGCCAGCGATCGCGAGCCGCGCCATTTCCCGCTGCCTGAGCGGTATTGGCGGCGGCGAGCAGATCCTCATTGCTCATTTCGTGAAGGCTGATTTTCTCCCAGGCTGCCAGGGCGGTGCTGTAATCTTCCACCTGGTAAGCCTGATAAGCCACGGCGCGATGTTGCCAGGCGTTCGGTTGCCTTTTTTCCGCCTGAAGCCATGCATATAACGCCACGCCGGGGAGTGTTTCCCGATAACACTTCGCCAGGCGGTTCCAGGCGGCAGCATCGTAAGAAGGTGACATATCCCCAAGCAAACGAACGATTGCCGGGCAATTATCCGCAATACCTGGTAACTGGCTTTGCCACTGACGTTGCGCCGCCAGCGGCAAGGGTTTTGATAAAATCGCCACCTTCGCCGGAGTTGCCAGGTAAGGATGACTTTCCAGCAGAGACGCCAGTCGCGCCATTAAAGTCTGGCTGACACGCGCATCGCCCTGGAAAGGATAGCGTTGCAGCAATAAATCGGCAGCTTCGCGTGACTGCTCGTTCTGCATCAGTTGCCAGGTCAGTTGATCCAGGCGGGTAAGATTTGCCGGTTCTTGCTGATACAGCAATCGTGCCAGACGCAGGGCTTCAGCCTTGTTACGGGTCGCTACGCTAACGGCATAACGCTCTTCAAGCATTTCATCGGCGGGGAGGGTAGCGAGCAGTCTTTGCGCCGCGTCGTACTGACCTTCTTTTAACAGCACCGGTAGCGTTGCGCCAACAACATACTGGCGGTTATCGGCAAACTGTACCTGATGATTCGCCAATGCCTGCACGGGATTGGCGCTGTATTTCGATAACAGATAGAGCCAGCTTTTCTCTTGAGCATCAGTGGTAAACAGCGGCGTATTTTCAGCGAGATAACGCTGGAGGCGTGCTTTTTCGCCACGATAAGCCAGCGCGGTCGCGTAAGTAATGTACGACTGTGGATCGGTGAAGATCCCCACTGATTGCAGAGCAAGGATCCGATCATCCAGCTGCCCGGCAAGAAGCACGTCAAACCACTGACGGCGCTCTGCCGCGCTTAATGTGTTCTGCTGGCGTGCTTCATTGTATAGCGTATCTGCCTGCGACCATTGTTTCAGGTAGATTGCTCGTTGCAGCAGATCGGTCCGCAACGTTCTCCCTTCCGGCGATGCGGCAAACTTTGCATCGTCCAGTTGCGCCCTGGCAACAGGCAACTGCGCCAGCCGCAGCGCATTCTGCCCGACTTCGCTGCGACAACGCAGGGTCGGCGCAGCCTCGCACGCTTTTTGCTGGGCGAGCAACTCTTCAACAGTCGTAACGCTTTTCACTTCAACTGGAATTGCCGCCAGACTGCGCTCAAGTCGGGCATCTCCAGGGTGACGTTTCAGTTGATCCTCAAGCAATAATCGCGCGCGGTCATCATGACCAAAATGGCGATAAGCTTCCGCCAGATATAACGTCAACGGAATATTATCCGGCACCTGCTGATGAATATATTCAAATTCGCGGATGGCGGTTGCTTCGTCGTTATTTTTCTGTGCCTTCAGCGCCTTATCGAGACGGGGATAAATAACAAAATGGCGATAGTCACTCAGACCCAGCTCTTCTGCGCTGGTGCCGATATTGTCTGCGAGTGCGCTGGTACTCAATAAGGACGTCAGCAGCAAACCAGACCATCCGATGATGCGATTAAGGTTATTCTCCTTCATTTTCGGACTCCAGTTGTGCAACCTGTTCGGTGGTTAAACCTGCTTTTAGTAATAGTGATTGCATCGAAACTTGTAATTCGCGCTGAATTGACAGTACGCGATCCAGCGTTTCCTGGCTGATAACGCCTTCGGTGACCAAAAATTTGCCGAGCGGCAGAGAGCTGCGTTCATGGCGCAATAACAACACGTTAATGGCTGAACGATTAATATGACCGAGCGTGGTCAGTATTTCGGCGAACAGGAACTGATGCGGCACATATTGCCGCCAGATATCGCTGGCTTGTTGTTCCGTGAGCCACTGATGCTGAACCGCATTGTACAACATTGCCCGTGGATCGTGACCGCGCCGACGTGCATACCAGTGACGTAATCCGGTGACAATTTGTCCACGCAGAACAATGACGTAACGTACTTTTCGTCCGACCTTACGCGCCAGCGCCGCCAGCGAAACGGGGTCAATACCATCTTCACTGCCGACAATTAATTCATCATTTTCCAGACGCAGCGGCAGCACCGCATAATGCAGAGCCACGGAGGCCGGCATCGCGGCAATCAGCGAAGAAGGGATCTGCCAGGCATCGATGGATTCCCACGCTACGCCATTTTGTTCAGCCAGTGCTTGCGCCAGTTGTTCGGCGCTAATAAGTCCTTGCATTAGCATCGAGCCGCCGAGACGTAAACCTTCGACACGATTACGCAGTGCCGTATCGAGTTGTTCTTCGGTGATGACCTGATTTTCCAGCAGAATTTGACCTAACGGGCGCAACGAACGGGTATCGCCAGTTACGCTGGGGAAATCGTGCGTCGTTTTATCCCACGCCACGCGACGCGGATCGCCGTGCTGAAGAACCTGTTTCAGCGCGCGCCAGTTAGCCATAAAGTTAATCAGGTTGCCCCAGAACAGACGCAGGACGGAAAGCAGGCCCTGTGTCAAACCGTAGTAACCGGTGACAAAAATCACCCGCTGCACAATGCGGTTAACCATCAGGCCAAAGTTTAGCCACAGCAGGGTCATAAACCATGCACTGCCGCTGAAGATAGAAAGGAAATGCCAGGCATCGGGCCACAAGCTTTCATACGCCAGCAACAGCAAAAGCTGAATCATCACCAGCATCGCGAGGAAGCTGACAAAGTTACTGATTGCCCCTTTGCGATCGCGCCACAGAAAGTAGTTCAACGTCAGGCTGGAGGTCCATTTGTGGGTTTTAAAGCCCTGGAAAACAATACCGATGATCCAGCGAGATTTTTGTCGAACTGCGGTGGAAAAGGTATCGGGGAAATATTCGCGCACGCAGATCACGTTTGACGTCCGCGCCTGCTGTAAAAATTTACGCTGCTCGCGTTCTTTGGCTTCGTCGACCACTGGAAAACGGACAAAAATTTCCGTCATTCCTTTTTCTTTCAGGCGGAAACCAATATCGTAATCTTCAGTAAGACTCTGCACGTCGAAAGCGATACCGTCACCGTCGGCCAATAGTGCAGTCACGGCGCGGCGGCTAAAGCAGGTGCCGACGCCTGCGCTAGGCACCTGTCCGGCGAGAGCTTCACGCACCGGAACATCTTTGCCATGCAGTTCTGAAAACTCATCGATATAGGTCATGCTGGTGAAGTGCGTCCATTCGCGTTCGAACGGATACACCGGGATCTGAATCAGATCTTTACGCTCAACCAGATAATTGAACAGTCGCAATTCCATTGGCGAAATCACGTCTTCAGCATCATGCAGGATAAAACCAGCAAAGGCGAAATTGGCGCTACGTTCAAACTGGGTAATGGCATCCAGCACATTGTTCAGACAGTCTGCTTTACTGGTGGGGCCAGGACGCGCGCAGACTACCTTATGCACGTTCGGGAAGCGAGCGCACACTTCGTCAACATCACGCTGGGTATCAGGGTCGTTGGGGTAAGTGCCAACAAAGATATGATAGTTTTCGTAGTCGAGCGTGGTTGCCGCCAGTTCGGCCATATTGCCGATGACGCCTGTCTCGTTCCACGCCGGAACCATAATCGCTAACGGTTTTTCATCTGGTTTATACAGTTCGCGGTAACTCATTCGCGGGTAGCGACGATAAACACTCAACCTGCGCTTAATGCGGCGTACCCAGTAGACGACATCAATGAAAAAATCGTCCAGCCCGCTGATGAACATGATGACCGCTAACGTTATCGCGATTACTTTTAAGCCATATAGCCAGGTAGCAAAGACATCAAGAAGCCAGTCCACACAACAACCTTACATTCACTCTGGTTATGGTTAGGGTGGCGTATATTAAGGTTTTTTATGAGTCGTGACAGCTTTTTATCATTAATAGGTAGGATTATTGCGGCACGTTATTTTTACACTGGTTATAAAAGTTGCCTTTTGCTGAATGATTAAGCGGGTAATGTGATAACAAACCTTGTCCCCCGCGCATCTGACGTTACCGCAACCGTGCCTTTATGCGCGACAACAATCGATTTCACTATCGCCAGACCAATGCCGCTACCTTCACCTTTTCGCTGGCGGGAGGGGTCAACGCGGTAGAAACGGTCAAACAATCGCGGTAAGTGCTCGGGCGCAATGGGCGTACCGGGGTTTTCGACGGTAACTTGCACCTGGTGATCGACCGTCTGGCAGCGCACTACAATTGTCTCTCCGGTTGGCGTATAACGCAGGGCATTAGAAAGCAGGTTGCTTAACGCCCGACGCAGCATCAGCGGATCGCCCGCAACCTGACACTCGTCGCCAACAAACCGCAGCTCCACGCCACGATCTTCTGCTAACGCCTCGAAAAAATCGAACACTTTGCCGACTTCATCCGCCAGGTTGAGCATTTTCTTTTCGGGAATTAACTGGTTGTTATCGGCCTGGGCGAGAAACAGCATATCGCTGACCATTTTCGCCATTCGCGTCAGCTCTTCGAGATTAGAGTAGAGTACATCTTCCAGCTCTTTCTGGCTGCGCGACTGACTGAGGGCGATTTCCGTTTGCGTAATGAGATTAGTAATCGGCGTGCGAATTTCGTGAGCGATATCCGCTGAGAAATTGGACTGGCGGGTAAAGACATCCTCAATGCGCTCAATCATATGGTTGAACGACAGTACCAGCTGCTCCAGCTCAATCGGCACGGTCTGCGGGTCGAGGCGAACGTCGAGATCTTTCGAGGTGATATTCTGGATTTGACGGCTGACGCTGCGGATCGGCGCGTGACCTTTATGTACCGCCAACAGCACGATAAAGACGATCAGGATGCTGATGATCGATGCGGTCATAATAAGTTTATTCATCAAATCATTTATGTAATGAAGATGAAAATCGATCGAAAGCGCGATGTAGAGCGTATAAATCGGTTTGCCGTCCACCAACGGGCCAACCGGCAAGTTAATCATCCGCCAGTTGCTGTGTTCCATATGCCCGTGACCGTGGCCTGGCATCATAATCGTCGGGCCGGAAAGGAGATACACCTCGCCGCCCTGTGCGTCTTTATCGGGTATGGCGTCACGCGTAAACTCGCGGATATCCGGCGCACCGGGGGAGTGATACACCGTTTTACCGTGGCTATCTGCCAGGGAAATCAACACATTGGAATAACCACTGACGATATCTTCCAGCGTCATTAAGCGTCGGGCTTGCGTTTCGTCAGGGTGATTTAGTACCCGTTCAAGGGTGGCGCTAATCTCTTTTAAATCATTAATATCCTGCTCGGCAAAATGCACTTTTACCGAGTGGATCATGATCCAGGCAAAGGCGAAAAACGCCGCGATGGTGGCCAGGCTGATAAAAAAGGTCAGGCGGGTTGCCAGCGAAAACGGGCGCTGAAATGGCTTACTGACCATCAGGCACCTCTAGCATGTAACCCACGCCGCGCACGGTCTGAATCAGCTTTGGCTCAAAGTCGTTGTCGATTTTGCCGCGCAGCCGCTTCACCGCCACATCAATGGCGTTGGTATCGCTGTCAAAATTCATGTCCCATACCTGCGAGGCGATAAGCGAGCGGGGCAGCACTTCGCCCTGATGGCGGAGGAAAAACTCCAGCAGAGTAAATTCTTTACTGGTCAGAGTGATGCGTGTGCCGCTGCGGGTGACTTTGCGGCTGACGAGATCGACCATCAAATCGGCAACCTGAAACTGACTTTCGATAATGACCGCCGCTCCGCGCCGCAGTAGAGTACGCACCCGCGCCAGCAGTTCAGCAAAAGCGAACGGCTTCACCAGGTAGTCATCCGCCCCCAACTCCAGCCCCTTGACGCGATGTTCAATGGTGCCAAGCGCGGTAAGCAACAGAATCGGCATCCCTTTATTGGCGGAACGCAACATGCGCACGATATCCCAGCCGTTCACGTCCGGCAGCATAATATCGAGGATTATCAGGTCATAATCACCGGTCATCGCCAGATGGTAGCCATTCAGCCCGTTGTCGGCTAAATCGACCACAAAACCGGCTTCGGTTAACCCTTTGGTCAAGTATTCTCCGGTTTTCTTTTCATCTTCGACAATCAACAGTTTCATATTTCCTCCGCATGTTGCCCGGGCAATTCTAGAGTAGCGGGATCAGATGGCAATCGCTTATTGGCAAAATGACAATTTTGTCATTTTCCTGTCACCGGAAAATCAGAGCCTGGCGAGTAAAGTTGGCGGCATAAAATCACCAGAAATTATGAGCCTATGTCTCCTTGTAAACTTCTGCCATTTTGTGTGGCCCTTGCGCTAACTGGTTGTTCACTGGCACCGGATTATCAGCGTCCGGCAATGCCCGTGCCGCAGCTGTTCTCACTCAGCCAGAACGGCCTGGTTAACGCAGCGGATAACTACCAGAACGCGGGCTGGCGCACCTTTTTTGTTGATAATCAGGTGAAGACGCTGATTAGCGAGGCGCTGGTGAATAACCGGGATTTGCGCATGGCGACGCTGAAAGTGCAGGAAGCGCGGGCGCAATATCGTCTGACCGATGCCGACCGCTACCCACAGCTCAATGGTGAGGGCAGCGGTAGCTGGAGCGGCAATCTTAAAGGCGATTCAGCCACGACGCGGGAGTTCTCAACTGGCCTTAACGCCAGCTTTGATCTCGATTTTTTCGGTCGCTTAAAGAATATGAGCGAAGCCGAGCGACAAAATTATTTAGCCACTGAGGAAGCTCAGCGCGCGGTACATATTTTGCTGGTTTCTAATGTAGCGCAAAGCTATTTCAATCAGCAGCTGGCGTATGCGCAATTGCAAATAGCCGAAGAAACGCTGCGTAATTATCAGCAGTCATATGCGTTTGTCGAAAAACAACTGTTGACCGGTAGCAGCAATGTTCTGGCGCTGGAACAGGCTCGAGGAGTGATAGAAAGTACCCGCAGCGACATCGCTAAACGTCAGGGGGAACTGGCGCAGGCGAATAATGCATTGCAACTGTTATTGGGAAGCTACGGCAAGCTGCCGCAAGCGCAGACAGTAAACAGCGACAGCCTGCAAAGCGTTAAATTACCGGCGGGCTTGTCGTCGCAAATCTTATTGCAGCGCCCGGATATTATGGAAGCTGAACACGCGTTAATGGCGGCTAATGCCAATATTGGTGCTGCTCGTGCGGCATTTTTCCCATCTATAAGCCTGACCAGCGGAATATCAACCGCCAGCAGCGATCTGTCGTCATTATTTAACGCCAGCAGCGGGATGTGGAATTTTATTCCTAAAATTGAGATCCCCATTTTTAATGCCGGGCGCAACCAGGCCAATCTGGATATCGCCGAAATTCGCCAGCAGCAGTCGGTAGTGAATTATGAACAGAAAATCCAGAATGCCTTTAAAGAAGTGGCTGATGCGCTGGCATTACGTCAAAGCCTGAACGATCAAATCAGCGCCCAGCAGCGTTATCTGGCGTCGCTGCAAATTACTTTGCAACGGGCGCGGGCATTATATCAGCACGGCGCGGTAAGTTATCTGGAAGTGCTGGATGCCGAGCGTTCTTTATTTGCAACCCGACAAACTTTACTCGACCTGAATTATGCCCGTCAGGTTAATGAAGTTTCTTTATATACCGCCTTAGGTGGCGGTTGACAGCAATATACTCGTCATACTTCAAGTTGCATGTGCTGCGTCTGCGTTCGCTCACCCCAGTCACTTACTTATGTAAGCTCCTGGGGATTCACTCGCTTGTCGCCTTCCTGCAACTCGAATTATTTAGAGTATGACTTTTAACTCCAGGAGAGAATAAATGAAAAAAGCACTGCAAGTCGCAATGTTCAGTCTGTTTACCGTTATTGGCTTTAATGCCCAGGCTAACGAACATCATCATGAAACCATGAGCGAAGCACAACCACAGGTCATTAGTGCCACCGGCGTGGTAAAAGGCATTGATCTGGAAAGCAAAAAAATCACCATCCATCACGATGCTATTGCTGCCGTGAACTGGCCGGAGATGACCATGCGCTTTACCATCACCCCGCAGACGAAAATGAGTGAAATTAAAACCGGCGACAAAGTGGCGTTTAATTTTGTCCAGCAGGGCAACCTTTCTTTATTACAGGATATTAAAGTCAGCCAGTAACCCAGGTTTAATGAGATGAAAAAAATCGCGCTTATTATCGGCAGCATGATCGCGGGCGGTATTATTTCTGCGGCAGGTTTTACCTGGTTTGCAAAGGCTGAACCGCCCGCAGAAAAAACGTCGACCGCAGAACGTAAAGTCTTATTCTGGTACGACCCGATGTATCCCAATACGCGGTTCGATAAACCAGGTAAATCGCCGTTTATGGATATGGATCTGGTGCCGAAATATGCCGATGAAGAGAGTTCTGTGTCTGGTGTGCGCATTGACCCGACTCAGACGCAGAATCTGGGGGTGAAAACGGCTACCGTCACGCGCGGGCCGCTGACTTTTGCCCAGAGTTTCCCCGCCAATGTCAGTTACAACGAGTATCAGTATGCCATTGTGCAGGCTCGCGCTGCCGGGTTTATCGACAAGGTGTATCCGCTTACCGTGGGCGATAAAGTGCAAAAGGGCACACCGCTTCTCGACCTGACCATTCCCGACTGGGTGGAAGCGCAGAGTGAGTATTTACTGCTGCGCGAAACGGGCGGTACGGCGACCCAGACTGAAGGCATTCTTGAGCGGCTGCGACTGGCGGGAATGCCGGAGGCGGATATTCGCCGCCTGATCGCCACGCAAAAAATCCAGACTCGCTTTACGCTCAAAGCACCCATTGATGGCGTGATCACCGCGTTTGATCTGCGCGCGGGAATGAATATCGCCAAAGATAACGTGGTAGCGAAAATTCAGGGTATGGACCCGGTGTGGGTCACTGCTGCGATCCCGGAGTCCATCGCCTGGCTGGTGAAAGATGCCTCGCAGTTTACGCTCACCGTTCCGGCACGACCTGATAAAACACTCACCATCCGCAAATGGACGCTGCTACCTGGCGTGGATGCCGCGACCCGTACGCTGCAGCTGCGTCTGGAAGTCGACAACGCCGACGAGGCGCTAAAACCGGGAATGAACGCCTGGTTGCAACTCAATACCGCCAGCGAACCGATGCTGCTCATTCCGTCACAGGCGCTGATTGATACCGGCAACGAACAGCGGGTGATTACCGTTGATGCCGACGGGCGCTTTGTACCGAAACGCGTTGCTGTTTTCCAGGCATCGCAAGGCGTCACCGCGTTACGCTCTGGTCTGGCGGAAGGTGAAAAGGTGGTTTCCAGCGGCCTGTTCCTGATTGATTCCGAAGCCAATATTTCTGGCGCACTGGAGCGGATGCGCTCTGAAAGTGCTACCCATGCGCATTGAGGGAATAACCAATGATTGAATGGATTATTCGTCGCTCGGTGGCGAACCGTTTTCTGGTGCTGATGGGCGCGTTGTTTCTGAGCATCTGGGGCACCTGGACCATCATTAACACGCCAGTGGATGCGCTGCCTGATCTCTCCGATGTGCAGGTGATTATTAAAACCAGCTATCCCGGTCAGGCACCGCAAATCGTTGAAAATCAAGTGACTTATCCGCTAACCACCACCATGTTGTCGGTGCCTGGCGCGAAGACTGTGCGCGGTTTCTCGCAGTTTGGCGACTCTTATGTGTATGTCATTTTCGAAGATGGCACCGATCCGTACTGGGCGCGCTCGCGGGTGCTGGAGTACCTCAACCAGGTACAGGGTAAGCTGCCTGCGGGAGTCAGCGCCGAGCTGGGGCCAGATGCCACGGGTGTTGGCTGGATCTATGAATATGCGCTGGTGGATCGCAGCGGTAAGCACGATCTGGCCGATTTACGCTCATTGCAGGACTGGTTTCTCAAATATGAGCTGAAAACCATCCCTGACGTTGCGGAAGTGGCGTCGGTGGGCGGTGTGGTGAAAGAGTATCAGGTGGTTATCGATCCTCAGCGCCTGGCACAGTATGGCATCAGTCTCGCCGAAGTAAAAAGCGCGCTGGATGCTTCAAACCAGGAAGCGGGCGGTTCGTCGATCGAACTGGCGGAAGCGGAATATATGGTGCGCGCCAGCGGCTATCTGCAAACGCTCGACGACTTTAATCACATTGTTTTAAAAGCCAGTGAAAATGGCGTGCCCGTTTATCTGCGTGATGTTGCGAAGGTCCAGATTGGCCCGGAAATGCGCCGGGGCATTGCCGAACTGAACGGCGAAGGCGAAGTTGCGGGCGGGGTGGTGATCCTGCGCTCCGGCAAAAACGCCCGTGAAGTGATCGCCGCCGTGAAGGACAAACTGGAAACGCTGAAAAGTAGTCTGCCGGAAGGCGTGGAGATAGTTACAACATACGATCGCAGCCAGCTCATTGACCGGGCCATCGACAACCTCAGCGGCAAGTTGCTGGAAGAGTTTATTGTGGTGGCGGTAGTCTGTGCGCTGTTTCTCTGGCATGTGCGCTCGGCGCTGGTGGCGATTATTTCGTTGCCGCTGGGGTTGTGTATTGCTTTTATTGTCATGCACTTCCAGGGGCTGAACGCCAATATTATGTCGTTGGGTGGCATTGCGATTGCCGTCGGGGCGATGGTCGATGCTGCTATCGTCATGATCGAGAATGCGCATAAACGGCTGGAAGAGTGGCAGCACCAGCATCCTGACGCCACGCTGGATAATAAAACGCGCTGGCAGGTGATCACCGATGCATCTGTTGAAGTGGGTCCGGCGCTGTTTATCAGTCTGCTGATTATCACGCTGTCGTTTATCCCGATCTTCACCCTGGAAGGCCAGGAAGGTCGTCTGTTTGGCCCGCTGGCGTTCACCAAAACCTATGCGATGGCGGGCGCGGCGCTACTGGCGATCGTAGTGATCCCGATCCTGATGGGCTACTGGATCCGTGGCAAAATTCCGCCGGAAAGCAGTAACCCGCTCAATCGCTTTTTGATTCGTGCTTATCATCCGCTGTTGCTGAAAGTACTGCACTGGCCGAAAACCACGCTGCTGGTGGCGGCGCTTTCGGTGCTGACGGTTCTCTGGCCGCTCAATAAAGTTGGCGGGGAATTTTTACCGCAGATCAATGAAGGCGACTTGTTGTATATGCCATCGACGCTGCCGGGGATTTCCGCAGCAGAGGCGGCGAGTATGCTGCAAAAAACCGACAAGCTAATTATGAGCGTACCTGAAGTGGCGCGGGTATTTGGCAAAACCGGGAAAGCGGAAACCGCCACCGATTCTGCTCCGCTGGAGATGGTAGAAACGACCATCCAGCTTAAGCCGCAGGATCAGTGGCGGCCAGGCATGACGATGGACAAAATCATCGAAGAGCTGGATAACACCGTGCGTCTGCCGGGGCTGGCGAATCTGTGGGTGCCGCCAATTCGTAACCGTATCGATATGCTCTCAACCGGCATTAAAAGCCCCATCGGCATTAAAGTTTCCGGCACTGTGCTGGCGGATATCGACGCGATGGCAGAGCAAATTGAAGACGTGGCGCGAACGGTGCCAGGCGTGGCTTCTGCGCTTGCCGAGCGTCTGGAAGGTGGGCGCTATATCAACGTTGAGATTAACCGTGAAAAAGCCGCACGTTACGGTATGACGGTGGCGGATGTGCAGTTGTTTGTGACTTCTGCGGTGGGCGGGGCGATGGTTGGCGAAACGGTGGAAGGGATTGCCCGTTATCCAATTAATCTGCGTTATCCGCAAAGCTGGCGCGATAGTCCGCAGGCACTGCGCCAGTTGCCGATCCTGACGCCGATGAAGCAGCAAATCACCCTGGCAGACGTGGCCGACGTTAAAGTCTCTACCGGACCGTCGATGCTGAAAACCGAGAATGCGCGCCCGACGAGCTGGATTTATATCGATGCCCGCGATCGTGACATGGTGTCGGTGGTTCACGATTTGCAAAAAGCGATAGCTGAAAAAGTGCAGTTAAAACCGGGCACCAGCGTGGCATTCTCCGGGCAGTTCGAGTTGCTGGAGCGCGCCAACCATAAGCTGAAACTCATGGTGCCGATGACGCTGATGATCATCTTCGTGCTGTTGTACCTGGCGTTCCGTCGCGTGGGCGAAGCGTTGCTGATTATCAGCAGCGTACCGTTTGCGCTGGTGGGCGGCATCTGGTTGCTGTGGTGGATGGGCTTTCATCTTTCTGTGGCGACGGGCACCGGTTTTATTGCCCTTGCCGGGGTCGCCGCCGAATTTGGCGTGGTGATGCTGATGTATTTACGTCACGCCATAGAGGCCGAGCCGTCGCTGGATAATCCACAAACATTCAGCGAGCAGAAGCTGGATGAGGCGTTATATCACGGCGCAGTACTGCGCGTGCGCCCGAAAGCGATGACGGTGGCGGTGATTATCGCCGGTCTGCTGCCGATTCTGTGGGGAACGGGGGCTGGTTCAGAGGTGATGAGCCGGATTGCCGCACCGATGATTGGCGGCATGATCACCGCGCCTTTGCTGTCGCTGTTTATTATCCCAGCAGCGTATAAGCTGATGTGGCTGCACCGACATCGGGTACGGAAATAAAAGCAGGATACCCCGTTTAACCGTGTGGATTGTGTCTTGCGACGATGGGCACTAAATGTTAAAAGGTGCCCCTCAACAAAAAAGACACACAGGGGAAAGGCGTGAAAAACGCGTCAACCGTATCGGAAGATACTGCGTCGAATCAAGAGCCGACGCTTCATCGCGGATTACATAACCGTCATATTCAACTGATTGCGCTGGGTGGCGCAATTGGTACTGGTCTGTTTCTTGGCATTGGCCCGGCGATTCAGATGGCGGGTCCGGCTGTATTGCTGGGCTACGGCGTCGCCGGGATCATCGCTTTCCTGATTATGCGCCAGCTCGGCGAGATGGTGGTCGAAGAGCCGGTATCCGGTTCATTTGCCCACTTTGCCTATAAATACTGGGGACCGTTTGCGGGCTTCCTCTCTGGCTGGAACTACTGGGTGATGTTCGTGCTGGTGGGAATGGCAGAGCTGACCGCTGCGGGCATCTATATGCAGTACTGGTTCCCGGATGTTCCAACGTGGATTTGGGCTGCTGCCTTCTTTATTATCATCAACGCCGTTAACCTGGTGAACGTGCGCTTATATGGCGAAACCGAGTTCTGGTTTGCGCTGATTAAAGTGCTGGCGATCATCGGCATGATCGGCTTTGGCCTGTGGCTGCTGTTTTCTGGTCACGGCGGCGAGAAAGCCAGTATCGACAACCTCTGGCGCTACGGTGGTTTTTTTGCCACCGGCTGGAATGGGCTGATTTTGTCGCTGGCGGTAATTATGTTCTCCTTCGGCGGTCTGGAGCTGATTGGGATTACTGCCGCTGAAGCACGCGATCCGGAAAAAAGCATCCCTAAAGCAGTGAATCAGGTGGTGTATCGCATCCTGCTGTTTTATATCGGTTCACTGGTGGTTTTACTGGCGCTCTACCCGTGGGTGGAAGTGAAATCCAACAGTAGCCCGTTTGTGATGATTTTCCATAATCTCGACAGCAACGTGGTAGCTTCTGCGCTGAACTTCGTCATTCTGGTGGCATCGCTGTCGGTGTATAACAGCGGGGTTTATTCTAACAGCCGGATGCTGTTTGGTCTTTCTGTGCAGGGGAATGCGCCGAAGTTTCTTACCCGTGTTAGCCATCGCGGCGTGCCGATCAACTCGCTGATGCTTTCCGGAGCGATCACTTCGCTGGTGGTGCTGATTAACTATCTGCTGCCGCAAAAAGCGTTTGGTCTGCTGATGGCGCTGGTGGTAGCAACGCTGCTGTTGAACTGGATTATGATCTGTCTGGCGCATCTGCGTTTTCGTGCAGCGATGCGACGTCAGGGGCGTGAAACACAGTTTAAGGCGCTGCTCTATCCGTTCGGCAACTATCTTTGCATCGCCTTCCTCGGCATGATTTTGCTGCTGATGTGCACGATGGATGATATGCGCTTGTCAGCGATTCTGCTGCCGGTATGGATTGTATTCCTGTTTGTGGCGTTTAAAACGCTGCGTCGGAAAGCGAAATAATAGTGCAGGTTGGATAAGGCATTCACGCTGCATCCGACAACACGATGACAACAATCTGAAGCCGCTCTCATCCATTCGATGAGAGCGGTTTTTTAATTACTGCTTAAATGCTTCTGCCAGGGAGCGAATATCATTGCTGGTTGGCGACTGATGAAGTCGCAGACCAAACTCTTCGACGATCGCAAATATGTGATCGAATATATCAGCCTGAATGCTTTCATATTCCAGCCACACCACGGTGTTGGTAAACGCATAGATCTCGAGCGGTAAACCGTTATCACCAGGAGCTAACTGGCGCACCATTAAGGTCATATCTTTGCGAATCCGCGGATGATTGCGCAGATATTCGTTCAGATAGGCACGAAAGGTTCCAATATTGGTCATTCGGCGCAGGTTTAATACTGACTCCGTAGACCCTTGCAGGCGGTTCCACTCATTAATTTCCTGATGGCGACTGGTTAAATAAGGCTTTAACAAATGCGCTTTATTCAGCCGCTGCATTTCAGTTTCATCAAGAAAACGAATACTGGTGACATCAATACTGATACTGCGCTTAATACGTCGCCCGCCAGATGCCGACATCCCGCTCCAGTTTTTAAAGGAGTCAGAAACCAGAGACCAGGTGGGAATAGTGGTAATGGTATTGTCCCAGTTACGCACTTTGACGGTGGTTAACCCAATATCAATTACTGCACCATCCGCGCCATATTTTGGCATTTCCAGCCAGTCGCCCAGTTTCAGCATATCGTTCGCGGAAAGCTGAATGCCTGCAACCAGACCAAGAATTGGATCTTTAAATACCAACATCAGCACGGCGGCCATCGCGCCAAGACCACTGATCAGAATTGCCGGTGACTGACCAATCAGCAGTGAGATCATCAAAATGCCGACCAGAATCGCGCCGATCAGTTTAATCCCCTGAAATATCCCTTTTAACGGCAACTGCTTTGCCGCCGGGAATTTCTGTGCCAGATTCAAAATAACATCCAGCAGAGAGAAGACAGAAAGCAGCGCATACATCATGATCCACAACTGCGCGCAGGTGGTCAGAATATCTGCCGCTTCGGTGCCTTTTTGCAGCCAGAATACCGCCTGAATATTGACGATAATCCCCTGCAGGGTAAAAGCTAAACGGTGGAAGAGTTTATTCTGGGTAATGATTTGCAGCCACAGCCGTGAACTGGCAATGGCGCGTTTTTCGAAGGTCCGCAGTACCACCCAGTGCAAAATAATATGCACTACAACGGCGGTCAGAATAATAATACCGAAAATCATCACCATCGAGGTGGTGTGATCAAACTCAATACCCGCTAAATCTTCAACCTGGGATATTAAATCCTGCATAACGTCTCCTTTATACAACAGCGGCCTATGATGACGGCTGAAAGGGGGTTATGCAAATCAGGAGAATCTGAGGGAGAATTTCCTGCGAGGGCTGATGGCAAATATAAAATTGCCTGATGCGCTACGCTTATCATGCCTACCTGAATGAATTGGCACGAACTTGTAGGCAGGATAAGGCGGTCACGCCGCATCCGGCATAAACAAAGCGCACTTTGTCAGCAATCTGAGCCGGGATGGGGTCCCGGCTGTCAGGATAATTACACTTCGGTTAAGGTGATACTTTGCGGCAGACGAGATTTCGGCAGCGTAGCGTTAAAATCTTCAACGCTGTGATGACCTACCGGAACAACCACCAGACTGGTGTAGCCTTTCTCTTTCAAACCAAATTCTGCATCGAGGATGGCGGCGTCAAAACCTTCGATGGGTACAGCGTCCAGACCCAGCGCCGCCACGCCCAGCAGGAAATTACCGACGTTGAGATAAACCTGTTTTGCCATCCACTCAGCATCATCATGTAGATCTTTACGGTGCATATCGGCGAAGAACTTGCGACCTTTATCGTTCGCGGCTTTCGCTTCCGGCGTGGCAAAGCGGCCATCGGCATCTTCCTGGTCAACAACCAGCTTCAGCCAGGCATCGTCCATCGCGGTTTTTGCACAGAACACCACGACGTGCGAGGCATCAAGCATTTTACGCTCGTTGAACACGTAATTACCGGCAGCGGATTTGGCAACACGCGCTTTACCTTCTTCCGTGCTGGCAACAATAAAATGCCATGGCTGGGAGTTGGTGCTGGATGGGCTGTATTGCAGTAGAGTTTTGATCTGCTCGGCCTGTTCCGGGGTAAGTTTTTTGCTGGCATCAAATGCCTTAGTGGAATGACGCTTTAAGGCGACAGAAATAATATCCATAAAGACTCCATGTGTAAGTAATTTTGCGTGCCAGCAGATTACAAGGTTCAACGAGAAATGGTAAGCGAGAAAAATGCGCTATAGATTTCCGCTTTAGCCAGGGCGCAGCCTTTTTTGATCGCGTTTAGTTAAGCCATCAACCACTAAATTCCATGAATCGTTGATCAGATCGCGAAGTAACGCTTCGGAGATTTCTTCGCCGGGATACACCGAAATCCAGTGCTTTTTATTCATGTGATACCCTGGCTTAATGCTTGGGTATATTTGCTGATTTAACAGGGATTTTTGTGGATCGGACTTCAAATTGATAAAGGGAACGCCGCGCAGTTCTGACGACAACATAAAAATCTTGCCGCCAATTTTAAACACATCGAACTCCGGGCCAAAAGGCCAGCAAAGCTCGACAAAGGGTAACTCAAGGGCCAGGCGTTTCGCCGTTTCGTGCAGTGATTGCTTATCCATAAACGTTCCTTTAGGCGAAGGAGAATAAGCAAAGTATGCCGCGAAGTTCGGCGATAATCGACGTTTAATCCGCCAGCGAGAACCAGCGTCGCCAGATAAAGCGCAGAACAAAATACTCAATAGCGCCCAGTACTAAAAACCACAGGCAAAACAATAAAGTGTAAAGCTGGCTAAGATCCATCAGATGGAACGTGGTCACCAGTTTTTGTGCCAGCGTCAGCCCCAGTGCGGGGGCGGGCAGCAGCAGGCAAGAGAGGAAAGCCATCAGCAAAATGCCTGCTGCGGTGGTCAAGGTTTCTAAAGGGTGTTTCATGACATTGTTAAATGTAAGTTAAAACACCATTGTCAGGGATATTCTTCTGTAAGGCAATTCCCGGCTTAGTCACCGGCCCAGATCTCACAATGCTTTTTCACCAGCCCAATCAGCGAGCCGCCATCGGCGACGAAATCGCGCATCAGCTGCGCTTCATTCAGACCGCTGACGACCTGGCGATGCAGTGCTTCAATTGCGCTCGATGCGCCAATTTTATGTGCAGAAGGGGCGATTTTTTCCAGTAATCGCAAGGTGTCTTCCGTTAGCGGTCGACGATCGCCAGTGTGCGGATCGGTAATGACGCCTTCCAGCCCATAACGGCAGGCCTGGAAACGGTTGAATTTATACAGCAGGTAATCTTTCTCCTGATGTTTGAACGGGCGTTCCGTCAGTAACCAGTGGGCGGTAGCCTGAATTAATCCCGCCATATTTACCGCATGGCTAAGGGTTAAAGGGGTATCCATCACCCGAACCTCCACCGTGCCAAAATGAGGACTGGGGCGAATATCCCAGTGCAAATCTTTAATGCTGTCGATCATCGTGGTGTAACTCAGGCAGCGAAACAGGGCTTCAAATTGTTGCCAGTTACTGACCCACGGCATCGGGCCATTATCGGGAAAGGCGGAAAAAATATTCGGTCGTGAGGAGGCAAAACGCGTATCCGTTCCCTGCATATACGGCGACGCGGCGGAAAGGGCGATAAAGTGCGGCACAAACCGTGACAAGCCGTGCAGCAAATAAATGGCGTCATCGCCACTGGCGCAGCCAACATGGACATGCTGACCAAAAACGGTCGCCTGCTGAATGAGATAGCCAAAGTTTTCCAGCGTTCGTTGATAGCGTTCGTTATCGCATACCTCCTGACGCTGCCATTTCTGAAACGGGTGCGTGCCACCGCCGCAAATTTCCAGATGATGGTCTGCGGCTGCCTGCAATACGACTTTCTGCATCGCTGAAAATTGCCCGGCAGCCTGGTTGATATCACGGCAAACATCCGTCGCCAGCTCCAGCATACTTTCGGTGATATCGTGCTTTACCTCTCCGGCCGTGATCTCATTTTTAACCGCGTCAATCAGTGTTGAAGAGTCCTGGCTTAAGTCATAGCCCGGCGGATTAACCACCTGCATTTCCAGTTCAATACCGAGGGTAAAAGGTTCAGAAACATGAAAATCGGGTAATGGCATAGGTTTCTCTTATGTTGGCGTTTTCTATTCAGTATAGAAGTGGGAGCGGCTGGGCGAGATGCGGAAGTTCTGGAATGTTTCTTTCTTGTTGTGATTGCGAACTGATATAACAGTTTAAAACATTAGCAAAAGGGGAAGGTCGTGCCGGAAATTAATCAATATGGACAGACGGTCGGCGATGCGCTGCCGGACTGGCAAGGTGCAGCGGTTTTACCGCGTCATTTACTGGAAGGACAATGGTGTCGACTGGAGCCACTAGACGCGCAACGTCACGCAGGCGATCTGTTTGATGCATATGCTCAGGCGCCAGACGAACGTGACTGGACGTGGCTTGCCAGCAGTCGTCCGGCAAGTGTTGCTGCTACCGAGTCATGGATTGCTGGCAAAGTGAATGATCTTTCACTGGTGCCCTTTGCCGTGGTTGATAATCGTTCAGCGCGGGCCGTTGGGCTGGTCTGTTTTATGGCAATCGAACGCGAACATGGTTCGGTTGAAATCGGCCATGTTACCTGGTCACCGCGAATGAAAAATAGCGTGCTCGGTACAGAAGCGATCTGGTTACTTTTGCAATGCGCGTTTGCTCATAATTATCGGCGCGTGGAGTGGAAATGTGATTCGCTTAATCTGGCATCACGCCGCGCTGCTGAACGTTTAGGTTTTGTTTTTGAAGGTCGTTTTCGGCAGAAAATTGTGCGCAA
Organism: Escherichia sp. E3659; assembly: GCF_005781135.1. Taxonomy (NCBI): domain Bacteria; kingdom Pseudomonadati; phylum Pseudomonadota; class Gammaproteobacteria; order Enterobacterales; family Enterobacteriaceae; genus Escherichia; species Escherichia sp. E3659. The sequence continues at coordinate 84,810 of NZ_VATQ01000019.1, read as the reverse complement.
AGGGCGTAACCGTGACAGCGACTGGTTATCGATTATTGATAGCGAATGGCCGCAATGTGGCAAGGTGCTGCAGAGCTGGCTGGCGGAGGAGAATTTTGACGAGCTGGGAGTGCAGAAAAAAAGCCTGGCCCAGTTGCGGATCGGATAATGAATGACGGAAAGTCCGAAACAGGATTTACTGTATAAATAAACAGTTATTTTGCTAAGGAAGGGTAAGATAACGGCGGGTGCCTGAAGCTTTCCGGTTTCAGGTTTACTCTGAGGTCTGGAAAGATGAAGCCCCAGGACGATATTTCTATCAACCCTGGGGCTACCTACCCAAACCTGAACAATTTGGATGGTAGTCCCTTCTTCGCATGGAGGCAATATAAACATGCTGACGAAATATGCCCTTGTGGCAGTCATAGTGCTGTGCTTAACAGTGCTGGGATTTACGCTTCTGGTCGGAGACTCGCTGTGTGAGTTCACCGTAAAGGAACGTAATATTGAGTTCAGGGCTGTTCTCGCTTACGAACCGAAGAAGTAGCCGTTGTGCGGGGAGTAATCCCCGCATATCCGGTTGTCAGGTCAGGGTGGTAAGGCACCTGCTTTACACTTTCGCCCGCGGTCAGTGATGGCTGCGGGCGATTTCGTTTTAAGGGCAATGATCAGTTTTGCCGACAGAAGTCCGAAACAGGATTTACTGTATAAATAAACAGCTATTTTACTAAGGAAGGGTAAGATAACGGCGGGTGCCTGAAGCTTTCCGGTTTCAGGTTTACTCTGAGGTCTGGAAAGATGAAGCCCCAGGAGATATTTCTATCAACCCTGGGGCTGCCACTCCAAACCAGACAATTTGGATGGTAGTCCCTTCTTCGCATGGAGGCAATATAAACATGCTGACGAAATATGCCCTTGTGGCAGTCATAGTGCTGTGCTTAACAGTGCTGGGATTTACGCTTCTGGTCGGAGACTCACTGTGTGAGTTCACCGTAAAGGAACGTAATATTGAGTTCAGGGCTGTTCTCGCTTACGAACCGAAGAAGTAGCCGCTGTGCGGGGAGCAATCCCCGCATATCCGGTTGTCAGGTCAGGAATGGTAAGGCACCTGCTTTACACTTTCGCCCGCAGTCAGTGATGGCTGCGGGCGAATCGCTCCGGGTATTGTCAATTAATCGTGTTGGCACAGCGTTATGACTATCTTTTCTTTTATCTGCCAGTGCACAGCAAACTTCTCACCATCTCGACGAATGATGATCCGCTGTTTATTCCAGTTAATTATTTGATAATTCAGAAAACCTTGTTCTGTCTGTAACTTGCTTGCCTTAAATGCACTTTCTTTTGCTGAAAATGCCAGTGTAAGCGCCATAGGGAAAGGTAAATCGCAACCTGTAATAATCTCGTGTTCAGTGTGGGTAATAATGTTGTCTGTCAATTCTGCCGCTGTTTGCGCAGAAAAAATTTCTTCGATATCAATGCCAATCGGTTGACGAGATACCACGGCTAATGCCGTAGTCCCGCAGTGGCTGATACTGCCATATAACCCCGCAGGCCACACAGGTTGGCGTAGCTCGCCGATTGCGGGCACACATTTATAGTCATATTCCCGCAACGCATAAACAGCAGCGATCCGCCCGGCCAAATGTTCGGCTTTGCGTTTCCGTCCAGCGTGTTGCAGTTGCGCGTAGTGCGGCAGCCAGAGTAAATCCTGCTCGCGAAAACTCGCCGGATCAAACTCAACAAAATGCAGCGTATGTCCGGCAAAGGGGAGGGCGGTATGCGTAGTTTTCATGTCGACCATATTTGAGACTGATGACAAACGCAAAACTGCCTGATGCGCTACGCTTATCAGGCCTACGTGATCCTGCAATATATTGAATTGGCAAGATTTTTGTAGGCCGGATAAGTCGTTCACACCGCATCCGGCATGAACGACGCGCACTTTGTCAACAATCTGACGTTAGCATCAGAAGTGAGTATTAACGCTCATGTACCACGTACGTCCCGGCTCGTTATAGGTATACGCCCCGGCACCGGCAATATAGTTGGCTCCTGCCAGATCGCCTGTGGTCTGGGCATTACCCGCACGCCACAAACGCTTGTCGAACAGGTTGTCCACGCCGCCGGTCAGACTGACATTCTTCGTCACATCCCAGGTCGCGCTCAGGCCAACAATGCTGTAAGGACTGATTTCTTTGGTTTCCGGTCCAACCGCTGGCTGACCTTTATAGTTGTACTTCTTCGGCTGCTGCTTGCCGTACCAGGTGAAGGTCGTTTGCATCGACAAATCTTCCCGTGCCTGCCAGCTCAGCGTTGAGTTCAACGTATATTCCGGGATGATCGACAAACGGTCGCCCGTGGTTTTGTTTTCACTCTTCAGCATATAAGTGATGTTATTGGTCCACATCACCGTTTCGCTAACCGGTACGTTTAACGATCCTTCCAGACCTTCAACCACCGCTTTCGGCACGTTATCCCACTGATAGAGATCGGTGCCGGCTGCGTTTTGCCCTACAGCCACATAGCCCGCTTCAATCTTATTGCGATAATCGTTACGGAACCAGGTGACGCCCGCCAGCCAGCCGTCGCGTTTGAACTCCAGACCAATCTCTTTGTTGATACTGGTTTCCGCTTTCAGGTCATCGTTCCCCTGCAGATAGCAGCCGCCCGCGCTGGCGTAACAGCCCTGACCTTTACTGTAGAGAATGTAGTTCGGGTTAGTCTGGTACAGGCTCGGCGCTTTATAGGCGCGGGCAATGCCCATTTTCAGCGTGAAGTCATCGCCTAAACCTTGCGATATGTTCAGCGCCGGGCTCCAGTTATCGCCAACAATGCTGTGATGATCGAAACGCAGCCCCGGCGTTACGATGGTGCTGTCAGTCAGCTCCATGTTGTTTTCGGCAAACAACGAGAAAATTTCTGCTTTTGAATATGGGCTACGGTCGGTGGCGCTCACGCCATCAATAGCACCACCGGTATTCGTTCCGGTCAGCGCCTGGGTGTTGGAACTTAAGTCCTTCATCCGTTGCTGATTCCACTCCGTACCCAGCGTCAGCGTCTGGTTAACAAGGAAATCAATCGGCAGGTTAATTTCGCTGTGCAGCATCACGTCATCAAGATCGATATCGACGAAATCCTGTGTCGCTTTTTCGTTAAATTTCCCTTCGGTGCCGCCCGCCAGACCTTCCGGAATACGTGAGTTACGCGTGTGTTCGTACTGTACCCAGTTGCTGGTGGTCACGCCGTTATCCCAGCCGCCGTTCCAGGTCAGCGAGTAGTTCTGGCGATACAAGCGGTTGGTTTCATCACCATATTTCGAGCGGGTATAGGAATCGGAGTTGGTGTTCTGTGTGTCGCCCGCATACAGGTTGCCCTGGCGGCTGTAGCCTGCTTCCAGTTCGAGTGATTGCAGAGGCGCGAAGTCCCAGCGAACTACGCCATTAATATCCTTGTTGATCACCCCTTCGCGCCCGGCGGGCAGCGTATCCGCATATGTACCGGCACGCGCGGACTGATGGCCCTGGTTGATATCCCACGCGTCAGCCTGGGTTTTGTCGAGGTTGCCATACAAGCGGAAGCTGAATTCATCGCCCAGCGGACCGGTCAGGCTGAAGTTGGTGCGTTTGGTGGCACCTTCCTCTTTATGTTCTGGCGCATTGAAATAAGCGTCCCAGGAGCCGTGCCACTCACCGCTGCCTTTTTTGGTAATGATGTTAACTACGCCGCCCGCCGCGCCGTTGCCATAACGCGCAGCTGCCGGACCACGCAGAACTTCAATACGTTCAATCATCTCCGGCGGCACCCAGGAGGTATCACCACGGGTATCGCGCTCGCCACGCCAGCCCTGACGTACAGAGTTACGGCTGCTGACCGGTTTGCCGTCAATCAAAATCAGCGTGTTTTCCGGACCCATACCACGAATATCAATCTGGCGGTTATTACCACGTTGACCACTGGTGGAGTTACCGGTCAGGTTAACGCCTGGCATGGTACGGATGATCTCCGACACATCGCGGGCAACGGGGTTTTTGCGGATTTCATCTGCGGTGATGGTCGAAACGCCAGGCGCCTGCAAGTTCTGCTCTGCGGCGGTAACGACAATGGTATCGTCATGTGAAACAGGAGTATCGGTTGGCTCTTGTGCCTGTGCTACCCCATAAATCCCCAGATTGACCAACAAGGCCAGGGAATGAATCTTCTTGTTCATTGTTTTATTCCTGCATTTTTGCCACGAATTGCAACTGTCGGGCATGGTCGTCATCAACACGACGCATCCCGCTACCGCGAAAACCTTTGATCCTGAAAGACACGCAGTGCAGTTGGTTAATAAATGTCCGCGCTTCCCACGGCGCGCCATTACGCTATTGCAAATGCAAATAGTTATCAATAATATTATCAATATATTTCTGCAATCAATGAAAAAAATCACAATAAACATAAGGTTATGATGTGGCGGCGTTAAAGGTGGGAAGTGATAGCTGGTGGCAGTCGAAACATGGCCCGGAATGGCAGCGTCTTAATGACGAAATGTATCAGGTCACTTTCTGGTGGCGTGATCCACAAGGTTCTGAAGACTACTCGACGATAAAGCGCGTATGGGTCTACATTACTGGCGTCACCGATCACCATCAGAACAGCAAGCCCCAGTCGATGCAGCGAATTGCAGGTACTGATGTCTGGCAGTGGACGACACAACTCAATGCCAACTGGCGCGGCAGCTACTGTTTTATTCCCACCGAACGCGATGACATTTTTTCTGCACCATCCCCCGATCGCCTCGAGTTACGCGAGGGATGGCAAAAATTACTCCCCCAGGCGATAGCCGATCCGCTGAATCCACAAAGCTGGAAAGGCGGGCGAGGGCACGCTGTTTCTGCACTCGAAATGCCGCAAGCGCCTCTGCAACCGGGATGGGATTGTCCGCAAGCGCCAGAAATACCAGCCAAAGAAATTATCTGGAAAAGTGAACGGTTGAAAAATTCACGTCGTGTATGGATTTTTACCACCGGCGATGTAACAGCAGAAGAACGCCCGCTGGCAGTTTTGCTCGATGGCGAATTTTGGGCGCAGAGTATGCCCGTCTGGCCTGTGCTGACTTCGCTGACCCATCGTCAGCAACTTCCTCCCGCCGTGTATGTGTTGATCGACGCTATCGACACCACGCACCGCGCCCACGAACTGCCGTGTAATGCCGATTTCTGGCTGGCAGTACAGCAAGAGTTATTACCCCTGGTGAAAGCTATTGCCCCTTTTAGCGATCGCGCCGATCGCACCGTGGTCGCCGGGCAGAGTTTTGGTGGGCTTTCCGCGCTGTATGCCGGACTGCACTGGCCTGAACGCTTTGGCTGTGTATTAAGCCAGTCAGGATCGTACTGGTGGCCGCATCGGGGCGGGCAGCAAGAAGGTGTTTTACTTGAGCAACTTAAAGCTGGTGAAGTTAGCGCCGAAGGTCTGCGTATTGTGCTGGAAGCGGGTATTCGCGAGCCGATGATCATGCGGGCCAATCAGGCGCTGTATGCGCAATTACACCCCATAAAAGAATCCATTTTCTGGCGTCAGGTTGACGGCGGACATGATGCGCTTTGTTGGCGCGGTGGCTTGATGCAGGGGCTAATCGACCTCTGGCAACCACTTTTCCATGACAGGAGTTGAATATGGCATTCAGTAATCCCTTCGATGATCCACAGGGAGCGTTTTACATTTTGCGCAATGCGCAGGGGCAATTCAGTCTGTGGCCGCAACAATGCGCCTTACCGGCAGGCTGGGACATTGTGTGTCAGCCGCAGTCACAAGAGTCCTGCCAGCAGTGGCTTGAAGCCCACTGGCGTACTCTGACACCGGCGAATTTCACCCAGTTGCAGGAGGCGCAATGAGCCAGCATTTACCTTTGGTCGCCGCACAGCCCGGCATCTGGATGGCAGAAAAACTGTCGGATTTACCCTCCGCCTGGAGCGTGGCGCATTACGTTGAGTTAACCGGAGAGGTTGATGCGCCATTACTGGCCCGCGCGGTGGTTGCCGGATTAGCGCAAGCAGATACGTTGCGGATGCGTTTTACGGAAGATAACGGCGAAGTCTGGCAATGGGTCGATGATGCGCTGACGTTCGAACTGCCAGAAATTATCGACCTGCGAACCAACATTGATCCGCACGGTACTGCGCGGGCATTAATGCAGGCGGATTTGCAACAAGATCTGCGCGTCGATAGTGGTAAACCACTGGTCTTTCATCAGCTGATACAGGTGGCGGATAACCGCTGGTACTGGTATCAGCGTTATCACCATTTGCTGGTCGATGGCTTCAGTTTCCCGGCCATTACCCGCCAGATCGCCAATATTTACTGCACATGGCTGCGTGGCGAACCAACGCCTGCTTCGCCGTTTACGCCTTTCGCTGATGTAGTGGAAGAGTACCAGCAATACCGCGAAAGCGAAGCCAGGCAGCGTGATGCGGCATTCTGGGCGGAACAGCGTCGTCAACTGCCGCCGCCCGCGTCACTTTCTCCGGCACCTTTACCGGGGCGCAGCGCTTCGGCAGATATTTTGCGTCTGAAAATGGAATTTACCGACGGGGAATTCCGCCAGTTGGCTATGCAACTTTCAGGTGTGCAGCGTACCGATTTAGCCCTTGCGCTGGCAGCCTTGTGGCTGGGGCGATTGTGCAACCGCATGGACTACGCTGCCGGATTTATCTTTATGCGTCGACTGGGCTCGGCGGCGCTGACGGCTACCGGACCCGTGCTCAACGTTTTGCCGTTGGGTATTCACATTGCGGCGCAAGAAACGCTGCCGGAACTGGCAACCCGACTGGCAGCACAACTGAAAAAAATGCGTCGTCATCAACGTTACGATGCCGAACAAATTGTCCGTGACAGCGGGCGAGCGGCAGGAGAGGAACCGCTGTTCGGTCCGGTACTCAATATCAAGGTATTTGATTACCAACTGGATATTCCTGGTGTTCAGGCGCAAACCCATACCCTGGCAACCGGTCCGGTTAATGACCTTGAACTGGCCCTGTTCCCGGATGAACACGGTGATTTGAGTATTGAGATCCTCGCCAATAAACAGCGTTACGATGAGCCAACGTTAATCCAGCATGCTGAACGCCTGAAAATGTTGATTGCCCAGTTCGCCGCGGATCCGGCGCTGTTGTGCGGCGATGTCGATATTACGCTGCCAGGTGAGTATGCGCAGCTGGCGCAGATCAACGCCACTCAGGTTGAGATTCCAGAAACCACGCTGAGCGCGCTGGTGGCAGAACAAGCGGCAAAAACACCGGATGCTCCGGCGCTGGCAGATGCGTATTACCAGTTCAGCTATCGGGAAATGCGCGAGCAGGTGGTGGCGCTGGCGAATCTGCTGCGTGAGCGCGGCGTTAAACCGGGCGACAGCGTGGCGGTGGCACTACCGCGCTCGGTCTTTTTGACCCTGGCGCTACATGCGATAGTTGAAGCTGGCGCGGCCTGGCTACCGCTGGATACCGGCTATCCGGACGATCGCCTGAAAATGATGCTGGAAGATGCGCGTCCGTCACTGTTAATCACCACCGACGATCAACTGCCGCGCTTTGCCGATGTTCCTGATTTAACCAGCCTTTGCTATAACGCCCCGCTTACCGCACAGGGCAGTGCGCCGCTGCAACTTTCACAACCGCATCACACGGCTTATATCATCTTTACCTCTGGCTCCACTGGCAGGCCAAAAGGGGTAATGGTCGGGCAGACGGCTATCGTTAACCGCCTGCTTTGGATGCAAAATCATTATCCGCTTACAGGCGAAGATGTCGTTGCCCAAAAAACGCCGTGCAGTTTTGATGTCTCGGTGTGGGAGTTTTTCTGGCCGTTTATTGCCGGGGCTAAACTGGTGATGGCTGAACCGGAAGCGCACCGCGACCCGCTCGCTATGCAGCAATTCTTTGCCGAATATGGCGTAACGACCACGCACTTTGTGCCGTCGATGCTGGCGGCATTTGTTGCATCGCTGACGCCGCAAACCGCTCGCCAGAATTGCGCGACGTTGAAACAGGTTTTCTGTAGTGGTGAAGCCTTACCGGCTGATTTATGCCGCGAATGGCAACAGTTAACCGGTGCGCCGTTACATAATCTGTATGGCCCGACGGAAGCGGCGGTAGATGTCAGCTGGTATCCGGCTTTTGGCGAGGAACTGGCACAGGTGCGCGGCAGCAGCGTGCCGATTGGTTATCCGGTGTGGAACACGGGCCTGCGCATTCTTGATGCGATGATGCATCCGGTGCCGCCGGGGGTGGCGGGAGATCTCTATCTCACCGGTATTCAACTGGCGCAGGGGTATCTTGGACGACCCGATCTGACCGCCAGCCGCTTTATTGCCGATCCTTTTGCCCCAGGTGAACGGATGTACCGTACTGGAGACGTTGCCCGCTGGCTGGATAACGGCGCGGTGGAGTACCTCGGGCGCAGTGACGATCAGCTAAAAATTCGCGGGCAGCGTATCGAACTGGGCGAAATCGATCGCGTGATGCAGACGTTGCCGGATGTCGAACAGGCCGTTACTCATGCCTGTGTGATTAACCAGGCGGCAGCCACTGGTGGTGATGCGCGTCAACTGGTGGGCTATCTGGTGTCGCAATCGGGCCTGCCGTTGGATACCAGCACATTACAGGCGCAGCTTCGCGAAACATTGCCGCCGCATATGGTGCCAGTGGTTCTGCTGCAACTTCCACAGTTACCTCTTAGCGCCAATGGCAAACTGGATCGCAAAGCCTTACCGTTGCCTGAACTGAAGGCACAAACGCCGGGACGTGCGCCGAAAGCGGGCAATGAAACGATTATCGCCGCGGCATTCTCGTCGTTGCTGGGTTGTGACGTGCAGGATGCCGATGCTGATTTCTTCGCGCTTGGCGGTCATTCGCTACTGGCAATGAAACTGGCAGCGCAGTTAAGTCGGCAGTTTGCCCGCCAGGTGACGCCGGGGCAGGTGATGGTCGCGTCAACCGTCGCTAAACTGGCAACGATTATTGATGGTGAAGAAGACAGCTCCCGGCGCATGGGATTCGAAACCATTCTGCCGTTGCGTGAAGGTAATGGCCCGACGCTGTTTTGTTTCCATCCGGCATCCGGTTTTGCCTGGCAGTTTAGCGTGCTCTCGCGTTATCTCGATCCACAATGGTCGATTATCGGCATTCAGTCGCCGCGCCCTCATGGACCCATGCAGACGGCGGCAAACCTGGATGAAGTCTGCGAAGCGCATCTGGCAACGTTACTTAAACAACAACCGCACGGCCCTTATTACCTGCTGGGGTATTCGCTGGGCGGTACGCTGGCGCAGGGCATTGCGGCGCGGCTGCGTGCCCGTGGCGAACAGGTGGCATTTCTTGGCTTGCTGGATACCTGGCCGCCAGAAACGCAAAACTGGCAGGAAAAAGAAGCTAATGGTCTGGACCCGGAAGTGCTGGTGGAGATTAACCGCGAGCGCGAAGCCTTCCTGGCTGCTCAGCAGGGGACTGCGTCGACGGAGCTGTTTACCATCATTGAAGGTAATTACGCTGATGCAGTGCGTCTGTTAAGCACGGCTCATAGCGTACCGTTTGATAGCAAAGCGACGCTGTTTGTTGCTGAGCGTACGCTTCAGGAAGGTATGAGTCCCGAACGCGCCTGGTCGCCGTGGATAGCAGAGCTGGATATTTATCGCCAGGATTGCGCGCATGTGGATATTATTTCTCCAATAGCATTTGAAAAAATTGGACCAATTATTCGTGCCGCGCTAAATAAATAACTTTATCTTAAATGCAAATCCATAATTACGATAAATAATTATGGATTTTGTTATTTGTTGTATTAATATTTGCTGAGTGGTTTGTCTGAAAATGCGCCAAACATTGCGTTTGCTGCGTGGAATTTACAAAGTTCAGCTTCGGATAATTCTCACCAACTGGTAAAGTGTGCGCCGTGGAAATTTACCCTCATTGGACTCATTTTCAGGTTATACCGTATGTCAACACTGAATATTAAGCAGGAAAGCGACTCGCATTTTCCCGATTATCATCTGGCGCCAGCCAGTAATAATGAAATTGATTTACTTAATCTTATCGAAGTTTTATGGCACGCAAAAAAACAGATCATGGCTGTCGTTTTTGCCTTTGCCTGTATCGGGTTGCTGGTGTCATTTATCCTACCGCAAAAATGGACCAGTGCGGCGGTTGTAACGCCGGCAGAACCTGTGCAATGGCAAGATCTGGAGAAAACATTTACTAACCTTCGAGTACTGGATCTGGATATTAAAATTGATCGTACAGAAGCATTTAACCTGTTTATCAAGAAGTTTCAGTCCATTAGTTTGTTGGAAGATTATCTTCGTTCATCGCCGTATGTTATGAACCAATTGAAAGAGGCGAAAATTGATGAACAGGAGTTGCATCGGGCTATTGTCACATTGAGCGAGAAGATGAAAGCGGTTGATGACAACGCCAGTAAGAAAAATGAGCCGTCCGCGTTATATACCTCCTGGACGTTAAGTTTCACCGCGCCAACCCGTGAAGAGGCGCAGACAGTATTGGCAGGTTATATCGATTACATCTCAGCTCTGGTGGTGAAAGAGTCGATAGAAAACCTACGTAATAAACTGGAAATCAAAACCCAGTTTGAAAAAGAAAAACTGGCCCAGGATCGCATTAAAACCAAAAACCAACTTGATGCTGATATTCAGCGCCTCAATTATTCGCTGGATATTGCGAATGCTGCCGGAATTAAAAAGCCCGTATACAGCAATGGCCAGGCCGTTAAAGATGACCCTGATTTTTCTATTTCGCTCGGTGCTGATGGTATAGCGCGTAAGCTGGAGATTGAAAAGTCAGTCACGGATGTTGCGGAATTGAATGGTGAGTTACGCAATCGTCAATATCTTGTTGAAAAATTAACAAAAACAAATATCGATGACATTAAATTTACTCCGTTTAAATATCAATTAAGCCCGTCATTACCGGTTAAAAAGGATGGCCCGGGTAAGGCGATTATCGTGATTCTTTCTGCCTTAATGGGTGGCATAGTTGCCTGCGGTAGCGTGCTTTTACATTATGCGATGGCATCCAGAAAACGGGATGCCATGATAGAGATGGATGGTCGGTTAGTTTAAATCTTCGCGGTTGAAGGTGCCGTTCGTCCGAGCGGCACCACGAGCGGCGTTCCGGCTACCGGATCGTCAATAATCATGCAGCGCAGACCATAAATGCGCTCAATCAGTTCAGCAGTGACAATCTCCTTCGGCGCTCCCTGCGCAACAATTTTCCCTTCCCGCAATGCAATCAAATGGCTGGCGTAACGACAGGCCTGATTAAGATCGTGCAGCACCGCCGCCAGGGTATAGCCTTTTTCGCGGTTCAGCTCGCTTAACAACTCCAGCAAATCAATCTGATGACTGATATCCAGCCAGGTCGTGGGTTCATCGAGCAGCATAATCGCCGTTTCCTGGGCCAGCACCATCGCGATCCACGCTCGCTGGCGTTGTCCGCCAGAAAGGGTATCCACGCTTTGATCCGCCAGATGGGTGATTCCCGTGGCTTGCATCGCTTTCGTTACCGCTTCTTCATCTTCTTTGCGCCAGCGGGTAAACAGCGGTTGATGCGGGTAACGCCCACGCGCTACCAGCTCCTGCACGGTGATATCTCCCGGCGTGGTAGCATTTTGCGCTAACAGACCAATCCGCCTGGCAACTTCTTTACTGGCGTAATGTTGAATGTGCTCGCCATCCAGCCAGACATGCCCGTGAGCAGGCGTCATCAGGCGGCTTAACGTGCGCAGCAATGTTGATTTGCCGCAGCCATTTGGCCCGATAATTGCCGTGAAGTGACCATCAGGTATTTCTACAGTCAGATTTTCCGCAACGGTATATTTGCCATATCCCAGGGTTAACTGTTCGCCGCGCAAACGGGCTACTGATTCGGTCATTTTTTGCGAGACTCCTGAATTAACAAGACGATAAGGTAAATACCGCCGAGGCTGACGGTAACGACGCCAACCGGAAGCTGATACGGCATAAACAGTTGTTGGGCGCAGAGATCGGCCGCCAGCAGTAACAGCGCCCCGCACAGCGCCGCCTGGGTCAGCCCCCAGCGAGCGGTGCCGCTAATGCGTCGGGCAATGTGCGGCGCGACTAAAGCAATAAAGGAAATCGGCCCGGCAAGCGCTGTTGCCGCAGCGGTAAGCACCACTGCAACCAGCATCATTAACAGACGCGAACGTTCGACGCTGACGCCCAGCGCACACGCGGTGTCATCGCCCATTTCCAGCAAGCGCATTCGCCGCACCAGCAAGGCGGCGGCAATGAGCATCAATATAATGATGGGCGCGGAAGGCGAGGTTTTTGCCCACGTCAGGCCGTTGAGCGATCCGGCATTCCACAAACCCGCTGTTAGCGCCGTTTCTAAAGACGCTTTCAGCAACAGCCAGGTATTAAAGGCCACCAGCATGGCGCGAACACCGATACCGATGATAATCAACCGAAAGGTATCGATACCGTTACGCCAGGCGAGCAGCCAGACCAACAGCGAAGTGACAATGCCGCCCATCATTGCTGCCAGCGCGATAGCCGTCAGGTCCTGACCAAACAGCACCATCGCCACCAGCACTCCACTCCACGCCCCGGTGTTAAAGCCCATTACGTCAGGGCTGCCGAGCGGGTTACGCATCAGCGACTGAAAAATCGCGCCGCTGACGCCCAGTGCCGCGCCAATCAACAGCGCCATCAGCACGCGTGGCAAACGCCATTCGGTGACAACCATCGTCATACTGCGCGGCGCATCGCCCATCAACGCGGCGAATACCTGCGAGGTTTCCAGCGTGACGGCACCGCTGCGTAATCCCCAGATACCTGCAACCACACAGGCGGAAACCAGCAGCAAACAGGTGATGATTAATCGGCGAGAGACGTAAATCATGCACCACCTCGCGTTTTACGTCGCACGAGGAAGATCAGCACCGGTGCACCAATAAACGCACTGACCACAGAAACGCGCAGTTCGCCGGGCACAACCACCCGCCCGATGATATCGGCAAACAGCAGCAGGGCAGGGGTAGCAAGCAGAGTGACGGGCAGCGACCAGCGATGATCGGCACCTACCAGCCAGCGCGCCATATGTGGCATCATCAGGCCAATAAAGGCAATCGGGCCAACTACCGCCGTCGCACTACCACAAAGCACGGTAATCGCCAGCAGACCAATCAACTGTGTGCGCGCCACGCGACTGCCCAGCGCCGTCGCGGTGTCGCTGCCAAGGCTCAAACTGTTCAGCGCGCGACTCAGTAATAGCGCAGTTGCTCCGGCGATCAGCACCGGGATCAGCACCACTTTTAAGGTATGTAGATTGCGAATATCCAGCGAACCGGCTTGCCAGAAACGCAGTTGATCGTAGACGTCAGGATTAAGCAGGGCGATGCCGCTGGTCAGCCCTTCCAGCACCGCCGCCAGCGCCACGCCCGCCAGGGTTAAACGCACCGGACTTAACTGCCCGCCGCCCTGACTGCCGGTAAAGGCAACAATCAATGAGGCCACCAGCGCCCCGGCGAAGGCCATCGCCAGTTGTTCCTGCGCGGATGAGTAACCAAACAGCGCCGCACCCAGCACAATGGCAAAGCTGGCTCCGGCATTCACGCCAAGCAAGCCGGGGTCGGCAAGTGGATTTCGGGTGAGGGTTTGCATCAACGCCCCGGCAAGGCCAAGCGCGCCGCCTGCCAGTAAACCGGCAAGGGTGCGCGGCAGTCGCGCGTCGAGCACGATGGTGCAGTCGGCGCTCTGGCAGGTGCCGGAGAAGGCCTCCAGCACTACGGAAGCGGGGAGTGATTTTGCCCCAATGAGCAGGCTTAATGCCGTCGCGATAATCAGTAATAACAGCAATCCGGGCACGGCAATGGCGCGTGTCACGGCAACAGAACCAGACATACGAACTTCCATGATAATGAAATTAATTATCGTTATCGATCTTATTTGGATATGTTAGCATGTGCAGCCTAAGAATAGGTATTTAAAATATTTGATGGCAAGGCATTGTAATGAATAAACAATCCTGGCTGCTTAACCTCAGCCTGTTGAAAACGCACCCGGCGTTTCGCGCAGTATTCCTCGCTCGTTTTATCTCAATTGTGTCTCTGGGTTTGCTCGGCGTCGCGGTGCCGGTGCAGATCCAGATGATGACGCATTCTACCTGGCAGGTGGGGCTTTCGGTGACGCTGACCGGCGGCGCGATGTTTGTTGGCCTGATGGTCGGCGGTGTGCTGGCGGATCGCTATGAGCGCAAAAAAGTGATTTTGCTGGCGCGCGGCACCTGTGGCATAGGCTTTATTGGACTGTGCCTGAACGCGCTGCTGCCGGAGCCGTCATTGCTGGCAATCTATTTACTTGGTTTATGGGATGGTTTTTTCGCATCGCTTGGCGTTACGGCGCTACTGGCGGCGACACCAGCACTGGTAGGGCGTGAAAACTTAATGCAGGCCGGGGCGATCACCATGTTGACCGTGCGTCTGGGGTCGGTGATTTCGCCCATGATTGGCGGTTTACTGCTGGCGACCGGCGGCGTCGCCTGGAACTACGGGCTGGCGGCAGCGGGTACGTTTATTACCCTGCTGCCGTTATTAAGCCTTCCGGCACTGCCACCGCCGCCGCAGCCGCGTGAGCATCCGTTGAAATCATTACTGGCAGGATTTCGTTTTCTGCTCGCCAGCCCGCTGGTGGGAGGGATTGCGCTACTGGGTGGTTTATTGACGATGGCGAGCGCGGTGCGGGTACTGTATCCGGCGCTGGCTGACAACTGGCAGATGTCGGCGGCACAGATTGGTTTTCTCTATGCGGCGATCCCGCTCGGTGCGGCTATTGGCGCGTTAACCAGCGGGAAGCTGGCACATAGCGCGCGACCAGGGTTATTGATGCTGCTCTCCACGCTGGGATCGTTCCTCGCCATTGGTCTGTTTGGCCTGATGCCGATGTGGATTTTAGGCGTGGTTTGTCTGGCGCTGTTCGGCTGGCTGAGCGCGGTTAGTTCGTTGCTGCAATATACAATGCTGCAAACGCAAACCCCGGAAGCGATGTTAGGGCGGATTAACGGTTTGTGGACGGCGCAAAACGTGACGGGCGATGCCATAGGCGCGGCGCTGCTGGGCGGTTTGGGAGCGATGATGACACCGGTTGCTTCCGCAAGCGCGAGCGGTTTTGGTTTGTTGATTATCGGCGTGTTGTTATTGCTGGTGCTGGTGGAGTTGCGACGTTTTCGCCAGACGCCGCCGCAGGTGACAGCGTCCGACAGTTAATGCTTAAAACAGCGCCTTAAGCCGTTCCAGCACTTGCATGGCGCTGTAGTAATCCAGTCGGAACGTCTCGGTTCCCAGCGCATAAACCTGCTTGTTTTGTACTGCAGGCAGGTGCGCGAGCAGCGGATTAGCATAAATAGCATCGGCATCTTTCTGATCACCGGCGAACAGGAATAGTGACTCGCCATTTAACCCCGCAGCCAGATTTTCCCCACCAAGCTGAATGATGTCATGGCGTTTGCCCTGGCTTTGGCTGGCGTTTAACCCTGCGGGTAACTTCGCCAGCGTAAAGCCGAGTTGTTCCAGCATCTGTCCTTGTGCTGATTCCTGCGTCCAGAGATTGGCACTGTGTGCAGCGGCGGTATAGACAATGGCAGTGACCGGCTGCGGCGGTAATTTGATTTGCTCTTTCGCCGCTGCCAGTTGCTTATCAAACTGTGCAATTCGCTCTGCCGCTTGTTTCTCATGCCCGGTAATTTCGCCAAGCTGCGTTAACAGCGACTGCCAGCTTTTGTCGTCGTAATTGATGATTAATGTCGGGGCGATGGTAGAAAGCTGATCATACAGCGCCAGCGCCGAATCCCCGCCAGTTGCGCTAATTAAAATCAGATCCGGCATTTGCGCGGCAACGGCTTCGGCGCTCGGTTCGCCGATATAGAGCCGTTGCAGTTTGCGTTCTTTCGCCACCTTGCTCCACTGGCGTAAAAAGCCCTGGTCATCTGCTACGCGGTTATTTGGCGTGGTCGCGCCGCTGGCGATCACCGGAGCATCAATCGCCAGCAGTGAGCCGGTCAGGGTGACGCTGGTGGAAACAATACGCTGCGGCTGGCTTTCCAGTGTATGAGTGCCACGGCTGTCAGTAATCTGACGCGGCCAGTCGGCGGCCTGAACTGCGGCTATTCCTGAAAGCAAAAGTCCTGTTAATAGAAGGGCGTTGCGGTAGAGCGGGGCGAGTCTCACAAATCAGCTTCCTGTTATTAATGAAGTTAATGCTTCTCATTTTCATTGTAACCACAACCAGATGCAACCCCGAGTTGCAGATTGCGTTACCTCAAGAGTTGACATAGTGCGCGTTTGCTTTTAGGTTAGCGACCGAAAATATAAATGATAATCATTATTAAAGCCTTTATCATTTTGTGGAGGATGATATGGATACGTCACTGGCTGAGGAAGTACAGCAGACCATGGCAACACTTGCGCCCAATCGCTTTTTCTTTATGTCGCCGTACCGCAGTTTTACGACGTCAGGATGTTTCGCCCGCTTCGATGAACCGGCTGTGAACGGGGATTCGCCCGACAGTCCCTTCCAGCAAAAACTCGCCGCGCTGTTTGCCGATGCCAAAGCGCAGGGCATCAAAAATCCGGTGCTGGTCGGGGCGATTCCCTTCGATCCACGTCAGCCTTCGTCGCTGTATATTCCTGAATCCTGGCAGTCGTTCTCCCGTCAGGAAAAACAAGCTTCTGCACGCCGTTTCACCCGCAGCCAGTCGCTGAACGTGGTGGAACGCCAGGCAATTCCGGAACAAACCACGTTTGAACAGATGGTTGCTCGCGCTGCCGCACTTACCGCCACGCCGCAGGTCGACAAAGTGGTGTTGTCACGGTTGATTGATATCACCACTGACGCCGCCATTGATAGTGGCGTATTGCTGGAACGGTTGATTGCGCAAAACCCGGTTAGTTACAACTTCCATATTCCGTTGGCTGATGGTGGTGTTCTGCTGGGGGCCAGCCCAGAACTGCTGCTACGTAAAGACGGCGAGCGTTTTAGCTCCATTCCGTTAGCCGGTTCCGCGCGTCGTCAGCCGGATGAAGTGCTCGATCTCGAAGCAGGTAATCGTCTGCTGGCGTCAGAAAAAGATCGCCATGAACATGAACTGGTGACTCAGGCGATGAAAGAGGTACTGCGCGAACGCAGTAGTGAGTTACACGTTCCCTCCTCTCCACAGCTGATCACCACGCCGACGCTGTGGCATCTCGCAACTCCCTTTGAAGGTAAAGCGAATTCGCAAGAAAACGCACTGACTCTGGCCTGTCTGCTGCATCCGACCCCCGCGCTGAGCGGTTTCCCGCATCAGGCCGCGACCCAGGTTATTGCTGAACTGGAGCCGTTCGACCGCGAACTGTTTGGCGGCATTGTGGGTTGGTGTGACAGCGAAGGTAACGGCGAATGGGTGGTGACCATCCGCTGCGCGAAGCTGCGGGAAAATCAGGTGCGTCTGTTTGCCGGAGCGGGGATTGTGCCTGCGTCGTCACCGTTGGGTGAGTGGCGCGAAACAGGCGTCAAACTTTCTACCATGTTGAACGTTTTTGGATTGCATTAAGGAGCGAGGATGAGCATTCCATTTACCCGCTGGCCGGAAGAGTTTGCCCGTCGCTATCGGGAAAAAGGCTACTGGCAGGATTTGCCGCTGACCGACATTCTGACCCGCCACGCCGCGAGCAATAGCATCGCGGTTATCGATGGCGAGCGTCAGTTGAGTTATCGGGAGTTGAATCAGGCGGCGGATAACCTCGCGTGTAGTTTGCGCCGTCAGGGCATTAAACCTGGTGAAACCGCGCTGGTACAACTGGGTAACGTCGCTGAACTTTACATTACCTTTTTCGCGCTGCTGAAACTGGGCGTTGCGCCGGTGCTGGCGCTGTTCAGCCATCAGCGTAGTGAACTGAACGCCTATGCCAGCCAGATTGAACCCGCATTGCTGATTGCCGATCGCCAACATGCGCTGTTTAGCGGGGATGATTTCCTCAATACTTTCGTCACAGAACATTCCTCCATTCGCGTGGTGCAGCTACTCAACGACAGCGGTGAGCATAACTTGCAGGATGCGATTAACCATCCGGCTGAGGATTTTACTGCCACGCCGTCACCAGCTGATGAAGTGGCCTATTTCCAGCTTTCCGGCGGCACCACCGGCACACCGAAATTGATCCCGCGCACTCATAACGACTACTACTACAGCGTGCGTCGTAGCGTCGAGATTTGTCAGTTCACACAACAGACACGCTACCTGTGCGCGATCCCGGCGGCTCATAACTACGCCATGAGTTCGCCAGGATCGCTGGGCGTCTTTCTTGCCGGAGGAATGGTTGTTCTGGCGGCCGATCCCAGCGCCACGCTTTGCTTCCCATTGATTGAAAAACATCAGGTGAACGTCACCGCGCTGGTGCCGCCGGCAGTCAGCCTGTGGTTGCAGGCACTGGCTGAAGGCGAAAGCCGGGCGCAGCTTGCCTCGCTAAAACTGTTACAGGTCGGCGGTGCACGTCTTTCTGCCACCCTTGCGGCGCGTATTCCCGCTGAGATTGGCTGCCAGTTGCAGCAGGTGTTTGGCATGGCGGAAGGGCTGGTGAACTACACCCGTCTAGATGATAGCGCGGAGAAAATTATCCATACCCAGGGTTACCCAATGTGTCCGGACGATGAAGTGTGGGTTGCCGATGCTGAAGGAAATCCACTGCCGCAAGGGGAAGTTGGACGCCTGATGACGCGCGGTCCGTACACCTTCCGCGGCTATTACAAAAGCCCACAGCACAATGCCAGCGCCTTTGATGCCAACGGTTTTTACTGTTCCGGCGATCTGATCTCTATTGATCCGGAGGGTTACATCACCGTGCAGGGGCGCGAGAAAGATCAGATCAACCGTGGCGGCGAGAAGATCGCTGCCGAAGAGATCGAAAACCTGCTGCTGCGCCATCCGGCGGTGATCTACGCCGCACTGGTGAGCATGGAAGATGAGCTGATGGGCGAAAAAAGCTGTGCTTATCTGGTGGTAAAAGAGCCTCTACGCGCGGTGCAGGTGCGTCGTTTCTTGCGTGAGCAGGGTATTGCCGAATTTAAATTACCGGATCGCGTGGAGTGTGTGGATTCACTTCCGCTGACGGCGGTCGGGAAAGTCGATAAAAAACAATTACGTCAGTGGCTGGCGTCACGCGCATCAGCCTGAAGGAGAGAACACGATGGCTATTCCAAAATTACAGGCTTACGCACTGCCGGAGTCTCACGATATTCCTAAGAATAAAGTCGACTGGGCCTTTGAACCGCAACGTGCCGCGTTGTTAATCCATGATATGCAGGACTATTTTGTCAGCTTCTGGGGCGAGAACTGCCCGATGATGGAGCAGGTGATCGCAAATATTGCTGCGCTGCGCGACTACTGCAAACAGCACAATATCCCGGTTTATTACACCGCCCAGCCGAAAGAGCAGAGCGATGAAGATCGGGCGCTGTTGAATGATATGTGGGGGCCGGGCCTGACCCGTTCGCCGGAACAGCAAAAGGTGGTGGATCGCCTGACGCCAGATGCCGACGACACGGTGTTGGTGAAGTGGCGCTACAGTGCGTTTCATCGTTCCCCGCTGGAGCAAATGCTCAAAGAGAGTGGACGTAACCAACTGATTATTACCGGGGTATATGCCCACATTGGCTGTATGACCACCGCAACCGACGCATTTATGCGCGATATTAAACCGTTTATGGTGGCGGATGCGCTGGCCGATTTCAGCCGTGATGAGCATTTGATGTCGCTGAAATATGTGGCCGGACGTTCTGGCCGGGTGGTGATGACCGAAGAATTACTGCCAGCACCTATCCCCGCCAGCAAAGCGGCGCTGCGTGAGGTGATCCTGCCGTTGCTGGACGAGTCCGATGAACCGTTCGATGACGACAACCTGATCGACTACGGTCTGGATTCGGTGCGCATGATGGCGCTGGCGGCGCGCTGGCGCAAAGTGCATGGTGATATCGACTTTGTCATGCTGGCGAAAAACCCGACCATCGACGCCTGGTGGAAACTACTCTCCCGCGAGGTGAAATAATGGATTTCAGCGGTAAAAATGTCTGGGTAACCGGCGCAGGTAAAGGTATCGGCTACGCCACGGCGCTGGCGTTTGTTGAGGCGGGAGCGAAAGTTACAGGTTTTGATCAAGCGTTCACTCAGGAGCAATATCCCTTTGCGACCGAAGTGATGGATGTTGCCGACGCTGCGCAGGTGGCGCAGGTATGTCAGCGACTGTTAGCTGAAACGGAGCGACTGGACGTGCTGGTCAATGCGGCGGGAATTTTGCGCATGGGCGCGACCGATCAGCTCAGTAAAGAGGACTGGCAGCAGACTTTTGCGGTTAACGTCGGCGGTGCGTTTAACCTGTTCCAGCAAACCATGAACCAGTTTCGCCGTCAGCGGGGCGGGGCGATTGTCACTGTGGCGTCCGACGCCGCGCACACGCCGCGTATTGGCATGAGTGCTTATGGCGCGTCGAAAGCGGCGCTGAAAAGCCTGGCGTTGAGCGTCGGGCTGGAACTGGCGGGTAGCGGCGTGCGCTGTAATGTGGTTTCGCCTGGCTCCACCGACACCGATATGCAACGCACGCTGTGGGTGAGCGATGACGCCGCAGAGCAGCGTATTCGCGGCTTTGGCGAGCAGTTTAAACTCGGCATTCCGCTGGGGAAAATCGCCCGTCCACAAGAGATCGCCAACACGATTTTGTTCCTCGCCTCTGACCTCGCCAGCCATATCACGCTACAGGATATTGTGGTAGATGGCGGCTCAACGCTGGGGGCATAAGCATGATCTGGAAACGCCATTTAACGCTCGACGAGCTGAACGCCACCAGCGATAACACAATGGTGGCGCATCTGGGAATTGTGTATACCCGTCTGGGCGATGATGTGCTGGAAGCCGAAATGCCGGTTGATACCCGTACTCATCAGCCGTTCGGTTTACTACATGGCGGTGCGTCGGCGGCGCTGGCGGAAACTTTGGGATCGATGGCCGGATTTATGATGACCCGTGACGGGCAGTGTGTGGTGGGCACGGAACTTAATGCCACACATCATCGCCCGGTGTCTGAAGGCAAGGTACGTGGCGTCTGCCAACCGCTGCATCTTGGGCGGCAAAATCAGAGTTGGGAAATCGTTGTTTTCGATGAACAGGGGCGGCGTTGCTGCACTTGTCGGCTGGGTACGGCAGTTTTGGGATGAACCCGACAGAATTAAATGAGATTGCAGGAAAACTCGGTTAACGGAGTGATCGAGTTAACATTGTGAAGTTAAATATTGGTTTCAACTCCGATTTACATGGTTGCTGTGTTGTTAAATTATCCAAAGATGTTATAGAAACAAAATGTAACATCTCTATGGACACGCACACGGATAACAACTATGAACAAATCAGGGAAATACCTCGTCTGGACAGTGCTCTCTGTAATGGGAGCATTTGCTCTGGGATACATTGCTTTAAATCGTGGGGAACAGATCAACGCACTGTGGATTGTGGTGGCGTCGGTCTGTATCTATCTGATCGCTTACCGTTTTTATGGCCTGTATATCGCCAAAAATGTACTGGCGGTTGACCCGACGCGTATGACGCCAGCGGTGCGCCATAACGACGGGCTGGACTATGTGCCGACGGACAAAAAAGTGCTGTTCGGTCACCATTTTGCGGCCATTGCCGGAGCAGGTCCGTTGGTTGGGCCGGTACTGGCGGCGCAAATGGGTTACCTGCCAGGGATGATCTGGCTACTCGCCGGGGTGGTTCTCGCCGGTGCAGTGCAGGATTTCATGGTGCTGTTTGTTTCTACACGTCGTGACGGTCGCTCGCTGGGTGAGCTGGTCAAAGAAGAGATGGGGCCAACCGCCGGGGTGATCGCGCTGGTGGCCTGCTTTATGATCATGGTCATTATCCTTGCCGTGCTGGCGATGATCGTGGTGAAAGCCCTGACTCATAGCCCGTGGGGAACGTATACCGTTGCTTTCACCATTCCGCTGGCGCTGTTTATGGGGATCTACCTGCGCTATCTGCGTCCAGGGCGTATTGGCGAAGTGTCGGTGATTGGTCTGGTGTTCCTGATTTTCGCCATTATCTCTGGCGGCTGGGTAGCAGAAAGTCCGACCTGGGCACCGTACTTTGACTTTACCGGCGTGCAGCTGACCTGGATGTTGGTGGGCTACGGTTTTGTGGCGGCGGTGCTGCCGGTGTGGTTGCTGCTGGCTCCGCGTGACTACCTCTCTACCTTCCTGAAAATCGGGACTATCGTCGGTCTGGCGGTAGGCATTTTGATTATGCGCCCGACGCTGACCATGCCTGCGCTGACCAAATTTGTTGACGGCACTGGCCCGGTATGGACCGGCAACCTGTTTCCGTTCCTGTTTATCACCATCGCTTGTGGCGCGGTGTCTGGCTTCCATGCGCTGATCTCTTCCGGTACCACGCCGAAGATGCTGGCGAACGAAGGGCAGGCGTGTTTTATCGGCTACGGCGGGATGTTAATGGAATCCTTCGTGGCGATTATGGCGCTGGTTTCCGCTTGTATCATCGATCCGGGCGTGTACTTCGCCATGAACAGCCCGATGGCGGTGCTGGCTCCGGCAGGCACGACGGATGTCGTGGCTTCAGCCGCGCAGGTGGTGAGTAGCTGGGGCTTTGCGATTACCCCGGATACGCTCAACCAGATTGCCAGCGAAGTGGGTGAACAGTCGATCATTTCCCGTGCGGGCGGTGCGCCGACGCTGGCGGTGGGAATGGCCTACATTCTGCACGGCGCGCTGGGCGGCATGATGGATGTGGCGTTCTGGTATCACTTCGCCATTCTGTTTGAAGCACTGTTTATTCTGACGGCGGTGGATGCAGGTACGCGTGCCGCGCGCTTTATGTTGCAGGATCTGCTGGGCGTGGTGTCTCCGGGTTTGAAACGGACCGATTCACTGCCTGCTAACCTACTGGCAACGGCGCTGTGCGTGCTGGCGTGGGGCTACTTCCTCCATCAGGGCGTGGTCGATCCGCTGGGCGGTATTAACACTCTGTGGCCGCTGTTTGGTATTGCCAACCAGATGCTGGCAGGGATGGCGCTGATGCTCTGTGCCGTGGTGTTGTTCAAAATGAAACGTCAACGTTACGCCTGGGTGGCGCTGGTACCAACGGCCTGGCTGCTGATTTGTACCCTGACCGCAGGCTGGCAGAAAGCGTTTAGCCCGGATGCGAAAGTGGGCTTCCTGGCCATTGCTAACAAGTTCCAGGCAATGATCGACAGCGGCAATATTCCGTCGCAGTATACTGAGTCACAGCTGGCGCAGCTGGTGTTCAACAACCGTCTGGATGCCGGGTTAACCATCTTCTTTATGGTGGTCGTGGTGGTTCTGGCGCTGTTCTCGATTAAGACGGCACTTGCGGCATTGAAAGAGCCGAAGCCAACGGCGAAAGAAACGCCGTATGAGCCAATGCCGGAAAATGTCGAGGAGATCGTGGCGCAGGCAAAAGGCGCGCACTAAAGTCAGAGTGAGGGGGGGATGTTGGTATAGTGCCGAGCGTTCCCCTTACTCTCAGCAATTCCAGTCCGGATAAGGCGTTCGCGCCGTATCCGGCAATATTTCAGCAACCTGATTACCGGAGGTATTGATGTTTGATTCACTGGCAAAAGCCGGAAAATATTTAGGTCAGGCGGCGAAATTGATGATTGGTATGCCTGATTACGACAACTATGTCGAACATATGCGGGTTAACCATCCCGATCAAACGCCGATGACCTACGAAGAGTTTTTCCGCGAGCGGCAGGACGCGCGCTACGGTGGAAAAGGCGGTGCGCGCTGCTGCTAAATGTGTACGTCAGGCTTTAAACGATTCCACTTTTTCGAACGCTGCACGCAACGTATCTGGTGTCAGCGTGACTGGCAGGTAATGAATGGATTCCACCGGACGTAAGGTGTGGGCAATCACTTTGTCGATCTCCGCCTGATTATTGATATCCACTTCCAGCTCCGCCAGCGTAGTCGGCAGATGAAAACGCTGATACGCCCCGGTTAATTGCGCCAGCACATCATCCTGACCCAGCAAAGCGCTTTGCACCAGAATTCCGTAGGCGACTTTGGTGCCGTGGAGAAACTTCTCGGTTTGCGGCAGGACAGTCAGACCGTTATGCACGGCATGGGCCGCAGCAACGCGAGTAAAACGATCGCCCAGACCACCGACCATTCCGCCTCCGGCGATAATCGCATCCACCACATCGCAAAATGATTGCGTTAACTGCTGATTTTGCTGATCGGCAAGCGCCTGTTCGCTACTGTTTAACAAAACGTCGCGAATGGCCTGCGCGTTATTAATCCCCAGACGCACGGTTAGCGGCAACGTTTCTGGTTGCGGAGCCAGCACCACCGCTTCATACCATTTCGCCAGCGTGTCACCGATCCCCGCCAGCAGATATTCTTGCGGCGCATTGAGGATAATCTCCGGTTCCACCAGCACCATAAAATTGGCGTCGTCGAAAATCTCATAATGCAGCGCCTGTCCGGCATCGTTATACCAGACGGAGAGCGGTGTCCAGGCGGCGCAGGTAGCGGCGATCGTCGGAACGGCAACAAATGGCAGACCGAGACGGCGGGCGAGGGCTTTCGCGGTGTCGAGCAGTGCACCGCCCCCGACGCCAATCACCACGCTGCGGTCATCACCGGACTCAGCCGCCAGTTGTTGTACATCGCTTTCGCTGCAATGACCGCGAAACAAAATATGCTTTGCCCCCCGCAGTTCAAACGCTGGAGGAAGTTTGGTTTGCGCCGCAGCAATGGCGCGTTCGCCGTAGATCCACACCGCGCGAGAAAGTTGTTCATCAGTGAAAAAATCGTGCAGGTGATTGAAACTTCCAGGATGAGAAAAGTAGTTAGCCGGGCCGACGACCACGCGGATAGGATTGTGAGGCATGTTGTGTTGTCCTTATTGTTTTATTTAGACATCTAAACGTCTTGATTGCCAAATACTAGCATCGTGTTATAGTGCCTTCAACACGCAACTTCGTCAGGTACAATAAAAATGACAAATAACCCTCTGATTCCACAAAGCAAACTTCCACAACTTGGCACCACTATTTTCACCCAGATGAGCGCGCTGGCGCAGCAATACCAGGCGATTAACCTGTCGCAAGGCTTTCCTGATTTTGATGGTCCGCGCTATTTACAGGAGCGGCTGGCGTACCACGTTGCCCAGGGGGCAAACCAATACGCGCCCATGACCGGCGTGCAGGCATTGCGCGAGGCGATTGCTCAGAAAACGGAACGTTTGTATGGCTATCAACCAGATGCCGATAGCGATATCACCGTAACGGCAGGGGCGACGGAGGCGTTATACGCGGCGATTACCGCATTGGTGCGCAATGGCGATGAAGTGATTTGCTTTGATCCCAGCTATGACAGTTACGCGCCCGCCATCGCGCTTTCGGGGGGAATAGTGAAACGTATTGCACTGCAACCGCCGCATTTTCGCGTTGACTGGCAGGAATTTGCCACATTGTTAAGCGAGCGCACCCGACTGGTGATCCTCAACACCCCGCATAACCCCAGCGCTACTGTCTGGCAGCAGGCTGATTTCGCCGCTTTGTGGCAGGCAATTGCCGGGCACGAGATTTTTGTCATTAGCGATGAAGTCTACGAGCACATCAACTTTTCACAGCAGGGCCATGCCAGCGTGCTGGCGCATCCGCAGCTGCGTGAGCGGGCAGTGGCGGTGTCATCGTTTGGCAAGACCTATCATATGACCGGCTGGAAAGTGGGTTATTGCGTTGCGCCAGCGCCCATCAGTGCCGAAATTCGCAAAGTGCATCAGTATCTGACCTTTTCGGTGAATACCCCGGCGCAGCTGGCACTTGCGGATATGCTACGTGCAGAACCTGAGCATTATCTTGCGTTACCGGACTTTTATCGCCAGAAGCGCGATATTCTGGTGAACGCCTTAAGTGAAAGTCGGCTGGAGATACTACCCTGCGAAGGCACATACTTTTTGCTGGTGGATTACAGCGCGGTTTCTGCCCTGGATGATGTTGAGTTTTGCCAGTGGCTGACGCGGGAGCACGGTGTAGCGGCGATTCCGCTGTCGGTGTTTTGCGCCGATCCCTTCCCACATAAACTGATTCGTCTCTGTTTTGCCAAGAAGGAATCGACGTTGTTGGCAGCAGCTGAACGCCTGCGCCAGTTGTAGTTATTTAACTGTCCAGGCGCGGGAATATTGACGGTCGGCAAACAGTTCTTGCAGGCCGTTAATTTGTTTCAGGCGCAGCACCTCGTCGCTGTCCATTCCCAGCTCTTTGCCGATTTTATTGTCGTCCCATCCCAACTGGCTGAGTTCACGGACGATTTCTGACATGGCGGTGATTTGATGGCGTCCACGAGCGCGGTTATGACGAATAGTTGCAGCGATGCGTTGATTACGCGTACCTTCCAGACAGGTCACCGGCAAATAACCTTTTAAGCGTAATTTTAACGATGATAAGCCTTTACCTATTTCATGGCGGTGAAAACCATCAACAATTTCCAGAGCATTTTTATCTGTATGCGTGACTACAATGGGTTGCGTAAAACCATCTATTTCAATGGATTTTTGCAGCAGTTTTTTCTCTGGTGGTGCCACATTATTGGGGTTGTAATCATTCGGCACGAGCTGGCTATTTTTCACCCACAAAACACAATCCACCGGCTCTTCACGAAAGGGGCTAACCTGATGGATCGCCATGCGGATTTCATTAATCGCTTTGATGCGATCGTCTTCCGGCAAGCTGGCGAGAAATTGGGTTAAATCCTGCGTTAATCGTTGTTGCATAGTATCCCCCATTCCTGACGTTTTCCTTTTATTCGTTCGTTATAACGTTGATAGTTCTTCGCTTTCGTAGGGCTAAACGATAATGCCCGACACCAGTAATCGTTATTGAGCAACGCTTTGCATATTCGCCGCCAGGAGGGGATATCTTTCGCGCCAATGTCCCCTTGCTGGGTTTGTGGAACCTCGATGCCTTTTTTCTGATACCAGTGCAAATAAATGGCGATTTTATTGCGGTAATGCTCCGCAGTTTTTTCCGGCATGCTATTGAGCAGCAATAATGCATACTCTTGCCAGTCTAAATGTTCTGGCTTGAGGATTTTCCGATGCCCATAGAAATGATTGTCATGTCCGGCGTAAATTCCGCCGCTTTTTACACCGCTGACTCGTGCGCACATAGCAGCCCAGCGCTCCGGTTCGATAACGTGATAGAGCCATAATCCCTGCCGTTGCTCCGGGCCAAAAGGTTCGCAAATACGCATGTGACGCAGAGGGACGCCCGCCTGATACATTAGGTTATACAGTGGGTTGCAGAGACTTTGATGATTTGCATACCAGGTCCAGATATCAGCCACTTTCCAATCGTAGATGGGGTAAATGTACCAGCTATGACCGCCTGGTGCGGCCGTAGTCCAGGGTTTATCGTCGGCAAAACGCTGTTTATTCGAACTGGCGATAGCAACGAAACGGTTATAGGACTCATCCGCACGGATACCGATCATCATCGCCGCAGGACGTTTTTGCGAAAACCATTCGGCAAATTCACGCACGAAATGTTCAAAAGTCATGCCTGGCTGGTAAAACGGGAAATAAGCGGGATCGGTTATTGCATCTTCCGGGGGCTGGCGTACCCATTCAACATCAGGTTCCCAGCATTGCCATTCGGGTTGATACTGAGAAAGAGAGTTTTGCGTCGTAAGAGGCAGCGCTACCCAATAAAATTCTTCAATGACATCTGCATACTGCTCTCGTAGGGACTGAATATAGTGAATAGTTAAAGAAAACTGTGCTTCCCAGTCGATAAACAGAACGTATATTTTTTTGCCCATTTTTCTGGCCAGATTCGCGGTTAGATGAAGCATTAAGCCTGAATCTTTACCGCCAGAAAATGAGACACAAACGCGGGGGAGGGTGTTGAGTGTCCAGGTAATACGCTCTTGTGCAGCTTCCAGAATATTGAGCGGAAGAGGAATTTTATAAATAGACATCTAAAGATGCTCTCTGAACCTGACAGGTAGATAATGCGATAGTTTTTTAATTATAAAGTAAATAAATTCAAATAAGATATATTATTTTATGTATTTACATTGTGAATTTTTCATTGAAAAACATTTTGCCAACGGATAGATGTTTATTATAAATTGTCATTCAAACGATCAATGAATCGTGAGAACGCAAGGTTATTTAATGATGATTTATTATAGGACATATAAAGTGTGTTTGAAGGCAACGGGTGTTCAAGTTTTATTTGTTTTAGCTGAAGTATTTTATGATAACTGCGGTATAATTCGTAAGGCACAATACCAATTAAATCGGTAACTGCAATTGTATTAATAATGGTAAACAGAGAGGAACTACGAAACGATATTTTACGGTTTGCCATGAGTGCTTCTATTTCCATCTGGAAATCTTCTAATCCAGGGATTTTAGATATCAGAAAGGTAAATTCTTCATCAAGAATTTGTGCATGGGTGCTCCGTTCATTTATTCTCGGATGGGTAGTACTACAGATGAGTGTATTACGAATTGACTGAAAAGGGATGCAGCTCACAGAACGGCTGATAACTGGTGCCAATGTCACTACGAGATCCGCTTTGCGGTAAGCCAGTAAATCTTCGGCGCTTTCTACGGCCATCATAATGTCATGATGTTCAATGTCGATAACCGCATCCTGGCGCAGACTATTGATCAAAAGGCTGCTGTTTGTCGCAGAGATGAATTGTGGACCATAAATTATAAATTTTTTCTTTAATTCAGATTTATTGACGATATTGATTGTTTGTTCCAGGTTTCTAAGGTTTTTCTCAAGATGATGATGAAGATTTAACCCAGTAGTCGTTGGCGTAATACCTTTTCCGGCACGAGTAAACAAAGGATCATTAAATTGCGTACGTAAGCGCTGCAGGGACTGACTAACCGCAGAGGGCGTTATATATAGCGATTCTGCAGCCTTACTAATGCTGAGATGTTGGTAAATGCACTCGAAGATTACCAGTAAATTCAAGTCAAATTTTTTTAAGTCGTAAAGATTGGCCATGATGTACTCCATTCATATCATTGCACTCATCATGATATTCATTAAATCTATAATATGAATTAATATATTTGTATTTATTATGTTCTTTTACTTAATTCATGATTAAGTTTTTCTAAAATAGCATAGTCGATTTATTGTTTGTGATCAATTCTTGCGGTTTTCAGGATAACTGAAAAGCCGTATATATTCCAGTTATCCATGATTTAATATTATTTATTTCCCATGATGATATTTAAGGTCTTTTGATCCGGTAATCCGACCGCCTGTTGCAATGTATTTTCCGGGCTCATGTAGTAGATAGCAGGCGTGACGTTTGCGCCAAGTTCATCCATCAGTTTTTCATTGGCACTTAAGATTTTCATTTGCTCTGCACCAACGGTGGCCGGGATGTTTAGCTTTAGCTTCTTGTCTGATGCTTCATACTCTTGCCATGCTTTAGCCGGATCTTTAGCCGCGAGGATCGCCGCTGCGGTCGCTGGGCTTTCCGGTTTGATTACGCCAACCAGTAGTGTGCGAAGCTGAACTTTACCAGCCTCAACCCACGGGCGCGTCTGCTGCCAGAACTGTTTACAATACGGACAAAATGGATCGGCAAAGACATAAACCACAACAGGCGCATCTTTTTTGCCGTCGAGGATCCAGTGGGATTGCTCCATCCGTTGCCACATTTCTCGACCGACTGGCGCATAAATCTCTTTTTCAATAAGCGTGTTACTCAGGTTTTCACCTTTTTCGTTGTACATATAACCTGAGATGGCGTGCTTGCCGTCTGGTGTCAGGTAGATAGTAACTCCCATATCCTGATACTTTCCGAGATAACCTTTCATTCCCCCGGGGGCATCAAAAGATTTGAGGATAGTAATGCCCTGTTTTTCAATGGCTTTTACTGGGGCTGGAAGTTCCTCTGCGAAGGCGACTGCAGGAAGCAGAGCCAATAAAAGTATCTTTTTTAACATTAATTTGTCCTTTTCAGTCAGTGCAAAATTTGAGTAAAAGGCATAACCTATCACTGTCATAGGTAAGAGCTTAGAACAGGTGATTGCCCTTTGTTTATGAGGGTGTTGTAATCCATGTCGTTGTTGCATTTGTAAGGGCAACACCGCAGCCTGCTGAACAGGCGCTGAAGATACCAAAGGGTAGTTCAGATTACACGGTCACCTGGAAAGGGGGCCCATTTTACTTTTTATCGCCGCTGGCGGTGCAAAGTTCACAAAGTTGTCTTACGAAGGTTGTAAGGTAAAACTTATCGATTTGATAATGGAAACGCATTAGCCGAATCGGCAAAAATTGGTTACCTTACATCTCATCGAAAACACGGAGGAAGTATAGATGTCCTTGATTAACACCAAAATTAAACCTTTTAAAAACCAGGCATTCAAAAACGGCGAATTCATTGAAGTAACCGAGAAAGATACCGAAGGCCGCTGGAGCGTCTTCTTCTTCTACCCGGCTGACTTTACTTTCGTATGCCCGACCGAACTGGGCGACGTTGCAGACCATTACGAAGAACTGCAGAAACTGGGCGTAGATGTATACGCAGTATCTACCGATACTCACTTCACCCACAAAGCATGGCACAGCAGCTCTGAAACCATCGCGAAAATCAAATACGCAATGATCGGCGACCCGACTGGCGCCCTGACCCGTAACTTCGACAACATGCGTGAAGACGAAGGTCTGGCTGACCGCGCGACCTTCGTTGTTGACCCGCAGGGTATCATCCAGGCAATCGAAGTTACCGCTGAAGGCATTGGCCGTGACGCGTCTGACCTGCTGCGTAAAATCAAAGCTGCTCAGTATGTAGCTTCTCACCCAGGTGAAGTTTGCCCGGCTAAATGGAAAGAAGGTGAAGCAACTCTGGCTCCATCCCTGGACCTGGTTGGTAAAATCTAAATTTCCTTCGTCTTTCACGTCATAGCGGCGTTGGCGTCGCCCGCTCACCCCGGTCACTTACTTGTGTAAGCTCCCGGGGATTCACAGGCTAGCCGCCTTGCCCTGACGCGAAATACTTCGGAAATTCACCTAATTCTTCGGGTGCTGCGGCACCCGATTTTGTTCCCCGCACCATGATGCAAGCTGCATCCAGGTAGCCGCAGAGGCCGCTTGCATGATGATGTTTAAAGCCCAGGAGATAAACATGCTCGACACAAATATGAAAACTCAACTCAAGGCTTATCTTGAAAAATTGACCAAGCCTGTTGAGTTAATTGCCACGCTGGATGACAGCGCTAAATCGGCAGAAATCAAGGAACTGTTGGCTGAAATCGCAGAACTGTCAGACAAAGTCACCTTTAAAGAAGATAACAGCTTGCCGGTGCGTAAGCCGTCTTTCCTGATCACCAACCCAGGTTCCAACCAGGGGCCGCGTTTTGCAGGCTCCCCGCTGGGTCATGAGTTCACCTCGCTGGTACTGGCGTTGCTGTGGACCGGTGGTCATCCGTCGAAAGAAGCACAGTCTCTGCTGGAGCAGATTCGCCATATTGACGGTGATTTTGAATTCGAAACTTATTATTCGCTCTCTTGCCACAACTGCCCGGACGTGGTGCAGGCGCTGAATCTGATGAGCGTACTGAACCCGCGTATTAAGCACACAGCAATTGATGGCGGCACCTTCCAGAACGAGATCACCGATCGTAACGTGATGGGCGTTCCGGCAGTGTTCGTAAACGGGAAAGAGTTTGGTCAGGGCCGCATGACGTTGACTGAAATCGTCGCCAAAATTGATACTGGCGCGGAAAAACGTGCGGCAGAAGAGCTGAACAAGCGTGATGCTTATGATGTATTAATCGTCGGTTCCGGCCCGGCGGGTGCGGCGGCAGCAATTTACTCCGCACGTAAAGGTATTCGTACCGGTCTGATGGGCGAACGTTTTGGTGGTCAGATCCTCGATACCGTTGATATCGAAAACTACATTTCTGTACCGAAGACCGAAGGCCAGAAACTGGCAGGGGCACTGAAAGTTCACGTTGATGAATACGACGTTGATGTGATCGACAGCCAGAGCGCGAGCAAACTGATCCCGGCAGCGGTTGAAGGCGGCCTGCATCAGATTGAAACGGCTTCCGGCGCAGTACTGAAAGCTCGCAGCATTATCGTGGCGACCGGTGCAAAATGGCGCAACATGAACGTTCCGGGCGAAGATCAGTATCGCACCAAAGGCGTGACCTACTGCCCGCACTGCGACGGCCCACTGTTTAAAGGCAAACGCGTAGCGGTTATCGGCGGCGGTAACTCCGGTGTGGAAGCGGCAATCGACTTGGCAGGGATTGTTGAACACGTAACGCTGCTGGAATTTGCCCCAGAAATGAAAGCTGACCAGGTTCTGCAGGATAAACTGCGCAGCCTGAAAAACGTCGACATCATTCTGAATGCGCAAACCACGGAAGTGAAAGGCGACGGCAGCAAAGTCGTTGGTCTGGAATATCGTGATCGTGTCAGCGGCGATGTTCACAACATCGAACTGGCAGGTATTTTCGTCCAGATTGGTCTGCTGCCGAACACCAACTGGCTGGAAGGCGCAGTAGAACGTAATCGTATGGGTGAGATAATCATTGATGCGAAATGCGAAACCAATGTCAAAGGTGTGTTCGCTGCCGGTGACTGTACGACGGTTCCGTACAAGCAGATCATCATCGCTACTGGCGAAGGTGCTAAAGCCTCTCTGAGTGCTTTTGATTACCTGATTCGCACCAAAACTGCATAAGAAGAAGTAAGATTCACCTGCAATTGCTTAGCCGCCGGGGTCAAACCTGGCGGCTTTTTTTATAAAAAACGCCCTGCCGGGATTGCTCAGGGCAGGGCGTCATAAATGCGTTAATTTGTTAACGAACGACTAATACCGGCAGATTGGCGTGGCGGATCACGTTGGAAGCGTTGGAACCTAACAGATGGGTTGAAATCGATGGATTTCGCGAACCGATAACCACAACATCCGCATCCAGTTCTTTAGCTAACTCGTTCACTTCATCTCGCACGTTACCAAAACGGACATGTGGTTTGATACGGGATGGATCAATATTGAAATGGCCGACCATTGTCTGTAAGCGTTCTTCGGCTTCATGTTGCAAATGTTCTTCGAAACGACGCACATCAGCAGCAAAACGGTGCAGACTAAGGCTTGCGGCGCCCGGTAATACATGGAGTAAATGAATTACGCCATCATCCTGGGCGAGAAATTCAGCGTGACGAACGGCTTTGTCGCTCAATTCCATTTCAAATACGTCTACTGGCATAATGATTGTTTTGTACATAAGCATTCCCTCCTTGCTATTGCATGAACATATAACAGCATATTATTGATTATGATTCTATGATTTGCGAAGTTGATTTGATCTGGGATAGCAATTGATCTGGAAAATGGATTAAGTCAGCTACTACCAGCGCTGCTCAAGATATAGCACTGCCACAACAAGAATTGCTGCAATGAATATATAAAACGCAGTAATACCGAGAGCTTCGCTCATAGGGGGATCCGCTGGTGGAGAACTTGTTCAGATTAGAACGCAGCGGTGAAGAGCAAAATGATAAATCTGGTTGATATTTGAGCGGAAAGAGGATGCAGAAGCATCCTCCGGGCAAAGCGAATAGCGCTTGTGCAGATGGGATTAAAGCAGGTAGTCGCCAGCGGCTTCAGGCTGGTATTCGAGTTCCAGCACTTCAAGGTGGGTAGCAACGCCGCCCGGAAGTTCCCAGTGGATGGTATCGCCAACGCGCAGCCCCAGCAGTGCGGCACCAACCGGAGCCATAACGGAAAGTTGAGTATTGCTGTCGGTCATCTTTGCCGGATACACCAGTGTACGCACACGGACTTCGCCATCGCTAAGATTGCGGAATTTAACCCGGCTGTTCATCGTCACCACATCGTGTGGCATCTCTTCTGGCGAACACATTTGGGCGCGATCCAACTCTGCGTTTAACGCGTCGGCGATTGGCAAACCGGCATAGGCTGGTTGCTCCAGCAGAATATCGATGCGTTCGGCATCCAGGTCGTTAATGATGATTGTTGGTCTGGACATTTTTACTCCATGTCGTCGGTACTGCGAGTGTCGCAGATAAACATACCCAAAAGAAAACCCTCACCGTCAGGCGGCGAGGGTTTAGCTCATATGATGATACTGACTGTTGCTCACTCTTTGAAGTGATTTACATCACATTCAGGTAATTCCTTAATGCTGAGCGATTTGTATAAATCTTAATCGAAAAACAGCGTAAGGGATAAATTTTCGTGATGGATTAACTTCCGCTGCGCTGGATCTCAATAACCTGCTTTATCAATCACAAAGGTTTTGCCACAGTTGCCTGGGTGTGGTTGTGGCAAGAATGAGTTTGCAGAAAGCGGAGCGTTGATGGCGTCAGCTTTGATTGAAATCTGGATTTCAGTCAAATATGCCGGATTACCCTGGCAGGTTAACTTGACTGCTTTGACGTTCTCTTTCCCCCAGCTTTTGGCAAAGGCGGCGTCAAAGTCACTGCGGCTCACGGTTTTACCGTAGTTATCCGCAAGGAATTTTCCGGCTGTGCTTTCTTTGATCTCTTGATTCAGACGTACCATCGTACCGAAGTAAGCGTCCGGATCAAAACCAAAGCAGGCGCCGTGTTTGGCATATTCGTAGCGTTCCAGGCAGGAACGTCCGCCAGCTCCTGGCATGACTTCACTTAGTTTAGCGGCCGTTTCCAGTGATAATCCGGTTTCCGGCGATGAACACATCCGGCTGGCGCGAGCTTCCGGCAGGTTTGGGACTGGGCGAGTGGCGCAGCCGAAGCGCATCCAGCGACGTTCATCAACGCCACGCGCAGCAACTGATTTAGGCAATCCTGGCCACAGACCATGAACGGTCAGAAAATCGGCCTTGTTGTTCGTTTCGGTTTGCAGTCGACACTCATCGCGTTCGTTACGATTTCGATCGTGCTGACTCTGGCAAAACCCGGTTTGCCAGGAAAGAGCTAAAACGTAACGATCAAAATCGCCATACTGTTTTGCCTGTAATGCAGCGGCGTTGACAGAAGATAAGGGGAGCAGAGAAGCCGCCAGTAAAGCGGCGTTACGCCAGAATGTTTTCATAGTGGGTGTGGAACTCATACATGCACTGAATACTATCTATTAAATCATAAAAAAGCCCGCCAGGTTGGCTAACCTGGCGGGCGCGGTGATTTATTCAGCGTTTGGCGAACGTATTAGTTCCACATGGCGAGAATCGGCCAGCCTACCAGAAGCAGCATGGCAATATAAATCACCCCGAAGATAGCCCCAAGACGCCAGTAATCTTTTGATTTCACATAGCCGCAGCCGTAAATAATCACACCAGGGCCAGTAGCATATGGGGTCAGACAGCCCATGATACCGATAGACAGCACCAGCAGGATACACAGTTGTTCCATTGGTACGCCCGGAATACCTTTACCGACGGCCAGAATAACCGGCAGCATGGTTGCGGTGTGCGCAGACAGGCTGGCAAACAGGTAGTGTGCAAAGTAGAACACCAGAACCAGTACAATCACCGTTGCGTTTGGTGAGAATCCTTCCAGGTGCGTACTCATGGTACCGGCGAACCAGTCAATAAAACCAGAACGAGTCAGGCCGTTAGCCATCACAACCAGCGTTGCCAGGTTAACCAGCGTGTTCCATGCGCTGTTATAGCGGGTAATGTCTTTCCACGGCACAACGTGCAGCGCCAGCATCAGCGAAACTGCCAGCAGACCAACCGCAGTGGCGTTAATCATTTCGCTGCCAAATACCCATAAACCTAAGCTGAGTAATACAAGGCCAATCAGCGTCCACTCTCTGCGTGTCAGCGCCCCCATAGTTTTTAGTTCATCACCCGCCCAGGTTGCCACTTCTTCACTGTGTGTGATTTCCGGTTTGTACAGCACGTAGGAAAGCCACGGCGCAATGATAAGCAAGATAACCCCAACCGGCAGGAAGCAGAGGAACCACTGTAACCAGCTAATCTGGATACCGGCAATTTTGCTGACGAACTCCAGACCCAGCACGTTTGGTGCTGCACCAGTGACAAACATGGAAGAACTCAGACTGGTACTAATGACCATCATCCACATCAAATAGCCGCCAATACGACGCGCGGACGGATCGTTCGGGAATGATTTAAATAGCGGCGGCAGGTTTTTAATGACCGGGAAAACCGTACCCCCGGTACGCGCGGTGTTGGACGGTGTAAACGGTGCCAGCAGAATGTCG
Organism: Escherichia sp. E3659; assembly: GCF_005781135.1. Classification (NCBI taxonomy): domain Bacteria; kingdom Pseudomonadati; phylum Pseudomonadota; class Gammaproteobacteria; order Enterobacterales; family Enterobacteriaceae; genus Escherichia; species Escherichia sp. E3659. The sequence goes on along the minus strand of NZ_VATQ01000019.1, from coordinate 48,539 downwards.
ATAATGACAATCGCATAACCCAACGTCAGCGTGCGTTTGCCCATGAATTTCACCAGGAAAAGGGCAATGCGACGACCTAACCCGGAAACTTCATACCCTAATGCAAAAATAAATGCGCCAAATACCAGCCAGACTGTGGTACTGGAAAAACCAGCCAGCCCCCATTTCAGCGCCTGTTTTTGCGCATTAAACGCTGGGTCAGCTAATTCTTTGGCATCAAAGAGCAGGTAATTACTGCCAATAACGCAAATAGTAACCGCAATAAAACTGATCGCTGTTGCCGGGATTGGCTCGAGGATCATTCCGACAATCATTGCCACAAACACAGCGAAGTAATGCCATGCCTGCGGCGGCATACCGTCGGGGACAGGGATAAGAAACATGACACCCATCACCACCAGTGGGGCCAATAGTTTCCATATATTATCTTTTGCTAAAGACATACGGGCTCTCCGAAAATTAATATTTCCAAATTTATCAAGTGCTTAAATAATTAAATCTGTGCTAAAAACCAGGTAAGGATCAGCAGGTCGGCACTGCCGCCTGGACTGAGATTTCGTTCGATACACTCCCTGTCGAACTGCCGGAGATAATCGAGATCGGCGGGGGTTCGGATGCCCCCTTTTTGCAATAATGTTTGCGCCTCGCGCTGTAGCCAGCGCAGGCCCCCCTCTCCACCGCGCGATGCAACGTTGGTATCGCCGTTGGTAGCCATCAGTAGGAGCAAGGTATCGAGCAATGCCAGTTCAGGATCTAACCCCTGATCCAGCAGAGTGAGGTAATGCGGAAGTGCGTGGTTGATCACCAGTGGATAACCTGCTTCGGCTTCACCGCGCGCGCCGGTAAGGCCTAGTTGCTGGTACAACCGTTGACCTGCGGTCAGTTGTTGATTATTGGTACGCAGTTCGCGATCGGTCAGACCACGGCAGAAACTTGCCGCCGTAGAACAAACGGTTGCGGGCGTTACCGGCTGGTTGAGCTGAAGCAAACGGCCAATCGCCGCGCACAGTAGCCCTAAAGAAAAAATGCTGCCTTTATGCGTGTTTACGCCCGCAGTGGCACGGAACATATCGCCTTCACAGGCCATACCAATTGGGCGTAATCCGTGGAGTACTGCTTCGGGGGCCATTTCTGCACTACAGGCACCAAATTCGATAAAACGGGGTAACCAGGCCTGGATCGCCAGTGCGCTACGGTGGAAATCTTCCAGCGCCATATCTTTGTGCGCACCGCAGTTAATGCGATCCACGAGGCCTGGTTTCGGTGACAGATTGACTTCAGTCAGCATGGCGCGCCAGCCCAGCAGGGCGTACTCATCGATTAATGACGCCGCAAGCTTTGTGGTTTTAGTTGACGTTGCAGGCATCGACATCGTTCAGCAGCGCCTCCATGCGGTCGAGTAAATCGGTCAGTTGGTGGGTTTTTCCACGCGCGCAGACGGCTGCGCTTTGCTCGCACAATAGGCAGCGGCGAGGCGGCAGCGAATAATCGCGGCGGGAGAGAATTTCGCCTTCGGGCGTCAGGACATCGATATCCCATAAACGCCCGAGAGGATGGCTATGTTCAAGCTCAATGGTGGCGAGCTTGAGGTCGCGAGCTGGAGCGGCAATGCTCAACATGCCCTCCGGCCCGCTGGCGGAAACCAGTGCAGCCTGCTCCTGAATTTGCCAGCCCTGTTTTGCGGCTAAGGCACGCAAGGCTGTCACGCCATGATTAAAAATTCGGCGTGTGACCTCGCTGTCTTTAATCGGACCCGGCGCAACCACGGTAAAGGAGACCAGTGGAACAGGATGGCGCTTGAGCCAGGCGTGTTGCCGTGCTTGCCTTTCATCCCGGCTGACGAGCAGCTCGGGAATTGACACCGCATGGTGGCTGGCGAGTTCAGGAAGCAGGTGCATGGCTTATTCCTTCACCTGATGCACAACGTCAATCACCGAGCCATCACGGTAGCGCACGACGGCAACGACGCGGTCGGTGAATTCAATCGGCTGTGGTTCACCGGTCAGCAGACGCGCACGTTCGCGCAGCCACTCAATGGAAACCACTTTAATGCCTGCTTCCTGCAGACGTTCTGCCAGTTCCGGACGTGCCGGGTTAACAGCGATGCCGTGGTCGGTGACCAGAATATCGACGCTGGACCCTGGGGTAATGCAGGTCAGCACGTTATCCACCAGAGTCGGAATACGACCGCGCACCAGCGGCGCAACAATGATGGAAAGCGCAGAGGCAATTGCGGTATCGCAGTGACCGCCGGAAGCGCCACGCAGCACGCCATCAGAGCCGGTCAGCACGTTGACGTTGAACTGGGTATCAATTTCCAGCGCGCTCAGTACCACCACGTCGAGACGATCAACCGATGCGCCTTTAGAGCCCCAGTTAGCGTACTGGTTGGCACTGATTTCGATGTGATTGGGGTTACGGGCCAGCGATTGCGCAGCGTGGCTGTCAAAGCTCTGCACATCCAGCAGTTTGCGGATCAGACCTTTTTCGTGCAGATCAACCATCGTTGCGGTAATGCCACCGAGGGCGAAGTCGGCGCGAATATCGCGGCTACGCATTTTGTCTTCCAGGAAACGGGTTACCGCAAGCGAAGCGCCGCCGGTGCCGGTCTGCAGGGAGAAACCTTCTTTGAAGTAGCCAGAGTTGACAATCACATCCGCAGCGCTGCGGGCAATCAGCAGTTCGCGCGGGTTAGTGGTCATACGGGTTGCGCCAGCGCCGATTTTCGCGGCATCGCCGACACGATCAACTTTGACGATCAGATCAACCTGATCCTGTTCAATGCTCGCCGGGTTATGCGGATAAGGCAGCAGTTCTTCGGTGAGCATCACCACCTGTTTTGCGTTGTCGGCATCAACCATTGCATAACCGAGAGAACCGCAGCAGGCTTTGCCGGTGTAGCCGTTGGCATTACCGAATTCATCACAGGACGGGACGCCGAGGAAAGCGACGTCGATGTTCAGTTCGCCGCTCTGTACCAGATGCACGCGACCGCCGTGAGAGTGGATTTGCACCGGTTCCGCCAGCAGACCACGGGAGATTTCTTCTGCCAGTGGGCCGCGTAAACCGGAGGTATAAATGCGGGTGACCACGCCCTGACGAATATGTTCTACCAGCGGCGCATGGCAATCACTCAGGGAACTGGACGCCAGGGTCAGGTTTTTAAAGCCCATCTTCGCGATGACGTCCATCACCATATTGACGGTCAGGTCACCACCACGGAAAGCGTGATGGAAGGAAACAGTCATGCCGTCCTGTAAACCAGAGCGACGAATGGCTTCTTCCAGGTTGGCGCACAGTTTGCGATCGCGCGCTTTTTCAGCCTGATAGGTTTGTTTCGGCGAGTTCTGGAAAGCGGCAAGATCGCATTCAGCGTGACGATTCCAGGCTGCTACCCGTTCTTGTCGTTGAGATTGTTCAATTTTCTGCGTCATTTTGATTGCCTTATTCTTCGCGGATGCCGGAAAGTTCTGCACGGGAGAGCACCAGACGGGCGCGATCGATAACCGGACCGTCAACCATCTTGCCGTTCAGGGAAACGACGCCAAGGCCTTCGCGAGCGGCGGCTTCAGCGGCTTCTACGACGCGGCGTGCGTGATCCACTTCTTTCTGGGTTGGAGCGTAGAGGTTGTGCAGCAGATCAATCTGACGCGGGTTGATCAGCGATTTGCCGTCAAAGCCCAGCTGTTTGATGTGGGCGGCTTCTTGCAGGAATCCGGCTTCGTTGTTGGCGTCGGAATAGACGGTATCGAACGCCTGAATACCCGCAGAACGTGCGGCCTGCAAAATAGAGCAGCGAGCGAACAGCAGTTCAGTTCCTTCCGGGGAGCGTTCTGTACGCAGGTTGCGCACGTAGTCTTCTGCACCGAGGGCGATACCGATCAAACGCTCGGAAGCGTGAGCGATTTCCACCGCGCGGGTAATGCCCAGCGGAGATTCAATCGCCGCCAGCAGCCCCGTGCTGCCGGGTTCGCGACCGCAGGCTTTTTCAATACGCAGGATCTCTTTTTCGATATCCAGAACGTCCTGAGCGGTATCGGTTTTCGGCAGACGCACAACGTCTGCGCCACCGCGAACGACGGCTTCCAGGTCGTTAACGCCCCATTCAGAATCCAGCGCGTTAACACGTACGATGGTTTCAATATCGCGATACAGCGGATGTTGCAGCGCGTGGTAGACCATACGACGTGCGGTGTCTTTTTCACGCAGCGCCACGGAGTCTTCGAGGTCGAACATCAGAGCATCAGCTGGGTAGATGAAGGAGTTGCTGACCATCGCGGCATTGGCACCAGGCACAAACAGCATGCTGCGGCGGGTGCGAGTTTTACGTTGTTGCAGCGAAGCGGAAATCATTGGCAATCCTCCCATGGCAGCGCCGGGATACCGCTGGCGCGCGCCAGCAAGGCTTCCAGTCGTGCACGTAAAATGCAGTCCAGTGCGCCTTTGTCATCGACATTCAGCTGTACGCCGCGCACGTTATAGCGGGCGAGAACGTCCAGAATGGTGGTGCGAATCGCATCGCCAAACTGTTTCTCAACGCTGCTGTTGATTTGCAGGTCGATATCCTGCGTATCGAGTGGGGCGATGCGTATCATCACATCCCCAGACTCAAGGGTGCCTGCAACGGCGGGCTGGTTTATTTTCATTTTTCACCTGTTTCTTATGCGGGGGTCTTTTGACGAACTGCCGCGTCCTGGCGGGCGTGTTCAAGCAGATTCTGCAAGTAATGCAGAGTGGGTGCCGGGACCAGTGGCGCGATAGCCGTGAGATCGTTTTTCACCAGCAGTTGACGTACCCGGGAAGCGGATATCGGCAGTTCCTGGTAACGCAGTCGCTCAATTTCAACCAGTTCGATGGGCGGTGCGGAGATGGTCGGTGTTTCCAGCCAGTAGCGCATATCCTGGTTGTACTGGGCGGTCACGCGACAAATGGGTTCAGTACCAACAAAGCGGTGAGTAACGCCCAGCGCGGGCGCGAGGTACTGACGGAAAATTTTCAGGTCAATTTCGGTGTAACAATGGTTGATGACGCTCTGTTCTTTAATGAAGTAGCAGGGGAACGTGGCGCGGGAGATGATGTACTCGGAGCCGCGATGCACGGTCAGACGCGGAATATCGGCGGTGCCTTTTAACACCAGATCTAACCGGTCGTCATAGGGAAAGCGTGAAGAATCTTCTTTGACTAAAAATAGATGCAGCCAGTCGCACTGTGCCGCAGCTTGTTGAATCAGATAACGGTGGCCGTTAGTAAAGGGATTGGCGTTCATGACGATACAGCCAATCTTCTTCCCTTCATGACGGAATTTCTTCAGCGATTCGGCATAGCGTTTCAGACGTGTGGCGCTATTTTCCATCAACACCATCACGCCAGGTACGCTGGTTAACGTGTAGAAACCGCACTGACGGAACAGCGCCTCGTATTCGGTTTTGGTATAAATAAACAGATGCGTGCTGTGCCGTTCATAGGCGAGGTTTATCAGTTCGGTGGCTAATGTCAGCGCCAGTCCTTCACCGCGAACTGATTCACTAATAGCGACGCACTTAATGATATTTCCGGCAATTCCGCCGCAGGCAATAAGGCGGTCGTTACGGGTTACGGTAATAAATACCTCGACCGTGGTGTCAACACTCAAATCATTTTCATGCAGAAAGTGGGTAATTTCCGCCATCTTTTTATTTTCTGAACGTTTTACCCGGGTGAAAATATCATTGCCGAACATAATAAATAGTATCCTGAAGGTGCATGTTGTTATCGGGTTGCAACAAATGTTGTTCGATGTAGCAAATTGATAACCTTTTATTTTCAGTTGAGAGAAAGGGCTGTGAGTGAGGTATTTCTGTTTCTCCTTTCGCCATACATCCTAAGGAGTATTGCATCGTGAAATTTTGATTTATTTCACATAGAGTTAGTGGTTTTTTATTTATTTAATGGTTTTAAGTTTTTTAATTAATGTAATTACGAATTGACCCATAGGTTTAATTGATTTAATTGATTTAATGAATGAAATTTGTCACGATCATATTTGATATTTATAAATCGAGATTCAACATTTTAATTACATCCGCCAAAAAACAGGGCTTACCCCGCAAGGAAAACAATGTTGCAGCTTAATGAGAATAAACAGTTTGCTTTTTTCCAACGACTGGCGTTCCCGCTGCGTATTTTTTTGCTGATTTTGGTGTTCTCGATATTTGTCATCGCTGCGCTGGCGCAATATTTTACCGCCAGCTTTGAGGACTATTTAACGCTTCATGTTCGTGATATGGCAATGAATCAAGCGAAAATTATTGCCTCCAATGACAGTATCATCACCGCAGTGAAAACGCGTGACTACAAACGACTGGCTACTATTGCCAACAAATTGCAAAGAGATACCGACTTCGATTATGTGGTGATTGGTGACCGGGATTCGATCCGCCTTTACCATCCTAATCCGGAAAAGATTGGCTACCCCATGCAGTTTACCAAGCCGGGAGCGCTGGAAAGAGGGGAGAGTTACTTCATCACCGGCAAAGGGTCGATAGGTATGGCAATGCGCGCCAAAACGCCGATCTTTGATGACGATGGCAAAGTCATCGGCGTGGTGTCGGTGGGGTATCTGGTGAGTAAAATCGATAGCTGGCGGGCTGAGTTTTTATTACCGATGGTGGGTGTGTTTGTCGTGCTGTTAGGCATTCTGATGCTGCTGTCGTGGTTCTTAGCTGCGCATATCCGCCGCCAGATGATGGGCATGGAACCAAAGCAGATTGCGCGCGTGGTCCGCCAGCAAGAGGCGCTTTTTAGTTCGGTTTATGAAGGGCTGATTGCAGTGGACCCGTATGGGCATATTACTGCCATCAACCGCAATGCAAGAAAAATGTTGGGGCTGAGTTCCCCCGGACGGCAGTGGCTGGGCAGACCTATTGCAGAGGTTGTTAGACCGGCTGATTTTTTTACCGAACAAATTGATGAAAAACGTCAGGATGTGGTGGCGAATTTTAATGGTCTGAGCGTTATTGCTAACCGCGAAGCTATTCGTTCTGGTGATGATTTGCTAGGTGCAATTATTAGTTTTCGTAGTAAAGACGAAATATCTACCCTTAATGCGCAACTGACGCAAATTAAACAATATGTTGAAAGTCTGCGCACACTACGTCATGAACATCTCAATTGGATGTCTACGCTCAATGGTCTGTTGCAGATGAAAGAGTATGATCGTGTGCTGGCGATGGTTCAGGGGGAGTCCCAGGCTCAGCAGCAACTTATTGATAGTCTGCGTGAAGCATTTGCCGATCGCCAGGTGGCGGGGCTTCTTTTTGGTAAAGTGCAGCGCGCCCGGGAGCTGGGGCTAAAAATGACGATTGTTCCAGGCAGCCAACTTTCACAACTGCCGCAAGGGCTGGACAGCACTGAATTTGCGGCGATAGTGGGCAACTTACTCGATAATGCCTTCGAAGCCAGTCTGCATAGTGATAAAGGGAATAAGACAGTCGAATTATACCTGAGCGATGAAGGCGACGACGTGGTAATCGAAGTGGCCGATCAGGGCTGCGGCATTCCAGAGTCTCTTCGCGACAAAATATTTGAGCAGGGCGTCAGTACGCGTGCTGATGAACCCGGTGAGCATGGCATTGGGTTGTATCTTATTGCCAGCTATGTAACGCGCTGCGGTGGAGTTATCACTCTCGAAGAGAATGATCCCTGCGGTACTTTATTTTCAATCTATATTCCGAAAGTGAAACCTGATGACAGCTCCATTAACCCTATTGATCGTTGAGGACGAAACACCGTTGGCAGAAATGCATGCGGAATATATTCGTCACATTCCCGGCTTCAGTCAGATATTGCTGGCGGGAAACCTGGCGCAGGCCCGAATGATGATTGAGCGTTTTAAGCCGGGGCTTATCTTGCTGGATAACTATCTTCCTGATGGTAGGGGCATTAATTTGTTGCATGAGTTGGTGCAGACGCATTACCCCGGCGATGTGGTGTTTACCACTGCCGCCAGCGATATGGAAACGGTATCTGAGGCTGTGCGCTGCGGTGTGTTTGATTATTTAATCAAACCAATCGCTTATGAGCGTCTGGGGCAGACATTAACTCGTTATCGCCAGCGTAGACACATGCTGGAAAGTATTGATAGCGCCAGTCAGAAGCAAATTGATGAGATGTTCAACGCTTACGCTCGCGGTGAACCAAAGGATGAGCTGCCAACTGGCATTGACGCGTTGACGTTAAACGCAGTGAGAAAACTGTTCAAGGAGCCAGGTGTGCAACATACGGCTGAGACAGTAGCGCAGGCTTTGACCATAAGCCGCACCACCGCGAGACGTTATCTTGAATATTGCGCCAGCCGACATCTGATCATCGCCGAGATTGTTCACGGCAAAGTCGGCCGGCCGCAGCGCATTTACCACAGCGGATGAAGAGGGTGCCGGAGGATGCGCTCCTCCGGCCTGGGAAATTACTTACCAGCAACCGCGGCGGTCGTACCGGGCACCATCAACTCTGTAGCCACAATGACAATCACTAGCCCAACAAGCACCGGCACCGAGGTGCGTTTAACCACTTCAAAAGGTGATATTTTAGCCATCCCCGCAACGGCAACCACCACGCCAGAGACTGGCGAAAGCGTGCGCCCCAGGTTTGACGCCTGCAGCATCGGGATTGTCAGGTACGCCGGGTTAATGCCGGAAGAGTGTGCCAGTTTCGGGATCATCTCAACAAAGGCATAGAAAGGCGCATTGCCGGAACCAGTGGTGACTGCTGCCAGCATTGTCAGGATAACCAGCACCAGCATCAGGATAATGCTCGCCGAACCGAACGAGGTGGCGATTGAGATCAGGCTCTGGATAAAGCCGATGGTGCTAAGGCCCTGAGCGAAAACCCCTGCGGCAACTAATAACATTACTACGTTAGCGAAGGCATCAGCCATGCCGCGGTAAGCCACCTCGAGGCCCGAAAAGACTTTTTGCGTATTAAAGCCGCGAAGAAATTCCAGAACAGAGGCAATCAGCATACAGATCACCAGAATGGTGATGATGTGCAATTGCGGACCCCATTTGCCGTCAAAAAATAGCACGCCAATGATCGGTGTAAACGGCAGAATGGCGTAAAACGCGGGCGCGGTGGTTGTGATTTCGCTGACATCTAACATTTCATGAGAGATGTGCTCTTTTTTGTCCAGATAACGCTGCCAGAAAAAGTGGGCAATCGCCATGCCGATAATCGCGGCAATTGAGATAGGAAGTGTTGTTTTGAAGGCGAAGTCAATCAGCGGCATTTCAGAAGCCTGTGCAGCCAGCACCACATCACCAGATGTTGGTGCGAGAATAATTGCTGCTGGTGAGGCACAAATGGCAGCTGCCGCGCCGCGACTGATACCAACGTTCACCATCACCGGGAACAACGTTGCCATCAGTAAAACGCCAAGACCGGTTGCGGAAGAGACTGCCAGTGACATCAGACAGGCGACAAAGTAGGCGGCAATCATCAGCAGGTAAGGGGAGTTAATGTACTGCAGCGGTTTTGATGCCAGTTTGACAACCATATCGTTCGCGCCAATGTGGGTCATATAAGCGGCAAAGCCACACAGCATCATGATCATCATGCCGAGATCGCCGCCACGGCTCATCAGTAATATTTTAATGTATTCAACGATATCTGTGGCGCTGTAGCCAGTGGAAGTCTGGCTGGAGGGTAAAACTTTGTGTCCCATTATAGCGCTGATGATCAGCAGTAGCAGGCCGCCAACAAATAGCACCCCGGTGGCGGAATACCCTTTAATGATGTAGCGAGCTACACCCACAATAACGACAACCCCAATAAGGAGTTCAATAAATGTCTGCATATTCTTTCCTGTCTCCAGAATCTACAATAAATAATAAAAAAGTCCTAAAATAAGAAAAAAATATGCCGAATAAATTGACATCGGATGCTGATTGAAATCAAGAAAGCTGTCATTAAGACATTGATGTTGTTGTTTTTATACCTGGATAACAAAATTTATTTTAGGGGGAGTAATTACAACATAACTATGTTTATAAACTGATGAATAATTGATGCGATTTTGTTAATTGTTTTATGGTGTTTTGTCCGTCCAAAAAATAATCTTGTATGCGTATCATGTGGCAATGCAAACAATGATTTTATTGATGGTTTCATTGTATCTAATTGAAAAATAAATGAATGATAATTATTTATATGGGTGTGACTTTTATTTGCATGAGTTGTTCTTTATCTGAAAATATTTCTTAGTCTCCGGAATAATCCGATGGTTTTATTAGTAAATTTCATGAAATAAATTTTTCAGGCGCTCGGATTATTCTTTATGTTTGCCTTGTTAAGGTTGTATTTATTTTTCTTTGGCTATGCTGGTAATATATTTTTGATAAGTTTTCTGTGGTTGCTAATGGGCGCTAGTAAATGTGTTACCGTATTTTCCTTTACTTTTATTCAGTTAATCTGCATTGAAGAAGTTTCTGCTAGTGCAGAGCAATGGATTGCGACATTTAAAGATAATGTCGCAGAAACCTGGCAGCGGCCAGAACATTATGATCTGTATATTCCCGCCATTACCTGGCATGCACGTTTCGCTTATGACAAAGAAAAAACCGATCGCTATAACGAAAGACCGTGGGGGGGAGGTTTTGGTCAGTCACGTTGGGATGAGAAAGGCAACTGGCACGGTTTGTACGCGATGGCGTTTAAGGATTCGTGGAATAAATGGGAGCCCATTGCCGGATACGGTTGGGAAAGTACCTGGCGACCGCTTGCCGATGAAAACTTTCATGTTGGTCTGGGATTCACCGCAGGTGTGACGGCGCGTGATAACTGGAACTACATACCTGTTCCGCTGATACTGCCATTGGCTTCTGTGGGCTATGGCCCTGCGACTTTTCAGATGACCTATATCCCTGGCACTTACAACAACGGCAATGTTTACTTTGCCTGGATGCGGTTTCAGTTTTAGACAAGTCACGTTTTAATAAAAGCCTTAAAAATCAGTGTGTAATGAAATTAACATCAAAAATAACGCGACTTTTATCACTTTTTAGTAAAGTTGCACTGGACAAAGCGTACCACAATTGGTGTACTGGTAACCGACACAGCATTTGTGTCTATTTTTCATGTAAAGGTAATTTTGATGTCTAAGATTAAAGGTAACGTTAAGTGGTTTAATGAGTCCAAAGGATTCGGTTTCATTACTCCGGAAGACGGCAGCAAAGATGTGTTCGTACACTTCTCTGCAATCCAGACTAATGGTTTTAAAACTCTTGCTGAAGGTCAGCGCGTAGAGTTCGAAATCACTAACGGTGCCAAAGGCCCTTCTGCTGCAAACGTGATCGCTCTGTAAGATACGTCAGCAAGAATTCAAAACCCGCTTATTCAGCGGGTTTTTTTTGGTCTTCAGTGTGCGGTTGATGCTGAAAATAGCCAAAAAGCCAGTGCGGTCATGGCAAAGGAACCTAACAGGTTAACGAAGACGTTCAGTAGCGCCCAGCCAAAACGCCCCTCCTGCAATAAAAACACCACTTCTGCCGAAAATGTTGAGAAGGTCGTTAGCCCGCCACAAAAACCAGTGGTGATTAATACTTTCCACACCGGATCGATATTAGTCATGCGGCTAAACCAGGCAAACCCCATTCCTATGATAAATGCCCCAATCAGGTTTGCTGCCAGAGTTCCGAGTGGAATAGCCTGGTGCAGTGGGTTAAACCGCATACTTAACATCCATCTCGCCACGCTTCCCGTACCACCACCAATAAAAACTGCTAAAAGGAGTTGTAACACAGCTAAATCCTGCTATTTGATTTGTATGAGTGATAAGTTTAACGCCGAATATTCGTCGTTGGCGAATTTTACAACTCTGACAGGAGGTGGCAATGCTGGTTGCCGCAGGACAATTTGCTGTTACATCAATATGGGAAAAGAACGCTGAGATTTGCGCCTCGTTAATGGCGCAGGCGGCGGAAAACGACGTATCGCTGTTTGTCCTGCCGGAAGCGCTTCTGGCGCGCGACGATCTTGACCCGAATTTGTCAGTTAAATCGGCACAGTTGCTGGAAGGGGAATTCCTCGGACGTTTACTGCGGGAAAGTAAACGTAACATGATGACGACGATTCTGACGATTCATGTTCCCTCAACCCCTGGGCGCGCGTGGAATATGCTGGTGGCGCTGCAGGCGGGGAAAATTGTCGCCCATTATGCCAAATTGCATCTCTATGATGCGTTTGCCATTCAGGAATCGCGCCATGTGGATGCAGGTGATGAAATAGCCCCTTTACTGGAGGTTGAAGGCATGAAAGTGGGGCTGATGACCTGCTATGATTTACGCTTTCCAGAGTTGGCATTAGCCCTGGCATTACAGGGCGCGGAAATCCTGATCCTGCCAGCGGCCTGGGTTCGCGGGCCACTCAAAGAGCACCACTGGTCAACCTTGCTAGCCGCTCGTGCTCTGGATACCACCTGTTATATGGTGGCAGCGGGGGAGTGCGGGAACAAAAATATCGGGCAAAGCCGGATTATAGATCCCTTTGGCGTCACCATTGCGGCAGCGGCAGAAATGCCAGCGCTCATTATGGCGGAAGTGACGCCCGAACGTGTGCGTCAGGTGCGCGCGCAACTTCCCGTCTTAAACAACCGTCGCTTTGCGCCGCCGCAATTATTATGATGTTTTTTTACTCGGCGCTTGATTCACCTTGTTACAGATTGCTATTGTGTGCGCGCGTCGAATGACCGTTAATATTCTCTGGTTTTTAAGGCGCGTTCTGTTGCCAGTTTTATGTCAAGAAGGTATCTATGGGTGAGATTAGTATTACCAAACTGCTGGTAGTTGCGGCGCTGGTCGTTCTGCTGTTTGGGACTAAGAAGTTACGTACGCTGGGCGGAGACCTGGGAGCGGCCATTAAAGGGTTCAAGAAAGCGATGAATGATGATGACGCTGCGGCTAAAAAAGGCGCAGACGTTGATATTCAGGCTGAAAAGCTCTCTCATAAAGAGTGACGTGGCGAGCAGGACGCTCCCTCAATATCTTGTTCGATAAAAAAACCCGCTTCAGATAGCGGGTTTTTTATCAGACAGATGTAAGCAATTATTACGCGATTACTTAACTTCCATCCCTTTCGCCTGCAAGTCGGCGTGGTACGAAGAGCGGACAAACGGACCGCATGCAGCATGGGTAAAGCCCATCGCCAGCGCTTCGGCCTTCATTTCATCAAACTCATCCGGGCTAACGTAGCGTTGTACCGGCAGGTGATGGCGGCTTGGCTGCAGATATTGCCCCAGTGTCAACATGGTTACACCATGGCGGCGCAGATCGCGCATGACTTCAATAATCTCTTCATTGGTTTCACCCAGTCCCACCATCAAACCGGATTTGGTCGGGATCTCCGGATGCGCTTCTTTAAAGCGTTCCAATAGTTTTAGCGACCAGTTGTAATCTGCACCCGGGCGTACCTGACGGTAAATACGCGGTACGTTTTCCAGGTTGTGGTTGAACACGTCTGGCGGCGTGGCGGTCAGAATATCCAGCGCGCGATCCATACGACCACGGAAATCCGGCACCAGAGTTTCGATTTTGATTTCCGGGCTTTTTTCCCGGATGGCAGTAATGCAATCCGCAAAGTGCTGGGCTCCGCCATCGCGCAGGTCATCGCGGTCAACGGAGGTGATAACCACATAACGCAGCGCCATATCAGCAATGGTCTGCGCCAGTTTTACCGGCTCGTTGGCATCCGGGGCGACCGGGCGACCGTGGGCAACGTCACAGAACGGACAACGGCGCGTACAAATGGCGCCGAGGATCATAAACGTTGCTGTGCCGTGGTTGAAGCATTCTGCCAGGTTAGGGCAGGAGGCTTCCTCACAGACAGAATGCAGGCCATTTTTGCGCATTGCGGCTTTGATGCCCTGGATACGTGTAGAGTCCGCGGGAAGCTTGATTTTCATCCATTCCGGCTTGCGCAGCAGGGCTTCGCGCTCTGTTGCCACGTTTTTAACCGGGATAAGGGCCATCTTATCGGCATCGCGGTATTTAACACCGCGTTCCATCACAATGGGTTTACTCATAGCGTGCGTGTTCCAGTTGCGAATTACGAAGGAAAGCGTTTCAATTCAATGGATTGTTGTAATTATCAACTATTTTTGAATTAACGACTGGCAGTATATCATTGAAACGGCCCAGAAAGCAGCCAAAGCGGTCGCGAAAATGTAAAATTGTTGTTGGTTTGTGCCATTTTATCGTTCTACGCTGTGAACGCTATGTAACGATACTTTTTCAAAACACATTCGATAGCATCAGTTTCCCGCGAAGCACTGGAACACGCTGACTACAATGACCCAATATGATTTGGGTCATTAATGAGGGGGAATTAAGCAGGGATATATTCTACGTCAGGATTTTTGAGTAGCGCTAAAATATTTGCCAGTAAGCGTGGTGCAATATTATCGGTGGTCGCATCAGGTTTCCATTGCGATATTTTTGCCATTTCCATCCCGGCATAACCACAAGGGTTGATACGTAAAAATGGCGAAAGATCCATATTGACGTTTAATGCCAGACCGTGGAATGAACAGCCGCGGCGAATACGCAATCCGAGCGAACAAATTTTCTTTTCCCCAACGTAGACACCTGGAGCATCAGCCCGAGGGTGCGCTTCAATATCCAGCTCGGCCAGGGTATTCACTACCGTTTGTTCGAGCAAGGTCACCAGTTCACGCACGCCCAGCTTCCTACGTTTGAGGTTAAGCAACACATACATCACCTGTTGCCCCGGCCCGTGATAAGTTACCTGGCCGCCGCGATCGCTCTGGATCACCGGAATATCACCCGGCATTAAAATATGTTCCGCTTTGCCTGCTTGTCCCTGGGTAAATACAGGATGGTGTTCAACCAACCAGATTTCATCAAGGGTATTTTCATCACGGGTATCGGTGAATTCATGCATAGCCTGAGAAATAGGCTCGTAAGGCTGAAGGCCGAGCTGGCGGACAAGAATTTTATCCTGATACAAAACGGCATCTCCGTGGAGAATGAGTAAAAGTGGGGAAAATTATATCACAGCGAGGGGAGGGGAGTTACCCGACCAGAGGCCGGGTAACGGAGAAGCGAATTACAGAACCATACGGACGATATCGATTTTGCCCAGTTCTTCGTACAGAGTTTCAACCTGCTCGATATGAGTGGCGTTGATAGTGATAGATACCGAGTGGTAGTTGCCTTTGCTGCTTGGTTTTACCGTTGGGTTGTAGTCACCTGGCGCATGGCGCTGTACCACTTCAACCACCTGATCAACCAGCTCAGGTAACGCCTGCCCCATTACTTTGTAGGTAAAAGGAGTAGGGAATTCAAGCAGTTCGTTAAGTTTGGTTTTCATGTCAGCTCCGGCGTAACGTAATTAAATAGCAACTCCCGCCAGAGGGCGGGAGTTTTTTACTGATGCTTAGTATATGGGGGCGGAAATTACACTTTCAAGTGTTCAATTTTTAGCCAAACCAGTGATGGAACATTAATTTAATGTAATCAATGATTTTGCCGAAGAAGTTACCTTCCGGAATTTCCTGTAACACCACCAGCGGGCGTTGTTCGATAGTTTTGCCATCAAGCTGGAAGTTGATGGTGCCAACGACCTGGTTCTTTTGCAGCGGCGCATGCAGTTCACTGCTGTTCAGCACGTAGCTGGCTTTCAGGTCTTTCATGCGGCCACGCGGAATGGTCAGGTAAACGTCTTTATCAACCCCTAACGAAGCGCGGTCAGTATTACCAAACCATACCGGTTCAGAGGCGAACTCTTTGCCAACTTTCAGCGGGTTAACCGTTTCGAAGAAACGGAAGCCCCAGGTCAGCAGTTTTTTACTTTCGGTTTCACGGCCTTTGAACGTGCGTCCGCCCATGACTGCGGAGATCAGACGCATCTGACCTTCCGTTGCGGAGGCGACAAGGTTGTAGCCCGCCTTGTCAGTATGGCCAGTTTTGATACCGTCGACATTCAGGCTGTTATCCCATAGCAGGCCGTTACGGTTGAGCTGGCGAATACCGTTAAAGGTAAACTCTTTCTCTTTATAGATAGCGTATTCGTTAGGTACATCACGAATCAGGGCCTGACCGATCAGCGCCATATCACGCGCGGAGCTGTACTGACCGTCAGCG
Source organism: Escherichia sp. E3659 (assembly GCF_005781135.1). NCBI lineage: Bacteria > Pseudomonadati > Pseudomonadota > Gammaproteobacteria > Enterobacterales > Enterobacteriaceae > Escherichia > Escherichia sp. E3659. Next base: position 32,409 of record NZ_VATQ01000019.1, on the reverse strand, counting down.
TCCAGACCGTGTACAGTCTGGAAGTGGGTATTTTTCAGGCCCAGGGCGTTAACGTAACTGTTCATCAGACCAACGAAAGCATCCTGGCTACCGGCGGCGAAGTCAGCCATGGCAACACAAGCATCGTTACCAGATTGCAGGTTGATACCACGGATAAGCTGAGAAACCGGTACCTGCATGCCAGGTTTGAGGAACATCAGCGAAGAACCTCTGAACACCGGGTTACCGGTGGCCCAGGCGTCATTGCCGATGGTCACTAAATCAGATTCTTTGAATTTACCTGCTTTCATTGCCTGGCCGATAACGTAGCTGGTCATCATTTTGGTCAGACTTGCAGGGTCGCGACGGACATCCGCATTTTGCTCGGCGAGCACTTTGCCGGAGTTATAGTCGATCAGGATGTAAGACTCCGCGTCGATCTGCGGTACACCCGGGATCATGGTTTTGATATTCAGGTCATCGGCATGTGCAGCAGAGATAAAGGCTGTGCAAAGAGCCGTGGTGAGCGCCAGGCGCTTCATGATACGAGCGGAAAAAATGGTATTCATGGTCTGAACTACGACATCCGTGATGGAATTTAAAATAAGTGCCCTACTATAGCAAATGCACTACCGCCAGGCATCTGACTTTCCGCGTGACTTTGTTAACGTCATTTACAGAAATTGACATTTCAGATGCCTGCTTTACGTTATTGCGCGGTGGTAATAAATGACTGTAATTGGGCTTCGGTTTGTAAACGTTGCTGTAAGGCACTGGCTTCAGCTTTGTTGGCAAATGGACCAAGCTGAATACGCCAGACCGCGCCGTTTTGGGTCACGCGACCGGGTACGCCGAACTTTTGTCCCAGTTGCTGTTGATACTGTTGCGCGCGTGCCTGATCGCTAACGGCCCCCACTTGCACCATAAAGTTACCGCTGGCGCTTTGCGAAGCGGCTTGCGGTGTCACCATTGCAGGTGTTGTTGCAGGTGCCGAGACAACGGGCTGTGGTGCAGGCGTCGGTTCGCTGCCTTCCAGTACGCCGGGCGCCAGGGTGGTCGGTGCGCCGAGGAAGCCGCTGCTGGTTACCGGCGCGCCGGTCGGATCTTCGCTTTTCAGCGTCGAGTTGCTGACCGGGAGAATATCACCCTGCGGGACAGACATAGAGTTTGTTCCGCTGCCGCCGTTTAAATCGGGCGGCGCAGGCAGGGCGTAAGTCTGTTTGGCAATGGTAGTGCAAGCCATGCCTGGGCCAGAAAATGAACCATCCTGGGCGACGATAATAGGATCGATACGAACTTTTGTATTGTTCGAGGTGTTAAGACGGTCAGCTGCCGCGCGTGAAAGTGAAATTACACGGTCGTTGCCGTAGGGACCGCGATCGTTAATCCGCACCACGATCATCCGCCCATTAGCCAGGTTGGTGATTCTGGCGTAGCTGGGGATGGGGAGCGTTGGATGCGCCGCCGTCAGCTGCGTTGGATCAAATGCTTCGCCAGATGCCGTCAGATTGCTGCCAGGTTCGGCATCATAAATGGCTGCAAGGCCCGCCTGGCTAAAGCGTGAAGGGGCCTGCACGATTTTGTAGCTTCTGCCGTCGCGCTGATAATCCTGATTTGCCGTCGCGTTCAGTGGTTCGAAACGTGGTTCCGCCCCGCTAATTTCAACTATAGGGCCGTTACATACCGCAGGCTGCGGCACACTTACCGTCTGTTGCTGACCATCATCGCTAGTACATGCCGCGAGCATTCCTGCCGCGATGCAGATCCCGAGCCACTGCTTACGCATTCGCACCTCTTACACGCTTTTCGACAACATTTTCCTGTGGGTGTGGATTGACATCACAATCCCAAACCCAGCCATCAGCACTATGAGCGCCGATCCTCCATAACTGACCAGCGGGAGTGGAACCCCTACAACCGGCAGAATACCGCTTACCATACCAATATTTACGAAGACATAAACGAATAATATCAGCATTAAGCCGCCAGCCATGACGCGACCAAAGGTAGTTTGTGCTCTGGCTGCAATCCACAGTCCGCGCATGATGAGCAGAATATAGAGAGCAAGCAAAATCAAAATACCCACTAATCCCAACTCTTCCGCCAGTACCGCGAAGATAAAATCGGTATGGCGTTCGGGCAGAAATTCAAGCTGTGACTGGGTACCGTGCAGCCAGCCTTTACCGCGTAATCCACCGGAGCCAATAGCAATTTTAGACTGAATAATGTGATAGCCCGCGCCAAGTGGGTCTGATTCCGGGTCGAGTAGCATCATTACGCGCTGGCGCTGGTAATCATGCATCAGGAAGAACCACAAGATTGGGATAAATGCTGCCACCAGTACCACTGCAACGCCAATCAGGCGCCAGCTAAGTCCGGAGAGAAACAGTACAAACAGACCGGAAAGCGCAACGAGGATTGACGTCCCCAGGTCAGGCTGCGCTGCCACCAGCAACGTGGGCATAAAAATCAGCACCAGCGCGATGGCGGTATTTTTTAACGACGGCGGGCAAACGTCACGGTTGATAAAGCGAGCCACCATGAGCGGCACAGCTATTTTGGCGATTTCCGAGGGCTGGAAACGAACGATACCGAGATCCAGCCAACGTTGAGCGCCTTTGGAGATGGCCCCAAAGGCATCTACCGCTACCAGCAAAATAATACAGATAATATAGAGATAGGGCGCCCAGCCTTCATAAACGCGCGGCGGAATTTGGGCCATCACCACCATAATGACCAGCCCCATCGCGATCTGGCCGATTTTACGCTCCATCATGCCGATGTCCTGGCCGCTGGCGCTCCAGATTACCAGGGCGCTGTAGACCAGTAATGCCAGTAAGATCAGTAGCATTGTGGGATCAAGATGGACTTTATCCCAGAATGTTTTTTTATTCGGATTATCCGTCATGATTAATGGTCCTCCGCAGCAGTAACCGCCGGGTTTTCTGCAGGCAGATCGGTGTTGTTGTCACCAAGCATAATATGGTCGAGGATCTGGCGCATCAGCGTACCGACCGCCGGGCCAGCCCCGCCGTTTTCCAGAATCATAGCGACAGCGACTTGCGGATTGTTATATGGCGCAAACGCGGTCATCAGTTTGTGGTCGCGCAGACGCTCGGCAATTTTGTGCGCATTATAAGTTTCGTTCGCCTTCAGGCCGAAGACCTGCGCAGTACCGGATTTAGCCGCAATTTTGTAAGGCGCGCTGGCAAAGTATTTATGTGCCGTACCGTTAGGACGGTTAGCAACACCAAACATGCCGTCTTTCGCCAGTTCCCAGTAACCAGAATGAATATCGCCTACCGGCGGTTCATGCGGCTGTACCCACGGCACTTGTTTGCCATTTTCGGCGGTGCTCATCAGCAAGTGCGGAACCTTCACAATACCGTCGTTAATCAGGATCATCAGTGCTTTGTTCATCTGGATAGGGGTCGCTGTCCAGTACCCCTGACCGATACCGACCGGAATGGTGTCACCCTGATACCACGGTTTTTTAAAGCGTTTCTGTTTCCATTCGCGGGTTGGCATATTACCGGAACGTTCTTCCGACAGGTCGATACCGGTGTAATGACCGTAGCCAAATTTACCCATCCATTCAGAAAGGCGGTCGATGCCCATATCGTAGGCAACCTGATAGAAGAAGGTATCTGCTGACTCTTCCAGCGATTTAGTGACATTCAGGCGACCGTGGCCCCATTTTTTCCAGTCACGATAACGCTTTTCAGACCCCGGCAACTGCCACCATCCAGGATCAAACAGGCTGGTATTACGGGTGATCACCCCTGCACTTAATGCCGAAACCGCCACATAAGGTTTAACCGTCGACGCTGGCGGATAAACCCCCTGCGTGGCACGGTTCACCAGTGGTGTGTTCGGGTCGTTCAGCAACGCGGAATAATCTTTGCTGGAGATACCGTCAACAAACAGGTTTGGGTCGTAACTTGGCGTAGAAACCAGCGCCAGCACGCCACCTGTACGCGGATCGGTGACTACAACAGCGGCACGACTGCCCGCCAGCAGTGTTTCAATATACTGCTGGAGCTTGAGATCAATTGTCAGGTAAATATCATGCCCGGCCTGCGGCGATACTTCTTTTAACTGGCGGATGACGCGACCGCGGTTGTTAACTTCAACTTCTTCATAACCCGTCTGGCCGTGCAGAACATCTTCGTAGTAACGTTCAATCCCCAGCTTGCCGATATCATGTGTTGCGGCATAGTTGGCCAGTTTGCCGTCATTATTTAGTCGCTCGACGTCTTTATCGTTAATTTTCGAGACATAACCGATAACGTGGGTCAACGCTGAACCATAGGGATAGTAACGACGTTTATAGCCTTTAACTTCCACACCTGGAAAACGGTACTGGTTAACGGCGAAACGCGCCACCTGAACTTCAGTCAGGTTGGTTTTCACCGGAATAGAGGTAAAACGGTGCGAACGTGCACGCTCCTTTCGAAACGCGGCGATATCGTCATCGGTCAGGTCAACCACGCTGCGCAGGGCGTCCAGAGTCTGCTGCACGTTATCGACTTTCTCCGGCATCATCTCTATCTGATAGATAGTTCGGTTGAGCGCCAGAGGGATACCGTTACGGTCGTAGATAATGCCGCGGCTGGGGGCGATAGGCACCAGCTTAATGCGGTTTTCATTAGAACGGGTCTGGTAATCGGTAAAGCGAACAATTTGTAGGTTATACAAGTTGGCGATGAGCACGCCGGTTAGCAGCAAAATCCCCAAAAAGGCGACCAGCGCCCGGCGCACAAACAGCGCGGACTCTGCCGAATAGTCGCGAAAAGAGTTCTGTAATTTCATCCGCTGCGTTTTCTACTTAAGGCTACCATATCACTCACGGTGATAAGGATGGTTGGTGGTAATGCTCCACGCCCGGTACAGACTCTCTGCGACCAGTACGCGAACCAGCGGATGGGGGAGGGTAAGCGCCGAAAGTGACCAGCTTTGTTCTGCCGCCGCTTTACAGGCAGGCGATAACCCTTCCGGCCCGCCAATCAGCAAGCTGACATCGCGGCCATCCAGCTTCCAGCGTTCCAGTTCAGCGGCTAACTGCGGCGTGTCCCAGGGCTTGCCTGGGATATCGAGGGTGACAATGCGGTTTTTACCGGCAGCCGCCAGCATTTGCTCACCCTCTTTGTCGAGTATGCGCTTGATATCCGCGTTCTTGCCGCGTTTTCCCGCCGGAATTTCAATCAGTTCAAAAGGCATATCTTTCGGAAAACGACGCAGGTACTCGGTAAAACCGGTTTGTACCCAGTCCGGCATTTTCGTTCCCACGGCGACAAGTTGCAGCTTCACGCATTAACTCCAGAGTTTTTCCAGCTCATACAGGCGACGGCTCTCTTCCTGCATAACATGGACAATCACATCACCCAGATCGACCACAATCCAGTCGGCGCCGTTTTCACCTTCAACGCCGAGGGGCAATAAACCCGCCGCGCGAGATTCCTGAACCACGTGGTCGGCAATGGACATAACATGACGGCTGGATGTTCCCGTACAGATGATCATACAGTCGGTGATACTGGATTTGCCCTGAACGTCTAAGGCGATGATGTCCTGACCTTTGAGGTCATCAATTTTGTCGATAACAAAATCCTGGAGTGCTTTACCCTGCAAGTTTTCCCCCTGGGTGAAATAAAAAAGATAAAAATGGTCTGTCAGTATACCTGAAGCAGAGGCGATTTCGGGACAAATGTCAGCAAATCGGCTCTTGAAAGTGGGCTATCATCCCACCCCGCGTCACAGATTGCATCGCCATTTTTGTAAAACAATTTCTACAAAGTCGTGTATGGCGGAAAAGTCAGGTTGCGGAGAATATCAGCCTGCCCGGGCCTGTCAATGTCCGTTGCGGCTTACCTGTAAAAAAACAGAAAAGTCATGCATCTTCGCACCAGATGGCGCGGCTATTGAGGACACGTAGAGTTGCGAACTCGTCATTGATATCAATGGCGCTCCAGCAGCCCTGGTCTACACGAAAATGCCACATTGCCTCGGGAGGCATGCCGATTAAGCGGGCAATCAACAGGCTCAACACACCCTGGTGGCTAACGATCAATATGTTTTTGTGTTGCTGATACTCACCAAGTCCGGCAATAAACCTTTCTATCCGCTGTGAAAATGCCTGAAAGCCTTCACCGCGAGTAGGGACGGTATGCTGCCAGTCATTGCACCAGGCACTATAGTTTTCGGCATCTTCTTGCATCAGCTCGCGATGATGCCGCATTTCCCAGTCACCAAAAAACATTTCGTTGAGTTCAGGGATGATTTGCACGAGGAGTTGACGGTCGTCAAGAACCAGGCGCGCGGTGTGCTGCGCCCGTTCCAGTTCACTGCATAAAACCCTATCGAAGGGAACATCACGTAGCAGTGTATGCAAGCTTTTCGCCTGCGCGATACCGCGCTCCGTAAGTGGTGTAGGCGCATGACCGCTGTATAACCCGTCGACATTCGCTTGCGTTTCACCGTGACGAATTAACCACAGTCGCATCATTCCCTCCGTGACGGCAGATATCAGCGATACAAGCCTTGTTGGTTAATGTAAGTCAGTACCGATTCTGGTAACAATTCCTCACAAGATTCGCCGTTTTGCAAACGCTCGCGGATGATTGTCGCCGAGATGTTGAACCACGGCGTTTCGGCGAGATAAATTTTACCAGCAGGCTGAAGATGCAGATCTTCCGGATTATGCGTCAAATGATCTTCCAGCCACTGCTGGTACTGCGGTTGTGCCATTTCCAGCGGATAACCTGGACGTCGACAGACTATCAAATGTGCATTGTCGAGAATCGTTTCGTATTCATACCAGGTCGGAAAGTTCAGCAGCGAGTCCTGACCGATAATAAACGCCAGCGGCACATCTGGGCCTTGCTCCTGCCGCCACTCTTTTAACGTCTGCGACGTGTAAGAGGGGGCATTACGCTTTAACTCGCGTTCATCAAGGGTAAACAGCGACTTGTCGGCAATCGCCAGTTCAAGCATGTGTTTTCGCTGCACGCTGTTCGCTTCAGGCTGGGGGCGATGCGGAGGAACGTTGTTAGGGATAATCGTTACTCGCGTCAGACCAATCAGATTCGCCAGCGTTTCCACGGGTTTTAGATGGCCATAATGCACCGGGTCGAAGGTGCCGCCAAACAGAGCTTGTAAAGATTTCATATCAACCGTCGATAAATACGTCTGCCAGTGGTTTATGACACAAAAGAAGAGATAATCCCTCCAGTTCTGCCCACACGGACTGACCGTAATCTTGTTTGAGAGTTAGTTCCGTTCGTGTCAGGAGTTGTACAGCCTGACGTAACTGTGGCTGACTCAGGCGATTTAGCGCTTCGCTAATCATGTTACGACGGTTCTGCCATACCCGATGCTTGTCAAACAGCGCACGCAGTGGAGTATGAGCAGACTGACGCTTCAGATTAACCAGCAGCAATAGCTCACGTTGCAAAGTACGCAACAATATCACCGGCTCACTGCCTTCCAGGCGCAACTGCTGAAGAATATGCAATGCACGCTTGCTTTTGCCACTCAACAAAGCGTCAACCCAATGAAAAGGGGTGAAATGAGCGGCATCATTCACCGCTTGCTCAACGCGCGGCAGTGTCAGTTTGCCGTCCGGCCAGAGTAGCGATAAACGCTCCAGTGCCTGTGCCAGTGCCAGCAGGTTTCCTTCATAACAGTAGCAGAGCACCTGATTCGCCGCGTCATCCAGTTCTAAATTGAGCTGTTTTGCTCGCGCGGCAACCCAGCGAGGAAGCTGGGCTTGTTCTGGGGTCTGGCAAGTAACCTGCACGCTACGGTTTGCAAGCGCGGTAAACCAGGCGGCATTTTCCTGCGCTTTGCTCAATTTATTACCGCGTACGATCAACAGCAAATCGTCATGCAGCAATCCGGTGAGCGTGAGGAGTTGTTCATTGATCGCCGCATTTGGTCCATTTTCAGGTAGCACTAACAACAAAGTTTGCCGACTGGCAAACAGGCTCATTGCCTGGCATAGCGAAAATATTGCGTTCCAGTCCGTGTTGGGATCAATGGAAAAAGTATGGTGTTCTTCAAACCCTTGTGCGGCGGCGACCTGACGAATGGCGTCCTGGCTTTCTTGCAACAACAGGGGATCGTTACCAAGTAAAAGATAGGCCGCGCGCAGCCCTTCAGTGAGCTGCGCGCGGAGCTGTTCCGGGTACAACCGAATCATCAGTTACCCAGCGTGGTGGAGACGCGTGCAGGCGTTGCTGTGGTATCCGTTGTTGCCGACGTTTCTTCGTCGGAACGGACGTCCGCAGCGCGAATGCTTGGCAGCTTACGAATAAGCTGTTCGGCGGCACGGTCGTACATCTCTTTAATGATCATGTCCTGCTCGTTATCTTTCGCTAACGCCATTTGCGGGTTATCGAAGAACGAACGGAAGACTTTGGCGCTAATCGGGTAGATATCTCGTCCAGGAATCAATACCGACGCGCTAACAGTCATCACCATCTGATATTCCGCAGTTTGACCATTACGGAAAACCGACGCGGTATCCTGTGAGATTGATACAGCGCCCAGGCGCAGGGATGGAACATCCTTACGCGTGGTTTCTTTATCGAGCAACTCGACACCGTTCAGACGTAACTGGTTACGCACCGCACGGCTTAACGGCCCGTTCGGATCGCCTGAGTCCAGGATCATGACCTTCATAGTGGAAGGAACCTGCGTGGTATCACGCAGATGCCAGCCACACCCGGCGGTGATTAACACCGCCAGAGATAACAACAATGTTGCCAGATATCGCACGCTTCCTCCCGCGCTTAGCCAACGACCAGATTGAGGAGTTTACCTGGTACGTAAATCACTTTACGCACGGTAACGCCATCAAGATATTTTGCTACCAGATGTTCCTGGCCAGCACGTTCACGAACCTGTTCTTCCGTTGCATCCACCGGAACGGTGATTTTGGCACGGACTTTACCGTTAACCTGAACAACGACCAGCGTGGAGTCTTCCACCATCGCTTTTTCGTCAGCCACCGGCCACGGCGCGTTGTCGATATCGCCTTCGCCTTTCAGCTCCTGCCACAGCGTGAAACAGATATGTGGGGTGAACGGGTTAAGCATACGAACTACCGCCAGCAGCGCTTCCTGCATCAGGGCGCGATCCTGCTCGCCATCGGTCGGTGCTTTCGCCAGTTTGTTCATCAGCTCCATAATCGCCGCAATTGCGGTGTTGAAGGTCTGACGACGGCCGATATCATCGGTCACTTTAGCGATCGTTTTATGCACATCGCGACGCAGCGCTTTCTGATCTTCAGTCAGTGCATCGACGTTCAGTGCCGCAACATCACCTTTCGCAGTATGCTCGTACACCAGTTTCCAGACACGTTTCAGGAAGCGGTTAGCCCCTTCCACGCCGGACTCCTGCCATTCAAGAGTCATATCCGCCGGAGAAGCGAACATCATAAACAGACGAACGGTGTCCGCGCCGTAACGTTCAACCATCACCTGCGGGTCGATACCGTTGTTCTTCGACTTGGACATTTTGCTCATGCCGGTATAAACCAGTTCATGGCCTGCCGCGTCTTTCGCTTTCACGATACGGCCTTTTTCGTCACGTTCAACGATAGCATCAACCGGGGAAACCCAGTTACGTTCGCCGTTTTCGCCAACATAGTAGAAGGCATCTGCCAGCACCATACCCTGACACAGCAACTGTTTCGCTGGTTCGTCAGAGTTCACCATGCCTGCATCACGCATCAGTTTGTGGAAGAAGCGGAAGTAGAGCAGGTGCATGATGGCGTGTTCGATACCACCAATGTAGATATCCACCGGCAGCCAGTAGTTAGCCGCTTCGGAATCCAGCATACCTTCTTTGTACTCCGGGCAAGTGTAGCGCGCATAGTACCAGGAGGACTCCATAAAGGTGTCGAAAGTGTCGGTTTCACGCAGCGCTGGCATACCGTTAACGGTGGTTTTCGCCCACTCCGGATCTGCTTTAATCGGGCTGGTAATGCCGTCCATCACCACATCTTCCGGCAGGATCACCGGCAGCTGGTCGTCCGGGGTCGGCATTACAGTGCCGTCTTCCAGCGTCACCATCGGAATCGGTGCGCCCCAGTAACGCTGACGGGAAACACCCCAGTCGCGCAGGCGGTAATTCACTTTACGCTCGCCAACGCCCATCGCAGTCAGTTTATCGGCGATGGCGTTGAAGGCCGCTTCATGGTCAAGACCGTTGAACTCGCCAGAGTTGAACAGCACGCCTTTTTCAGTCAGTGCCTGCTGAGAAAGATCGGGTTCAGAACCATCAGCCGCCAGGATAACCGGTTTGATGTTCAGGCCGTATTTAGAGGCAAACTCGTAGTCGCGCTGGTCGTGACCCGGAACCGCCATGACTGCGCCCGTGCCGTATTCCATCAATACGAAGTTTGCTGCCCAAACCGGAATTTCTTCGCCCGTTAATGGGTGAACCGCTTTAAAGCCAGTATCGACGCCTTTTTTCTCCATCGTCGCCATTTCAGCTTCGGCAACTTTGGTGTTACGGCATTCGTCAATAAAGGCCGCCAGTTCTGGATTATTTTCTGCCGCTTTCTGCGCCAGCGGATGACCTGCCGCTACCGCCAGGTAGGTACAACCCATAAAGGTGTCCGGGCGAGTAGTATAAACAGTCAGCGTGTTGTCATAGTCGTTAACGTTGAAGGTGATTTCTACGCCTTCGGAACGACCAATCCAGTTACGCTGCATGGTTTTAACGGTGTCTGGCCAGTGATCCAGTTTATCCAGATCGTTGAGCAGTTCGTCAGCGTAAGCGGTGATTTTGATAAACCACTGCGGGATCTCTTTACGTTCAACTTTGGTATCGCAGCGCCAGCAGCAGCCGTCGATAACCTGTTCGTTAGCCAGTACGGTCTGGTCGTTCGGGCACCAGTTGACCGCAGAAGTCTTCTTATATACCAGACCTTTTTTATACAGCTCGGTGAAGAATTTCTGTTCCCAACGGTAGTATTCCGGCGTACAGGTTGCCAGCTCGCGGCTCCAGTCATAACCAAAGCCCAGCATTTTGAGCTGGTTTTTCATGTACGCGATGTTGTCGTACGTCCACGGTGCTGGCGCGGTGTTGTTTTTTACCGCCGCGCCTTCCGCAGGCAGACCAAACGCGTCCCAGCCGATCGGCTGCAGAACGTTTTTGCCCAGCATGCGCTGGTAACGGGCGATCACGTCACCGATGGTGTAGTTACGTACGTGGCCCATGTGTAGTCGACCAGAAGGATAGGGAAGCATAGACAGGCAGTAATACTTCTCTTTGCTCTCGTCTTCGGTTACTTCAAATGTGCGCTTCTCATCCCAATGAAGCTGTACTTTGGATTCTATCTCTTCCGGGCGGTATTGCTCTTGCATGGCAGCCAGTGGTCCTGTTTTCATTACGGCTACAAAAGTAGCGTTAGAGGTGGTTTTTCAGATCCGCATAGCATAGCCCAAACGTCCGCGTCAAAACAGCCTTTCGCGCACTCGACGTTGAAATCGCACAGCGGTAATCCTTGCACGAATTTACACACTCTGTGGGCAGTCTTGCAAAGTTGAGCGTAAATAACGTCTATTATTATAGCCAGTTAACGACACGGGAGATGAAATGATGAACAAGGTTGCTCAATATTACCGTGAACTGGTGGCGTCATTAAGCGAGCGACTGCGTAATGGCGAACGCGATATCGATGCACTGGTAGAACAGGCGCGTGAGCGTGTAATAAAAACAGGGGAGTTAACGCGGACCGAGGTCGATGAACTGACTCGGGCCGTCAGACGTGACCTGGAAGAGTTCGCCATGAGTTATGAAGAGAGCCTGAAGGAAGAATCCGACAGCGTTTTTATGCGGGTGATTAAAGAAAGCCTCTGGCAGGAACTGGCGGACATCACCGATAAAACGCAGCTTGAATGGCGTGAAGTTTTCCAGGATCTCAATCATCACGGGGTTTATCACAGCGGAGAAGTGGTAGGGCTGGGGAATCTGGTCTGCGAGAAATGTCACTTCCATCTCCCGATCTACACGCCGGAAGTGCTGACGCTATGCCCGAAATGTGGTCATGACCAGTTCCAGAGACGCCCGTTTGAGCCGTAATAGTTTGATTTCGCACACTAATAAAGAGAATTTGGGCCGAATGAAATTCCCCGGCCCTTGTTTTTATCTCTACAGTAAATCTTCAATCTCACGGATTTCTTGACTGACATCCCTGGTACCGGATGACTGAACTTTACGATACAGGTCGAGAGCCTGTCGGAGATCAACAGGTCTTCCTTCTCCGTAGTGATACATAATGGCCAGGTTATACCAGGCAGTGGCATGATCGCATTCAGCGGCTTTCGTAAACCATTCAAAGGCCGCGTTATAATCTTTCTCAACGCCTTGCCCATGTTTATACATATAGCCGATGTTAACGTAAGCGCCGATGCTTCCCTGAGCGGCAGCCTTCAGATACCAGTACATCGCTTGCTTATAGTCCTGGTCTACCCCTTCGCCAGCGTTATAAGCCCACGCAATTTGAAACTGGGCGTGCCGATTACCCTGCTGTGCGCTTTTCAAATACCAGAATGCGGCGAGAGTCTTGTTTTGAGCAACGCCTTCTCCATCTTTATAAAGATCGGCCAGATTGTCTTGCGCGTCACTATGGCCTTGCAATGCAGCTTGTTTGTACCAGAAAAATGCCAGCGCATAGTCTTGTGCGACTCCGTTGCCATTTCTGTACATCCACCCAAGATTATTTTGCGCATAAGACATTCCGCTCTCCGCGGCTATCTGATACCAGGCAACCGCTTCTTTATCGTAGGGGTCTTCTCCACGATCCAGTATCCAGCCAAGGGCGTTGGAAGCGAAAGTATGTCCTTGTAGGGCAGCTTTTTTCAGCCAAAAGATGGCTTGCTCATTATTTTTATGACGGCTTTTATCCTCGGAGTATTTCCGCCCTAAGGAATATTGTGCTTCACAATGACCTTGCCCGGCGGCAAGCTTTAGCCAGTAAAAGGCCTTTTCGTCGTCCGGAGAGTCAATTGCGCTATCGCGATTGTAATAAAATCCAACAATATATTGAGCCTCACTATCGCCTTGTTCAGCACGTTCGATAATCTCATCTATTGATAAATTATCGCAGCAACTTGACGTAAAAATCATTATCATTTCCTTATGGTTGCAGATAAAGCATATTATATTTTTATATGTTCCATTTTTGCGTAAGCCTTATTTTATGCGTATTATGTTGCGTCAGAAAAGTATAAATAAATGAGCCTCGCAATGTAGTTTACATTCATTAAATGAATGTTTAAGGATAAATTATATGGACATGGAGTCGCAAAAAATATTGTTTGCACTTTCCACTCCGATGGAAATACGCAATGAATGCTGTTTACCTTCGCATTCATCCCCCAAAATGTATTTAGGTACATGCTTTTTTGACCTTTCTTCCTCCTGGGGAATTGATGACCGTGATGACCTGCTGCGCACAATTCACCGAATGATCGATAACGGTCATGCTGCACGATTGGCTGGGTTTTATCACCACTGGTTTCGTTATTCGCCATGTGAATGGCGTGACTATCTTGCTGAATTAAATGAGCAAGGTCAGGCTTACGCGCAATTTGTCGCCAGCACCGCCGAATGCTGTGGCGAAGGGGGGATCAAAGCCTGGGATTATGTCCGGATGGGTTTTTTAAGCCGAATGGGCGTACTTAATAACTGGTTGAGTGAAGAAGAAAGTCTATGGATCCAGTCGCGCATTCATCTACGGGCGCTACGTTATTATAGTAACTGGCGGCAATACTTTGCCGGTTATACCTTTGGTCGGCAATATTGGCAGTCTCCCGAGGATGATAATCTGCCTTTATTACATGAATTCTTAGCGCGTAAAGAATACGACGATTCCGGCAATGATATGTTTTATCAATTATTTGCCAGTGACGATGCATATTACGCGACCTTACCCTGGCAACCACTGGCTGACTACCCCGCATGCCCGGAAACGCTTAAGGATATGAGCGACCTATGAAAAATTGCTGGAAGATCCTCGACATAGAGGAAACGACTGATGTCGATATTATCCGTCGCGCTTATCTGGCGCTGTTACCGTCCTTTCATCCAGAAACCGATCCACAGGGCTTTAAACAACTGCGTCAGGCGTATGAAGACGCGCTACGGATTGCGCAGTCGCCAGCTAAATCTGTTTGGCAACCAGAAGAACATGAAGTTGCAGAACATGAAATTCTGCTCGCCTTTCGTGCGTTACTTGCCTCTGATAGCGAACGTTTTCTGCCCTCAGCCTGGCAGCGATTCATTCAGCAATTAAATTATTGCTCGATGGAAGAGATTGATGAATTACGCTGGTTATTGTGCGCGATAGCTATGAACACTGCCCATTTATCTTTCGATTGCGTGGTGTTATTAGCAGAAAGATTGCGGTGGTTGCAGGAGGAAAACACCGGGGAAATAGACGAAGAAGAACTGGAATCCTTTTTATATGCCATTGCGAAGGGGAATATTTTTAACTTCCAGACCATCCTGCATCTGTCCGTTGCCGTGCAAAATGACACCATTGATTTTTATCAAATGTTCGCTCGGATTTGGTCATCGCATCCAGAATGGCTGACACTGTATTTAGCGCAACATCGCGCAGTGATTATCCCCGATGATGCAAAACTGCACAGAAATTTACTGTGCTGGTATACCTCAAGCCGCCTGGGATTACCGGAACTCCTGGATTACGCTCGGTCGTGGCGGGAAGCTGAACCTGATAATGAAGATGCGCGTTATTATGAATACGCGCAACGCGTCTATTGTGGGGAAGGCGAAAACCTGCTGGCAGAACTTTGTGACTACTGGCGCGAGTCTCCCTCTACCCAGGCGGATGCTTTAATGTTGCAATGGTGCCGTCAGCATCGGGTCGATTATTACCCATTAGTGGTGATGATGATTGAAGCTCGTGAACTGGTTAACGATCAGGGAAAACCGCTACTTTATGTCCCCGGCGACAGCGCCCGTACGCGCTTTCAATTATACGAAATACTCAGCCATGAAAAACTCTCTGCGCTGGGGCGTTCTCTGGTCGAGATGGTTTTGCACAAAGGGCGTAAGCCGCGAATCTCACTCACGCGTGATACAGAGCATCCCTTATGGCCATTATATTTAGTTGCTAAACAATTAGTACTGGCGAACCAGCCTACAGAAGAATCATTAATGCCGATCGTCGCTCGTCTTGATGCAGAAGATCGTTGCCCACTGGAAGCATTAATTATTCGTCGATTATTAATTCAGTCGGCGAATTTTACCGAGAAGCAAACCGTCGAACCGGAGCCGCAACCGCAGCCAATGCCTGTTGATGATGGTGGGCCGGGCTGTCTGGGCATCATTAAAATTATTTTCTATATTTTTATTTTTGCTGGTTTGATAGGGAAAATACTCCATCTCTTCGGGTGACATTCGACGTTAATGTGCGGGAAGCCCGGCAAGCAATCTTTCCGCATTTTTGTAATGTTGTTTGGCGGCCAGTTTTAACCATTTTTGAGATTCATAATGGTTAACATTAATACCAGTGCCATTTCTGTAGATCAAACCCAAAGTATATTGAGCATGAGCATACCCTTGTTCAGCTGCTTCCTTATACCAGAGAATTGCTTTACGGGTATCGGGTTTGACTCCCAGACCTTTCAGGTAGATCCACCCTAGTTTGCTTTGTGCGCGCGGATTTTCCTGTTCTGCTGATTGCTCATACCAGTATCTCGCCTGTGTATAATCCAGAGGTTTACCGTCGCTACCATGAAGATAAAATTCGCCAAGGCGATATTGCGACGTTGAGTGACCATGAATCGCGGAAAGCTCCGTTGCTGCCGTGGTAAACGGTAGACTGCCTGGTGATCTTAAATAATCAAAGACATAATTCACCATAGCTTTATCGCGCAAAGTCGTTTTCTTAGGTTGGCTAATACAAGTGATAGCCGCAACTATAAATATTGCGAATATAAAATATATTTTTTTGTTCATTTATCAATACTTCGATTTTCTTTTTATTTTGAAAGCGTCAAGTTTATACTCATCCTTAATAAAAAAGTAGTCAGTTAATGTACTTAAAGGATTGTTAATAAATGGATAAGGAAGAACAACGCCTTCTATTTGCGCTTTCTACGCCAATGGAGATTCTTAATAAGGGATGCAAGCCTGCACATGACTCGCCAAAAATGTATACCGGAATAAAAGAATTTGATCTGTCATCATCCTGGGGAATAAATAATCGTGATGATTTAATTCAGACTATTTACCAAATGACCGATGATGGTCACGCAAATGATTTAGCCGGGTTATATCTGGCATGGCATCGCTCTTCACCTGAAGAGTGGAAAGCATTAATTGCTGGTAGCTCTGACAGAGGTCTGATTTATACCCAATTTGTTGCACAAACTGCTATGTCCTGCGGGGAAGGGGGAATCAAAGCCTGGGATTATGTTCGAATGGGGTTTCTGTCACGGGTCGGTGTGCTCAACAAGTGGCTGACGGAAGACGAGAGTTTATGGCTGCAATCGCGCGTCTATGAACGAGCACACCATTACTATCACAGTTGGATGCACTATTTTTCCGCCTATTCGTTAGGACGTCTCTACTGGCAATCCGCTCAGTGCGAAGACAACGCTTCGCTACGTGAGGCGCTGACCTTGTACAAATACGATAGCGCCGGGAGTCGGATGTTCGAAGAGCTGGCAGCGGGAAGCGATCGTTTCTATGCCACGCTTCCCTGGCAACCATTAACTGTCCAGCCTGAATGCCCGGTAACGCTTAAGGATGTGAGCGACCTATGAAAACATGTTGGCAAATTCTCGAAATCGGAAGCACAACACAAGTTGATATTATCCGTCAGGCTTATCTTGCTCGTTTACCGTTGTGTCATCCCGAAACCGATCCGCAGGGGTTTAAAGCGTTACGTCAGGCCTATGAAGAGGCGTTACGGCTGGCGGTCAATCCTGTCGAGGAAGTAGATGATAAAGATAAAGATGCCGCCGCTGAACATGAAATACTACGTGCATTCAGGACATTACTGGATTCAGAAAGTGATCGTTTTCAGCCCTCCGCCTGGCAGAAATTTATTCAGCAATTAAATACCTGGAACATGGAGGATGTCGAACAATTACGCTGGCCGCTGTGTGCAATCGCTATAGAAGCGCGATATCTTTCATTGAATTGTGCTTCTTTGCTGGCAGAGCGTTTGAACTGGCATTCATTTAGTGACAGCGAAGGAATGGATGAAGAAGAGCGGGAGGCTTTTTTTGAGGCTATTCAGGCTGGTGATTGTTTCGATTTCCTTAGCCTTCTGGAATATCCCGTCGCGTTACAGAACCAGACTGTTGAATATTACTTCGCGCTGGAACGTTGCTGTCGTTACCATCCTGACTATGTCACTGCATTTTTGGCGATGGCAGGTCCGTGGTTAATTCCTGATGATGCGAAGTTGCATCGCAAACTATTGCGCTGGTACAGCTCGGTGCAAACAGGTATGGCGGAACTCATTCCTGTAGCCAAACAGTGGCAAATGGAAGAACCAGAAAGCGAAGATGCCCGGTATTACCAGTGTGCACAACGCTTGTACTGCGGTGAGGGGGAAAGCCTGCTTGCCGATCTCTGCGTGTACTGGGAAAGTTACCCATCTACACAAGCTGATAATTTGTTATTGCAGTGGAGCAAACGTCATTGCCCGGATTACTTCGCGTTATTAGTGATGGTTATCGAAGCGCGAAGCATGATTGATGCACAAGGTAAGCCGTTGAAATATGTTCCTGGTGAGAGCGCCCGGACGCGGCTGTTATGGGCGGAAATTTTACATAGCGGAAAATTATCGCCGTTAGGTCAATCGTTTATCGAGTCGTTATTCTTCAAACGCAAAGCATGGGCGTGGTGGAAATCGAGAGTCGGTAGCGAGACAGGGCAAGATTCACCGTTACTGGAGCTGTATCGGGTAGCGGAACAGGTAGTACTGGAAGCGTTTCCGAAACAAGAGATGCTGGCCCGTCTTAATACAAGGCTGGAAGGCGGAGACGCTCATCCATTAGAGGCCATTATCACCCGGATGCTGTTAACGAAAGTGAAACTCGAACCGGTGGATGAAGATGTCGATGAGCCTATACCTGAAAATCATGAAGAGAAAAATGATGAGGATGAAAAACCACAGAGCATTACCAGCATTATTAAAATCAGCTTAACGGTGCTGGTGATAGGTTATGCTCTCGGCAAAATCGCGATGTTGCTCAGTTAGATGCGATGCTGACGCATCTTATCTTTCAATGTCGGATGCGATGCTGATGTATCTTATCCTTCAATGTCGGATGCGATGCTAATGCATCTTATCCGACCTACGAGTAGGCCGGATAAGGCGTTCACGCCGCATCCGGCAGCCGTATTTATGGGATCTCAATGGCTAAATAATCACTCGCCCGCCGCCTGACCTCATCGACGCGGGCCATATCGTTTGACTGCAACGCCTCATCAAAATCGGTGATCACCCGGCCAATCTCTTCTCGCTCGTCACCCAGTGCACGCGCCCACAACTCTTCCAGTTTGGCTTTAAAGGTACGGTTGATGAGCATATCGCGCGGATAAATTTTCAATGCGGATAACCGCGTCCGACTCTCTTCAATCTGCTGAGCGCTCAATGTTACCGGACTGTGATTAATGACTCTGGACTTAACGCTGCCGTCTTCCAGAAGCACGTCAACTTCAAGCAAGCCGTTGATATCATAACTAAAGCGAATATCAATTGACTGATAAGCCCCGGTTTTCTTCAACGGCACATCGAATGATTCCACCAGAATGTTATTTTTAACTTTGTGGTTTTCTCCCTGATAGACGTTAACCGTAATTGAATCCTGTTCCGGGTGCATGGTTGAGTAAGTTTCTACACGCGATACAGGCACAGTGGTGTTGCGTTCAATAATTGGCGAGAAAATGCCGGAAACGCCCTGGCGGTTAACTTCAACGCCCAACGAGTAGGGGCAAATATCGGTGAGGATCACTTCTTCAATGTCTTCGCTGCGTAAGCGGCAGGCGGCCTGGATCGCTGCGCCCAGCGCGACAATGGTGCTCGGGTCGTAACTTTGATACGGTAGTTTGCCAAACAGACGCACGGCGATTCGCTGCACCAGCGGCATTTGCGACGCACCGCCGACCAGTACCAGGCTGTCGATTTGACTCGGCTTCAGACGTGCATCGCGCAACGCCTGTTCAATCGGCACACGCAAGCGGTTGAGTAGCGGTAACCACAAATCTTCCAGTTCGTTCTCGTAAAATTCGCATTCACGTGTTTCTTCCTGGTACTGCCAGCGAATGTGCATTGGCGATTGATTGCTACATTTTGCCGCTTCCACACAGGCATACAAGGCTGCCAGTTCGCTCTCGTTAAGGGCTGTTTTGGCGACTTCCGCGCGTTTTAAAACCTCATCGACCAGCATATGAGTAAAATCTTCGCCACCGAGGAAGTTATCGCCAGCGGAGGCGTGAACTTCAATCACCGGCGTGGCGTACTCGAGCACCGTGACGTCGAACGTGCCGCCACCGAGATCAAAAACCAGCGAGCGGGTATTTTGCTGCGTATGCAGGCCATACGCCATCGCGGCTGCCGTTGGCTCATTAATCAGGCGCACTGCATTTAGCCCGGCTAACTCTGCTGCTAAACGGGTATGCTTGCGTTGTTCATCGCTGAAATAAGCCGGAACGGAGATCACCACATCTTTAATCGGACGTTGCAGAAATTCTTCAGCATCTTCTTTTAATGAACGCAATACCAAAGAGGACAATTCCGGTGCATTAAATGTGTCACCGCCTAAACGCCAGTTGGTATTACTGCCCATTGCACGTTTAAATAACGCTGCGGTTTTATCCGGATGCGAAGTACGCCGTGATACAGCCGGTTTTCCGACCAGAATATGGTTATTTTCATCCATGCTAATTATGGATGGTGTTAAATATTCACCGAATTTATTTGGAATTAATTGTGCGGCACCGTCTTTCCAGACAGCAATTAAACTATTGGTAGTACCGAGATCGATACCAATGGCGAGTTCTGCATTATCCATTGCATTTATATCTTGAAAGAAAAAGAGATAACCAGATTAAGACCACCCTGGTAAAACGTGGTGATCTTAATCAATAAGGAGTATTAAGCGTAAAATTTCAGACGTTCAGCCAGTAAATCAACAAAGCCCTGACGATCAACATCGACCATTACAGTGGCATTCGGTTTATTACCGGTCAGATAGTAATAATCAACAACCGTCATCCCCTGGGTATATTTCCCCTGTGTTTCAACGCCGACCCAGCGCTCCACGGTGGTAAACAACTCGGGTTTCAATAGCCAGGCAATGGTGCATGGGTCATGTAACGGCGCGCCGACAAAGCCCCATTTTTCGTCTTTATGAAATTCGAGGAAGAAATCCAGCAGTTCGGCAACAATGGTTGAAATTGGGTTACCAATCGCGCGGAAACGCTCGGTGTCTTCAACGTGGATTTGTGCTTTGTGAGTGACATCCAGACCGGCCATCACCACCGGAATTCCGGACTGAAAGACGATTTCTGCCGCTTCCGGGTCAACGTAAATATTAAATTCAGCCGCAGGCGTCCAGTTACCCAGCCCCATAGCGCCACCCATAATCACGATACGGGCAATTTTGCTATGCAGTTCCGGATGGCTATTGAGCAGCAAGGCAACGTTAGTTTGCGGTCCGGTAGAAACAATCGTGACAGGTTCCGCACTTTCACGCAGCGTTTTCGCCATCAGCTCTACCGCCGTACAGTTTTGCGGTGCGAACGTCGGTTCCGGTAATGCCGGGCCATCGAGACCGCTTTCGCCGTGTACGTTGTCCGCGATAATCAACTCACGCATTAACGGTTTCACCGCACCGCTTGCTACCGGAATATCGGTGCGATTAAGCAAGGTCAGCATACGCAGAACATTGCGTAATGTTTTATCGGGTGTCTGGTTTCCGGCGGAAGACGTAATTGCTTTGACATCAAGCTCTGGTGAGGCGAGGGCGAGAACTATTGCGATAGCGTCGTCATGACCTGGGTCGCAATCTAACAGAATTGGCAGTGCCATTGTTGCTCCTTGTTGTGTGTTTCTTTGCTACAAGGGTAACGCCGGAATGTAACAGATACGAGGACCGAAACGATAAAGCGTGAGATGGCGCGCACCTGGGTATGCGCGCCGGAAGGATTAATGCAGGATTTTCGCGAGGAAGTCTTTTGCGCGGTCCGATTTCGGATCATCGAAGAAAGCGTCTTTCGGCGAGTCTTCGACAATTTTTCCCTCGTCCATAAAGATCACCCGATTCGCCACTTTGCGGGCAAAGCCCATTTCGTGGGTCACCACCATCATGGTCATTCCTTCGTTCGCCAGTTCGACCATCACGTCCAGCACTTCGTTGATCATCTCCGGATCCAGCGCCGATGTCGGTTCGTCGAACAGCATGGCAATAGGATCCATACACAACGCGCGAGCGATTGCCACACGCTGCTGCTGACCGCCGGAAAGCTGCGCCGGAAATTTATTGGCATGCGCGGAAAGTCCCACGCGCTCCAGCAATTTCAATGCTTTTTCACGAGCCGGCGCTTTATCGCGTTTAAGCACTTTCACCTGCGCCAGGGTCAGGTTTTCGATAATCGACAGATGAGGGAACAGCTCGAAATGCTGGAATACCATCCCGACGCGGGAACGCAGCTTTGCCAGATCGGTTTTCTTGTCGTTAACCACGATGCCATCGACAGTGATTTCACCTTGCTGCACTGGTTCGAGGCCGTTGACGGTTTTAATCAGCGTTGATTTGCCGGAACCAGACGGGCCACAAACCACCACCACTTCGCCTTTTTTCACTTCGGTTGAGCAGTCGGTCAGCACCTGAAAGTGACCATACCATTTTGAAACATTTTTCAGGGTAATCATTATGCTGTCCTTCTTTTCAAGTAGCTGACCAACAACGACGCGCTAAGGCTAATAACGAAATAAACAAATCCGGCAAACAGGATCATCTCAACCTGCGTACCATCACGCTCACCGATGGTTGAGGCGGTACGGAAGAAATCGGCCAGAGATAACACATACACCAGTGAGGTATCCTGGAACAGTACGATGCCCTGAGTGAGCAGCAGCGGCACCATCGCGCGGAACGCCTGCGGCAGAATAATCAGTTTCATCGACTGCCAGTGAGTCATTCCCAACGCCAGCGCGGCGCTCGACTGACCACGAGAAATACTTTGAATACCGGCGCGGATAATCTCTGAATAGTAGGCCGCTTCAAACATCGAAAACGCCACCATCGCCGAAATTAAACGGATATCATTTTTTGGCGATAACCCCAGCACGTTTTGCAGAAAACCCGGCACAATCAGGTAAAACCACAGCAAAACCATAACTAAAGGAATCGAGCGGAATACGTTAACGTAGGCTTTGGCAAACCACGCAACAGGCGCAAAACTGGACAAGCGCATTACCGCCAGCATGGTGCCCCACAAAATACCAATCACGACTGCCGTGACGGTGATTTTCAGGGTGATCACCAGCCCGTCGAGCAGATATGGCAGGGAAGGGACAATGGAACTCCAGTCAAACTCGTACATTATTTGCCTCCCATGTTGCCGGGCAGGCGAACTTTACGTTCAACCAGCGTCATCACCAGCATGATAACCGCGTTAATCAACACATACGCCAGCGTGATGGCGGTAAACGACTCCCAGGCGTGGGCGGAGTAATCGAGTAATTTACCCGCCTGCGCCGCCATATCTACCAGACCGATAGTCGAGGCGATGGCGGAGTTTTTCACCAGGTTCATCATCTCGGAGGTCATCGGCGGGACGATAACGCGATACGCGTTAGGCAACAGCACGTAGCGGTAAGCCTGCGGCAGCGTCAGACCCATCGCCAGCGCGGCATTTTTTTGCCCACGCGGTAGCGACTGAATAGCGGCGCGTACCTGTTCGCAAACACGGGCGGCGGTAAACAGCCCCAGGCAGAGCATGGATGAAAGGAAAAACTGAATATTGGGATCCAGCTCGGCCTTAAACCACATGCCGATTTTCTCCGGCAGCAGCTCCGGGATCACCAGATACCAGGTAAAGAATTGCACAATCAACGGCACGTTGCGGAACAGTTCGACATACAACGTACCCAGACCGGAGAGAAAACGGTTTGGAACGGTACGTAAAATGCCGAAAAATGAACCGACGAGAAAAGCGATAATCCAGGCGCAGATCGACAAAGCGATCGTGACCTGAAAACCACTCCAGATCCAACCAAGATAGGTGGTGTTGCCGAACGGGGCTTGTTGTAAAAAAATACCCCAGTTCCAGTCTATAGACATAAATCTACTCCAGAAAAAAGAGGGTAGCAGCGTTAACTGCTACCCTCGAAGATTGTTACCCAGCGTATTGCGGTTTTCAGGCCCGATGGGGAACGACCATCAGGCGTATAGTCTGTCCGTGCTACGTAACAATCGAGAGGGCTGGAATTTCCGCCCCTGGTTCTTGTAATTAGTTCAGTGCTTTGTCATTCGGTTCTTTGAACAGTGCTTTCATTTCGTTTGACAGTTCGAAATTCATGTTCAGGTTTTTCGGCGGAATTGGGTTTTTGAACCATTTATCAAACCATTTTTCCGCTTCACCGGAGGTCTGCACCTGAGCGATGGTGTCATCCATCAGCTTTTTGAACTGCGGATCATCTTTACGCAACATACAACCGTAGGCTTCCTGAGACTGCGGCTTGCCGACGATTTCCCAGTTGTCTGGTTTCTTCGCTTTCGCACGTTCACCGGCCAGCAGGGCATCATCCATCATAAAGGCAACGGCACGACCGCTTTCCAGGGTGCGGAAAGAGTCACCGTGATCTTTGGCGCTGATGATGCGCATATTCATTTTTTGCTCTTCATTCAGTTTGTTGAGCAAAACTTCAGAGGTAGTGCCGGAAGTGACGACCACGGCTTTGTCTTTAAGGTCGGCAAAATCTTTGATATCGCCGCCCTTTTTGGTCAGCAGGCGCGTACCGACCACGAAAATAGTGTCAGAGAAAGCCGCCTGTTTTTGGCGTTCGACGTTATTGGTGGTGGAACCACATTCAAAATCGAAAGTGCCGTTTTGCAGCAGAGGAATACGGTTTTGTGAGGTGATCGGAATCAGTTTCACCTGCAAGTCCGGTTTGTTGAGTTTCTTTTTCACTGCTTCAACAATGGCGTTGGAGTAATCCTGCGAGTAACCCACCACTTTTTGCTGATTGTCGTAATAAGAGAAAGGCACTGAAGATTCACGGTGACCGACGACAATCACACCGTTTTTGGCGATTTTGTCCAGAGTACTGCCCGCTGCCGGGGCAGCGTCATCTGCCTGTGCCAGGCCTGCGGAAAGTGCCAGGGCCAGGATTGCTGTGGCAGGTTTACGTAATTGCATATCCAACTCCTTTATCTTCTGCGTTAAAAACGCATGGATACCCGTTGTGAGTGTTTGTGTTGTTATCATCTGCAACTTTATTGTGCAGTGTTGTGCTTGTTAGGTAACATTTAGTTTGGCTAAATGTAAAGATATTGCTGTTTTATTGTTTGTTTTTGCGAGATGCGCCGCACCATTCCGAAGCAAAATTCTTAAAATGCACTCTTTTAGTGCTACCGCTGGATTACTGTGGTGCAACCAGGTTGTACTGATGCTGATTCAGGGTTTGCCTTGTATAACAAAGCAATAGATGTGCCAAAGTTGGATAGGGGAATTTTATTATCCGGATAACGCACTGATGCCGCATCCGGCGAGCGTGCCGAAATACGGGATGTATTCCGGCACGATAAGAAGGGATTATTTACGTCGCTGACGCAGACTCATCAACACAGCGGCAAAACCAAACAGTGCCGTCAGCACCCACAGCGGCCAGTTGCCGGTACGTGCGTACGGTGTGAGTCCGGTGGTTGGTGTCACATTAGTGGTCAACACCTCGCGGGTGAACTGCGGGATCATCGCCTGAATCTCACCCTGCGGACCAATCACCGCCGTAATGCCGTTGTTGGTGCTGCGCAACAGTGGGCGCGCCAGCTCCAGCGCACGCATTCGCGCCATCTGGAAGTGCTGCCATGGACCAATAGACTTACCAAACCACGCATCGTTGGAGATAGTCAGCAGATAGTCGGTATCCGGGCGGAAGTTATCGCGCACTTGCTCGCCGAGAATGATCTCGTAGCAAATAGCCGCAGTAAGCTCAATACCATTTACCGACAGCGGCGGCTGGATATATGGCCCACGGCTGAACGACGACATCGGCAGATCAAAGAACGGTGCTAACGGACGCAGAATCGACTCCAGCGGGACAAACTCGCCAAACGGCACCAGATGGTTTTTGTTATAGCGATCGGCTGATTCGTAGCTGTACGGCGCACCTTTACCCAGTGTGATGATGGTGTTGTAGGTATCGTAGCGGTTCTGCTTATTGAGGCGCGCATCGACAATCCCGGTTACCAGCGAGCTACCTTTCTCACGCAGAACGCCATCCAGCTCTTTGAGGAACGGCTGCTGATTAATTTCCAGATCGGTTATGGCTGACTCCGGCCAGATAATCAACGATGATTTGCCCATCAGCGGTGCCGTTGCGTTGTAGTAAATCTTCAGCGTATTAAGAAGCTGACTTTCATCCCATTTCAGCGATTGCGGAATATCGCCCTGAACCATCGAAACCTGAATGGTTTTCTCCGGTTGCGGGGTAAACCACTGGATGTAACGCAGCGGGAAGGGAAGGGCAAACAGTACGACGGCCACCACCAGCGGACGCCAGTTGCGTTTGACTAACGCCAGTGCCAGCAGGCCGCTAACCATCATAAGCAGGAAGTTAATGGCTTCCACGCCCATTAGCGGTGCCAGCCCTTTTAACGGGCCATCAATCTGGCTATAGCCGAACTGTAACCACGGGAAGCCAGTCAGCACCCAACCGCGCAGAAACTCGGTCACTTGCCAGAGAGCAGGGGCGGCAATCGCCACGCGCAGCCAGGTGGTTTTCGGCCACAGACGCGACAACACGCCAGCAAACAGTCCGGTATACAGCGACAAATACGCCGCCAGCAACACCACCAGGAAGATGTTAACCGGGCCAGGCATTCCGCCAAAGGTCGCGATGCTGACATAGACCCAGTTAATACCGCTGCCAAAGAGGCCAAATCCCCAGCAAAAGCCAATAGCGGCAGACTGGAGTGGACGGCGGTTAAAGGTCAATGCCTGAAGCCCCATCAGCGAAATAATCGCCGCAGGCCAGACGTCGTAAGGAGAGAAGGCCAGCGTTCCGCAGGCACCGAATAATAACGCCAGCAGCAGGCGAATGCGCTGGCGTTCAATTAATGAGGCAAAAGCCATGTAGTTATCTATCCAGTTTCGGTTTTATTCATCCAGCTTCGGCTGGGGTGAGTCATCCGGGATTTTGACATGAACCTGAATAATACGCCGACTGTCGGCCATCGCCACTTTGAACTGGTAACCGTCGATGTCGATAGTTTCGCCACGCGCCGGAAGATGCCCAAATGCCTGCATCACCAGACCACCGATAGTGTCGACCTCTTCATCGCTAAAGTGGGTGCCGAACGCTTCGTTGAAATCTTCAATGGAAGCCAGTGCGCGCACGGTCCAGGTATGACGACTCAGCTGACGGAAGTCGATATCATCTTCTTCGTCATATTCGTCTTCAATCTCACCAACAATCAGTTCCAGGATGTCTTCAATGGTCACCAGACCGGAAACCCCACCGAATTCGTCAATGACGATCGCCATGTGGTAACGCTGAGAGCGAAACTCTTTCAGCATCCGGTCTACGCGCTTACTTTCAGGAACGACAACCGCCTGACGTAACACTTTGTCCATGCTGAAGGCTTCAGCATCGCTGCGCATAAACGGCAGCAAGTCTTTCGCCATCAGAATCCCTTCAATGTGATCTTTGTCTTCGCTAATCACCGGGAAACGTGAGTGGGCGGACTCGATGATGACATCAAGGCATTCGTCCAGCGTCTGGTTGCGTTTCAGGGTAATCATCTGGGAGCGGGGGATCATGATGTCGCGAACGCGTTGGTCTGCGATGTCCATCACCCCTTCGAGCATATCGCGCGTATCTTCGTCGATAAGGTCGTTCTGCCCGGAATCACGGATCAGCGCCAGCAGTTCGTCACGGTTTTTCGGTTCACCGTGGAAAAGTTGGCTGAGTAACAGGGAGAAAAATCCCTTCTTGTTGCTTATCGTGTCACTACTGTGTGAATTGTCGTCGCTCATGGCGTCGTATGGGTTCTCATGTTAGTTAATCAAAACGCCGTCGTTAATCACCAACGGCGGGGACATCTGCCAGTCAAATGCCTGGCAAATTATTCTTTCTCGGCAATGTACGGATCCTCATAGCCCAGAGCAAGCATAATCTCTGTTTCGAGGGCTTCCATTTCTTCTGCTTCGTCATCTTCGATGTGATCGTAACCTAACAAATGCAGACTGCCGTGCACCACCATATGCGCCCAGTGCGCCTCCAGTGGTTTGCCTTGCTCCTGTGCTTCCTTCTCAACCACCTGACGGCAGATAACCAGATCGCCCAGTAGCGACATCTCCATTCCCGGCGGCACTTCAAACGGGAAGGAGAGCACGTTGGTCGGCTTATCCTTACCGCGATAGGTCAGATTCAGACTGTGGCTTTCGGCGGTATCGACCACGCGAATCGTCACTTCCGATTCTTTCTGAAACTGCGGGATCACCGCATTCAGCCATGTTTGAAACTGGCTCTCTTCCGGTAACCCGGAATTATCTTCACATGCCAGCTGTAAATCGAGGATCACCTGACTCATTTTTGTTCCTGTTCTTCGCGCTTGCGTTCTGCTGCCAGCGCCGCTTTACGTTTTTGTTCGGCTTCTTCCCAGGCTTCATAAGCGTTAACGATACGCGCCACCACCGGGTGACGAACCACGTCTTCGCTGTGGAAGAAGTTAAAGCTGATCTCTTCGACATCGGCCAGCACTTCGATGGCATGACGCAAACCAGACTTGGTATTACGCGGCAGGTCGATCTGTGTGACGTCGCCGGTGATAACCGCTTTTGAGTTAAAACCGATACGGGTCAGGAACATCTTCATCTGTTCGATGGTGGTGTTCTGGCTTTCATCAAGAATGATAAACGCGTCGTTCAGCGTACGACCACGCATATAGGCCAGCGGCGCGACTTCAATAACGTTGCGCTCAATCAGTTTCTCGACTTTCTCAAAGCCCAGCATTTCAAACAGCGCGTCGTACAGTGGGCGCAGATACGGGTCTACTTTCTGGCTTAAATCACCAGGCAGGAAGCCCAGCTTCTCACCGGCTTCTACTGCCGGACGAGTCAGCAAAATACGGCGAATTTCCTGACGCTCCAGGGCATCAACTGCCGCAGCCACTGCCAGGTAGGTTTTACCCGTACCCGCCGGGCCAACGCCGAAGGTAATGTCATGGTCGAGAATATTGGCGATGTACTGCGCCTGGTTTGGCGTGCGCGGCTTAATTACGCCGCGTTTGGTTTTGATATTGACCGCTTTGCCGTACTCCGGCACGCTCTCCGCGCTTTGCTCCAGCACGCGCGCTTCTTTAATCGCAAGGTGGATCTGTTCTGGTTCGATATCCTGAATCTGACCGCGCATCGGGGCGGTATCGACATACAGGCTACGCAGAATGTCTGCCGCAGCGGTGACGCAAATCGGACGGCCGGTCAGTTTAAAGTGGTTATCGCGGCGATTGATTTCGATGCCGAGACGGCGTTCGAGTTGTTTGATGTTGTCATCAAACGGGCCGCACAGGCTCAACAGACGCGCGTTGTCTGCTGGCTCCAGGGTGATTTCGCGAGTGTCTATGTTCAAACTGTTCCTCTTATCTGTATGCCGCCGGAAGCTGAACATTCACCGGCCTATAACGAAATTATTCACGCCACAGGAAAAAGGCGCAAGCATTGCGATAAAGATGGGGATAAAGAGAGAAAAAACAAGGCCCACCGGAACGGCGGGCCAGTGATTATTGACGAAGTGCGTGTTGTTCATGCCGGATGCGGCGTAAACGCCTTGTCCGGCCTACAAATTCATGCGAATTCAATATATTGCTGGAATCATGTAGGCCTGATAAGCGTAGCGCATCAGGCAATTTGCGTTTGTCGTCAGTCCCAAAACTTACCAGACCGGCGGGCCTGAGAATTACGGCTGATAATAACCCACGCCAAGGTCGTTTTCTTTGCGGGTACGGGCAATCACCGATTCCGGAGTTTCTGCCACGCGCAGACCCATTTCATCTTCAGTACGCACCACTTTACCGCGCAGAGAGTTCGGGTAGACGTCGGTAATTTCTACATCGACGAATTTACCGATCATATCCGGCGTGCCCTCGAAGTTGACCACGCGGTTATTTTCAGTACGACCGGAAAGCTCCATGATGCTCTTACGCGATGTACCTTCTACCAGAATACGCTGGGTGGTGCCGAGCATCCGGCGGCTCCATGCCATCGCTTGCTGATTGATACGTTCTTGCAGAATATACAGACGCTGCTTCTTCTCTTCTTCCGGAACATCATCAACCATATCGGCGGCTGGCGTACCCGGACGTGCAGAGAAGATAAAGCTGTAGCTCATGTCGAAATTGACGTCGGCAATCAGCTTCATCGTTTTCTCGAAGTCTTCGGTGGTTTCGCCAGGGAAGCCAACGATGAAGTCAGAACTGATCTGAATATCCGGACGCGCCGCACGCAGTTTACGGATGATCGCTTTGTACTCCAGCGCCGTATGAGTACGGCCCATCAGGTTCAGAATGCGATCGGAACCGCTCTGTACCGGCAGGTGCAGGAAGCTCACCAGCTCCGGCGTGTCGCGATACACTTCGATGATATCGTCGGTGAATTCGATCGGATGGCTGGTGGTAAAGCGAATACGATCGATCCCGTCGATCGCAGCAACCAGACGCAGCAAATCGGCAAACGATCCTGTGGTGCCGTCGTAGTTTTCACCACGCCAGGCGTTCACGTTCTGACCGAGCAGGTTGACTTCACGCACGCCCTGAGCAGCAAGCTGGGCAATCTCAAACAGAATATCGTCGGACGGACGGCTTACCTCTTCACCACGGGTGTAAGGCACCACGCAGTAGGTGCAATATTTATTGCAGCCTTCCATGATGGAGACAAACGCGGTCGGCCCTTCGGCGCGCGGTTCCGGCAGACGGTCGAACTTCTCGATTTCCGGGAAGCTGATATCTACAACCGGGCTGCGGTCGCCGCGCACGGAGTTGATCATCTCCGGCAGACGGTGCAGCGTTTGCGGCCCAAAAATAATATCGACATAGTGGGCGCGCTGGCGAATGTGCTCGCCTTCTTGCGATGCCACGCAGCCGCCGACGCCGATAATCAGGTCTGGATTCTTCTCTTTTAACAGTTTCCAGCGACCCAACTGATGGAAGACTTTTTCCTGAGCCTTCTCGCGGATTGAGCAGGTGTTCAGCAGCAGCACATCCGCTTCTTCCGCCACGTCGGTCAGTTGATAGCCGTGGGTGGCATCCAGCAGATCGGCCATCTTCGATGAATCGTACTCGTTCATCTGACAGCCCCAGGTTTTAATATGGAGTTTTTTGGTCATCGACTTGCTCTTGCGAAATAGTAGCCAGGAATGCAGGGCGCATAGTGTAATGCTTTGCTGCCGTTGTGACCAGTATGAGCGTTATCAGCCCTTGGGGGTAAAAATCCTGTAAACTTAAAGCATATTGCTAACAGGATGATTGACCATGACAAATCAACCAACGGAAATTGCCATTGTCGGCGGAGGAATGGTCGGCGGCGCGCTGGCGCTGGGGCTGGCACAGCACGGATTTGCGGTAACGGTGATCGAGCACGCAGAACCTGCACCGTTTGTCGCTGACAGCCAACCGGACGTGCGTATTTCAGCGATCAGCGCCGCGTCGGTGTCTCTGCTTAAAGGTTTAGGCGTCTGGGATGCGGTACAGGCCATGCGTTGCCATCCTTATCGCAGACTGGAAACGTGGGAGTGGGAAACGGCGCATGTGGTGTTTGACGCAGCCGAATTAAAGCTGCCTCTGCTGGGCTATATGGTGGAAAACACTGTTCTGCAACAGGCGCTGTGGCAGGCGCTGGAAGCGCATCCGAACGTGACGTTACGTGTACCAACCTCGCTGATTTCGCTGCATCGCCATAATGATCTTCAGGAGCTGGAACTGAAGGGCGGTGAAACGATCCGCGCGAAGTTGGTGATTGGTGCCGACGGCGCAAATTCGCAGGTGCGGCAGATGGCGGGAATTAGCGTCCATGCCTGGCAGTATGCGCAGTCGTGTATGTTGATTAGCGTACAGTGTGAGAACGATCCCGGCGACAGCACCTGGCAGCAATTTACCCCGGACGGACCGCGTGCGTTTCTGCCATTGTTTGATAACTGGGCATCGCTGGTGTGGTATGACTCTCCGGCGCGCATTCGCCAATTGCAGAATATGAATATGGCGCAGTTACAGGCGGAAATCGCGAAGCATTTCCCGTCACGTCTTGGGTACGTGACACCGCTTGCCGCAGGCGCTTTTCCGCTGACGCGTCGCCATGCGTTGCAGTATGTGCAGCCGGGGCTGGCGCTGGTGGGCGATGCTGCGCATACCATCCATCCGCTGGCGGGGCAGGGAGTGAATCTTGGTTATCGTGATGTCGATGCCCTGATTGACGTTCTGGTCAACGCCCGCAGCTATGGCGAAGCGTGGGCCAGTTATCCTGTGCTCAAACGTTACCAGATGCGGCGCATGGCAGATAACTTCATTATGCAGAGCGGTATGGATCTGTTTTATGCCGGATTCAGCAATAATCTGCCTCCGCTGCGTTTTGTGCGTAATCTTGGTTTGATGGCTGCGGAGCGTGCTGGCGTGTTGAAACGTCAGGCGTTGAAATATGCGTTAGGGTTGTAGCCTTACAACATTGCCGGATGCATGCCAACCGTAGGTCGGATAAGACGCGCCAGCGTCGCATCCGACATTGAAGGATAAGACGTGTCAGCATCACATTCGGCATTGAATATACGCAGAAAAGCAAAAAGCTCGCCGAAGCGAGCTTTTTTAATGTGGCTGGGGTACGAGGATTCGAACCTCGGAATGCCGGAATCAGAATCCGGTGCCTTACCGCTTGGCGATACCCCAACTGGGTGCACTTACAAAGTAAGCGTCTTGAATAAATTGGCTGGGGTACGAGGATTCGAACCTCGGAATGCCGGAATCAGAATCCGGTGCCTTACCGCTTGGCGATACCCCAACAAATTTGTTTTTGAATTTGCCGAATCTATTCGACAGATTCAGAATTTGGTGGCTACGACGGGATTCGAACCTGTGACCCCATCATTATGAGTGATGTGCTCTAACCAACTGAGCTACGTAGCCAGATTATTTCTTCGATGGCTGGGGTACCTGGATT